>NZ_JBEYTW010000014.1:0-145625 GCF_040643275.1 Spirillospora sp. NPDC047418
CGGAACGGCATCGAGTACCTCGCCGACGGACGCTACGCCGCCGTCGGCGGAACCTTCCAACAACACGCCGCAGCTCAACGGAAGCGGCGGAGGAGTCTGGCCAGTGGGGATGCGCCGCCGGGCGCGCCGGTCACGAACAGCGCCAGGTGGCCGCCCCTGGTGAAGTAGACGGCGACGTCCTTCGCGCCGGCCGCCCGCCGCTGCGGGCCGGTCCGCAGTCCGCCCGCGCGGACGGCGCCGAAGCGGGCCTCGCGGGTGACGCCGAGCGCGGTGGCCGCAACGTGCACGTCCCAGCGTCCGGGTTCGACGGCGGCGGGGTCGGCGACGGCCTCGAACCCGCGGGCGCCGTCCTGCCGCGGGACGGCGGGGAAGCCGTGCTCCCGGCCGGACGTCCGCTCCCGCAGGATGAGGTCGACGGCGGTGCGGTCGGTCTCGACGCGCTGGAGCGCCGCGACGCCGCGGACGCGCACCTGGCGGCCCTGCCAGCCGACCGCGTCCAGCCGGTGGTCGACGCCGACCTCGGTGGTGATGTCGGCGTCCAGGCGGGGGACTCCGCGCAGGTAGGGGTACATGGCGTAGATGCGGCCGCCGACCACGACGGCGCCGGCCGGGCCGCCCTCCACCTCGTCGCGGATGAGCCGCTCCAGCTCCTCGCGCAGGCCGTGCTGGATGCAGAACGCCCGGAGCCGGGCGGACGCGGGCAGGGCGGCGCGGGCCGCCTCGCTCAGCCCCTCCTCGCCGAGGACGCGGCGGGTGCCGTCCACGAGCCGCTCCCGCTGGAGGCGGTCGAGGCCCAGGTAGCGGTGGTCGTACACGCCCAGCACGTCGCGCAGGACGCTGGCATGGCAGTCCGGCGCGCAGCCCGGGTCCTGCTCCGTGGTGCGGTTCGGGGTGCGGTTCGGGGTGCGGTTCGAGGTCGCTGCGGAGTCCGAGGTGCAGTCCGAGGTCACGGGTCTCTCTCCTGATCGGCCGGGGACATCGGTCACGTTAAGGCTCCGGGCCGTTGCGCACAGTGAAAACTCGGTGGTGTGTCCTCGCGGATGCATACTCGGTATTGCCTAAAGCATACGTGGTATGCATACTCGGTAGGTATGTCGATCCGTCACGGCCTGCTGGCACTGCTGTCCCAGGGGCCCCGCTACGGCTACCAGCTGCGCGCCGAGTTCGAGTCCTTCACCGGCGCCACCTGGCCGCTCAACATCGGGCAGGTCTACTCCACCCTCTCCAGGCTCGAACGCGACGACCTGGTCACCCGCGTCGGCGCCGACGACGAGGGCCGCTTCGTCTACCGGATCACCCCGGCGGGCAAGCAGGACGTCCGGCGGTGGTTCGCCACCCCGATCGTCCGGGCCGACCGGCCGCGCGACGAACTGGCGATCAAGCTGGCGATGGCCGTCACCGCGCCGGACGTGGACGTCGCCCAGGTCGTCCAGGCGCAGCGCACCGCCACGCTGCGCACCCTGCAGGACCTCACCCGGCTGAAGGCCGACGCGCCCGCCGTCCCCGCCGACCAGGGGGACCGGGCCTGGCGGCTGGTCCTGGAGTCCATGATCTTCCAGGCGGAGGCCGAGGTGCGCTGGCTGGACCACTGCGAGACCTACGTCGTCCGCGCCGAGCCGCCCGCCCCGTCCGCGCCCGCCGGGTCGCCCGCCGAGGCGCCCGCGGACGCCGGCGAGGAGGCGCGGCGATGAGCGTCCTCGCCCTGCGGGAGGTGTCCCGCGACCACGGGCGGGGCGCGGCCCTCGTGCACGCCCTCGCCGGGGTGACCATGGACGTCGCGGCGGGGGAGTTCGTCGCGGTGATGGGCCCGTCCGGCTCCGGCAAGTCGACGCTGCTGACCCTCGCCGGCGGCCTCGACACGCCCACCTCCGGGCAGGTCGTCGTCGCCGGCGCCGACCTCGGCGCGCTCGGCCGGGCGGACCGCTCGGCCCTGCGCCGCCGCGCCGTCGGCTACGTCTTCCAGGACCTCAACCTCATCCCCAGCCTCACCGCGGCCGAGAACGTCATGCTGCCGCGCGAACTGGACGGCGTCCGCGCCCGGCAGGCCCGCAAGGAGGCGCGGCGGGCGCTGGCGGAGGTCGGCGTCGGCGAGCTGGCCGACCGGTTCCCGGACGAGATGTCCGGCGGCCAGCAGCAGCGCGTCGCGATCGCCCGCGCGCTCGTCGGCGACCGCCGGCTCGTCCTCGCCGACGAGCCCACCGGCGCGCTCGACAGCCACACCGGCGAGGACGTCATGCGAGTCCTGCGGGGCCGCTGCGACGCGGGCGCGTCCTGCCTGATGGTGACGCACGAGTCCCGGCACGCCGCCTGGGCGGACCGGGTCGTGTTCCTGCGCGACGGCCGGATCGTCGACGCCACCCCCGCCCCCTCCGGCCCCGAGACCCTGCTCCAGGAGATGACGTGAACCGGTACGGATTCGCGCTGCGCCTCGCCCGCCAGGACGCGCTGCGCGGCAAGGGCCGCACGGCGCTCGTGCTGGGCATGATCGGGCTGCCGATCGGCGCCGTGGTCGCCCTCGCCGTGCTGCAGGCGACCGGCGACGCCCGGGACCGGTCCGCCGGCGCGGGCCACGCGTCCCCCGCCGAGAGCGCCGTGCTGGCGCTGATCGTCGCGATGGTCGTGCTGGAGGTCGTGCTGCTGGCCGGGCCGGCCTTCGTGGTGGACGTCCGGCGGCGGCGCCGCGACCTCGCGCTCGTCGCCGCGTCCGGCGGGACGGGCCGGCACCTGCGCGCCGTGGTGCTGGCGAGCGGGCTGCTGCTCGGCGGCACCGCCGCGATCGGCGGGGCCGGGCTCGGCATCGCCGGCGCCGCCGCCGTCGCATGGACCGCCGAGGCGCGCGGCGCCGAACCGCTCGGCCCGTTCACCGTGCCGTGGCTCCTCGTCGCCGTGACGATGCTGGTCGGCGCGGGCAGCGGGCTGCTCGCCGCGCTCGTCCCGGCCGCGCAGGCCGCCCGGATGGACGTCGTCGCCGCCCTCGCCGGGCGCCGCGAGGCGCCGGCCGCGGCCCGCCGCGGCTGGCCGGTCGCCGGCGGCGTCCTCGTCGTCGCGGGCGTGGCGCTGTGCCTGGAGGGCGTCCGGACATGGCGCGAGTTCGGCGCCGCGATCGGCGCGGTCGCGATCATCATCGGGCTCGTGCTCGCCTGCCCGTGGCTGGTCGGGGCGACCGGCCGGCTCGCGGGCCGGCTGCCGCTGCCGCTGCGCCTGGCCGTCCGCGACGCCGAGCGCAACCGGGCCCGCACCGCGCCCGCGGTCGCCGCGATCATGGCGGCCGTCGCCGGGATCACCGCGCTGGCCATCGGGGGCGCCAGCGACTTCCGGCAGGAGCAGATCGAGTACCAGGCGAAGCTCCCCATGGGATCGGCGCTGGTCAGGCCGCCACTGGACCGGGCCGACGCGGTCGGGGAGGCCGTCCGGCGCGACCTGCCCGGCGTGCCCGTCGTCACGCTGAAGGCCCTGCCCGGGCCGGACGGCGCCTGCGTGGGGGACGACTGGGCGCAGTGCCCCGCCGTCGCCTTCGCCGCCGACCGCGACGAGAACGCCGTCGTCGACCTCATGGACAACGTGGTCGGCGGTGCCCGCGAGGCCCGCATGGTCCTCGGCCGCGACGACCCCGCCGTCACCGCCGCGCTGGACGCGGGGAAGATCGTGCTGTTCCGGGCCGCGCCCCCGGCCGGCGGGACGACCACGGCCAAGGTCTTCTACTGGGACGACGACAAGGAGCACGTCGTCCGGACGATCAAGGACCTGCCGGCCGTCGCCGCCGCCGGCGACCCGCGCGTGCGGGCGATCGTCCCGCCCGAGGCCGCGCAGAAGATCGGGCTGCCCGTCCGGACCGAGGCGTTCGGCGTCGACCGCGCCGACCACCGCGTCACCGCGGCCGAGCAGGCGCGCCTGGACAAGACCCTGGACGGCTTCACCCGCAACGACGGCTCCGTCTACGTCGAACGCGGCTTCACCGGGTCGTTCGGCACGGTCACGCTGCTGCTCGCGGGGGTCGCGGCGGTCCTGGCGCTCGGCGGCTCACTGATCGCCACCGGGCTGGCGTCCGCCGACGCCCGCCCCGACCTCGCGACGCTCGGCGCGATCGGCGCGCGGCCGGGCACCCGCCGGCTGCTGACCATGGGCCGGGCGGCGTTCATCGCCGCGCTCGGCTGCTGGCTCGGCATCGCGGGCGGGCTCGTCCCCGGCATCGCGGTGACGCGCCCGCTGACCACCGACGTCGCGGACGGCGCCGCACCGCACGGCGTGGTCGTGGACGTCCCGTGGACGCTGCTGCTGGCGGTCGGCATCGGCATCCCGCTGCTCGTCGCGCTCGTCGCCGGGGCGTTCACCCGCTCCCGCCTGCCACTGGCCCGGCGCGCCGCGGCCTAGGCAGGTGGTACCAGGAGGCGCGGCAGCGGAAAGGCACGGTCATGTGAAGCGCGTCGCAGGGGAAACGCGCGGGCCGGAACCAGGCCGCGCGCCGGACCGGTGGTAGCGTCCGGCGCGTGGCCGAGGTCGTCGTGGCGCGGGGGCCGGCCCGCGAGGTCCCCGCCGGCATCGGGGGAGGCACCCGGCGCCATCGCCTGCCGCTCGCCGCGCTCATCGCGGCGAGCGCGCTGCTGTACGCGGCGTACTCGCTGATGCGGCTGCGCGCCTTCCGGACCGGCAGCTACGACCTGGTGATCTTCGACCAGGCGGTCCGCTCCTACAGCCGCCTCGACCTGCCGGTCGCCATCGTGAAGGGCGTCCACAACGGCTTCGGGCCGCAGTTCTCCGTCCTCGGCGACCACTTCTCGCCGATGCTGGCGCTGCTCGCGCCGCTCTACTGGATCCACGACGGCCCGGAGACGCTGCTGGTCGCGCAGGCCGTGCTGTTCGCGCTCGCGATCTGGCCGATCTGGCGGTACGCCGAGCGCCGGCTCGGCCCGGGCGCGGCCTACTGCGCGGCCGGCGCGTACGCGCTGTCCTGGCCGATCGCCGAGGCGCTCGCGTTCGACTTCCACGAGGTCGCGTTCGTGCCGCTGCTGTCGGCGTTGCTGGTCGAGCGGCACGACGCGGGACGGCGCGGCCGGGCGGCGGTGGCGGCGTTCGCGCTGCTGCTGGTCAAGGAGGACATGGGCCTCCTGCTCGCCGGCTTCGGCCTCTACCTGCTCACCCGCCCCGACGAGCAGGACGGCGAGCGGCGCGGGCCGCGCGACCTGCTGCCCCGCGGCGACCGGCGGGCCGGCCTCGCCTACGTCGTCGTCGGCATGGTCGCCACCTGGCTCTGCTCGCGCGTGCTCATCGCGGCCTTCGGCGGCGACAACGGCTACTACTGGGCGTACGGCGCGCTCGGCCCGGACGTGCCGCACGCCGCCGTCCACGCCCTCACCCAGCCGTGGGACGTCGCCGCGGTGCTCGTCGACCCGCCGCAGAAGGTCGTGACGATGGCGCTGGTCGTGCTGCCGCTGCTCCTGCTTCCGCTGGCGTCCCCGCTGACCCTCGCCGCCGTGCCGCTGCTGGCCGAGCGGATGCTCGCGAGCCGGTTCGGCAACTGGTGGGAACCGCACTACCACTACAACGCGTTCGTCATCGCCGTGCTCGTCCTCGCGGCGGTGGACGGGGCGGCGCGGCTGCGGGGGCTGCCGCGCGGGCGGATGCGGACGGCGCGGCGGGTCCCGTCCGTCCTGCCGATGGCCGGGGTGCTCGCCGCCACGGTCGCCTGCGTGCCGTTCTTCGCCTACAAGCACCTGGCCGACCCGGCGCTGTGGCGGCAGAACGAGCGGGCCCGCGCCGCGTCGGCGGCGGCGGCGAGGATCCCCGACGGCGCGCTCGTCGAGGCGGCCAACGGCGTCGGCCCCGCGCTGACGTCCCGCGCCCGCGTGCTGCTGTGGGACCGGCGGCCGCGCGGGGCGCCCTGGGCGGTCGCCTACGTCGGGCGGCTGGAGTTCCCCTTCGGCTCGGTCGCCGAGCAGCGGCGGCGGGTCGCCGAGATGGAGGCCGCCGGATACCGGCAGGTCTTCCGGCAGGACGGATACATCGTGCTGCACCGGGACGTCCCCGACCCCTGGTGAGCCGCACCGCGATCGTCGGGACGGATTGTCCAGTGACTAGTGGACGACAACGGGGTCAGAATGCCGGTGAAGATACCGTTCGGATAAATATTCCTACCGTTTTTGGGTAGGTTGCCTGATACTTGAAGAAAGCCGTTACGGCCGCGGCCGGTGCGGGGAGTACCTGCGCGAACACTCCTGTGACCGCCGCCGGAGCGGGTCTTGAGGCGGAGTGCATGCGTGGTGCGATGCTGATCGGGGCCGGTGGGCGGCCACCGGCCGGAGGCGGTGCGGAATTCCCCGCCGGTGCGGCAATGCGGCGGACGGAAAAATCTCTGAATAACGGTGTGGAGTCATGACATGCCGGCGCAAGGGGACAAGGACGTCCGGCGCTGGGGGACGTGCGGGCAGGCGTGGATCGGTGTGCTCCGGCACGTGTGGGCGGCCGGCGAGGCCGGGCTGGAGGACGGCGGGCCCATCATCGAGGGGCCCCCGCTGGTGTTCGAGATCACCTCGCTGAGCTGGGAGGACCCGATCCTCCACGACTACGGCGACCAGGCCCGGCTGGTCCGGCGGGCCCAGGAGCGCACCCGCCGCGTCGTGCGCGGGCGGTACTGGCCGCGGCTGCACGACCTGGACGGGCACGACCAGATCCAGTGGGTGGTGGAACTGCTGCGCGCCAGGCCGTGGACGACCAGTGCGTGGATCTCCCTGACGATCCCGGGCGAGCCGGCCGACGGGCTGCCGGCCCTGACCGCGCTGTCGTTCCGCATCCGCGGCTACCGGCTGATGATGACGGCGATGTTCCGGTCGCAGAACGTCCACCGCGGCTACCTGATGTACATCCCGCTGCACGAGGTGCAGGCGGGGGTCGCCGGGGAGCTGGGGCTGCCGGCGGGGCCGCTGCGGGTGTTCGTGGACGTCCCGCACATCCACGTCGGAGACGCCGAGCGGGTGGCGTCCGTGCTCGCCGCGGTGCCGGAACCGAACGCGGCCTGACAGACCAGGGCGAACCCGTGCGTAGTGGTAGTTACCGGTGAGTCCTTCCCTGCCGCGAACCAGCGCCGTCCACGGGTTATAGACTCGGCTGCCGGGGGCGAGGGCCACGACGAGGTGACTCGCGACTTCACCTGCACGCCGCACAGCACACACACCACTCACTTTCCGAAGGACTGTTTTCACTTGAGCAAGCCCGTCGTCCTCGTCGCAGAAGAACTCTCCCCGGCCGGCATCGCCGTGCTGGAGGCCGACTTCGACGTCCGCCACGCAGACGGCAGCGACAAGGAGCAGCTGCTGCCCGCCGTCGCCGACGTCGACGCGCTGATCGTGCGGAGCGCCACCAAGGTCACCGCCGAGGTGTTCCAGCACGCCAAGAAGCTGCGGGTCGTGGCCCGCGCCGGCGTGGGCCTCGACAACGTCGACGTGGAGGCCGCCACCAAGGCCGGCGTCATGGTCGTCAACGCGCCCACGTCCAACATCGTCACCGCCGCCGAGCACGCGATCGCGCTGCTGCTCGCCACCGCCCGCAACGTGCCGCAGGGCCACTCCGCGCTCAAGCAGGGCGAGTGGAAGCGCTCCAAGTACACCGGCGTCGAGCTGCAGGGCAAGACCGTCGGCGTGCTCGGCCTCGGCCGCATCGGCGTCCTGGTCGCCCAGCGCCTCGCCGCCTTCGACATGAACGTGATCGCGTTCGACCCCTACGTGCAGGCCGCCCGCGCCGCGCAACTCGGCGTGAAGCTCGTCACGCTGGAGGAGCTGCTCCGCGACAGCGACTTCATCACCGTCCACCTGCCGAAGACGGCCGAGACCCTCGGCCTCATCGGCGACCGCGAGCTGCAGCAGGTCAAGCCGTCGGTCCGGATCGTCAACGCCGCCCGCGGCGGGATCGTCGACGAGGCGGCCCTCGACCTCGCGATCAAGGACGGCCGGGTCGCCGGCGCCGGCATCGACGTGTTCAGCACCGAGCCGTGCACCGAGAGCCCGCTGTTCCACCACGACAACGTCGTCGTCACCCCGCACCTCGGCGCCAGCACCCACGAGGCGCAGGAGAAGGCCGGCACCCAGGTCGCCCGCTCGGTCAAGCTGGCCCTCTCCGGCGAGTTCGTGCCGGACGCCGTCAACGTCCAGGGCGGCGCCGTCGCCGAGGACGTCAAGCCCGGCCTGCCGCTCGCCGAGAAGCTCGGCCGCATCTTCACCGCCCTCGCCGGCGGCGTCCCCGTCCGCCTCGACGTCGTCGTCCGCGGCGAGATCGCCGAGCACGACGTGAAGGTCCTCGAACTCGCCGCGCTCAAGGGCGTCTTCGTGGACGTCATCGAGGAGGCCGTGACGTTCGTCAACGCGCCGCTCCTCGCCCGCGACCGCGGCGTCGAGGTCACCCTCACCACGTCCGAGGACAGCCCCGACTGGCGCAACGTCGTCCAGGTGCGCGGCACCATGGCCGACGGCGACGTGGTCTCGGTCTCCGGCACGCTCACCGGCCCCAAGCACGCCGAGCGGATCATCGAGATCAACGGCTACAACATGGAGCTCGTCCCGACCGCGCACATGGCGTTCTTCTCCTACGTCGACCGCCCCGGCATCGTCGGCGCCGTCGGCAAGCTGCTCGGCGACGAGCAGGTCAACATCGCCGGCATGCAGGTCGGCCGGGACGTCAAGGGCGGCCGGGCGCTGATCGCGCTGACCGTCGACTCGGCCGTCCAGCCGCAGCTCGTCGACGCCATCACCAAGGAGGTCGGCGCCGACATGGGCCGCCGCGTCGACCTCGACGGTTGATTCGGGGGTCTGGGGGTTGTCCCCCAGAGTGACTCGACGGTTGATTCGGGGGTCTGGGGGTTGCCCCCCAGAGTGACCCGACGGCTGATTCGGGGGTCTGGCTTCCGCTTACGGGCGGGCGCGCTGGGTCGTACCGGCGTGCCCGCCCGTGGCGTTTGCACCCGGCATTCGTCCCGCATGCTGAGATTTCTCGCCACGAGTCGGGACAACTTCGCCGGACCGGAGGTAATCTCGCAGGTAGTCATGCGGCGCTTCGTAGTCATCCTTCGCTGCCGCAGCGGGGCCTGATCATCGGCAGGCCGGCACCCGCTGCGGAGGCTCTGCCCGGCCGTGAGTCCGATGTTCCAGCCGGACCGTGCGACCCACGCCCACCGGCGGCCCTTTCGCCACAGCTCAGCGAATCAGGAGCAAGCTCATGAACGACACCTGGACCAGCACCCCGGCCGACGACGCCGAGGAAGAGGCCGCCCGAGCCCTGCAGACGGCCCTCGACAGGCGCGCCGACTAGCATTTCGTATCGCCCGCCCCGGGCGCGCGCGGCGTGAGGCCGCTCATGTGAGACTGGGGGCCATGCCGCTCGAAGTCGCCTCCGATGAGGTCGTCGGGGCCTTGCGGGACGCTGCCCGGCTCGGGCCGTACTTCGAGCTCCGCACGGAGCTGGACGGTCCGGAGGCCGCCTGGCGGCCGTTCGCCGGTGATGCCGGGCGGTTGCGAGCGCTCACCGGGGATTACGCGGAGCGGCTCGGGACGGGGGAGCGGCGGGTCGCGGCCTCGTTGGTGTTCCAGGGGCTCGCGGCGCGGTTGTGGTCGCCCGTCGTTGCCGCGGCGGCGGCCGGGATCGTCCCGGATCTGGGCGGATTGCGGTGGCGGTGGGCACCTGGCGAGCCGATCCGGCTGGGGCTCGCGGAGCCGGGCGGATGGCGCGCCGGTAGCCCTGCGGAGGCCGCCGCGGCCGTTCACCACGTGGTCGTGGACGGGCAGTTGCGGCCCCTGCGGGAGGCCATGGCGAGTTTTGTGAAGCTCGCGGATGGGCTCGTGTGGGGCAACGCGGCCTCCGCGCTGACCGGGAGCCTCAACGTGGGCCCGGCCGACCCCGGCAGGGGTGAGCTGGTGCGGGCGCTGCTGGCTCGGGAGCCGCTGGCGGGAACGGGCCGCTTCGGGCCGGACGGGTTCGTCCGGACCAGCTGCTGCCTGTACTACCGCGTGCCCGGTGGCGGGATGTGCGGAGATTGCGGACTCTTGACCGGATCGTGAGACGGAAGCCCACGCACTGAGACGTTTGCAGTAGAGTGCGCCCATGGCTTCGCGCAGCATTCGTCTGGCCGTCATCCCGGGTGACGGGATCGGCCCCGAGGTGGTCGCCGAGGGACTGAAGGTCCTCGACGCCGTGTCCGGTGACCTCACGTTCGAGCAGACCCCCTACGACCTGGGCGCCGCCCGCTGGCACCGGACGGGGGAGACACTCCCCGACTCGGTGCTGGCCGAGCTGCGCGAGCAGGACGTCATCCTGCTCGGCGCGGTCGGCGACCCGAGCGTGCCCAGCGGGACGCTGGAGCGCGGGCTGCTGCTGCGGACCCGGTTCGAGCTCGACCACTACGTCAACCTGCGGCCCGTCAAGCTGTTCCCGGGCGTCAGGACGCCGCTGGCCGGTGTGGCGACCGACGACATCGACATGGTCGTCGTCCGGGAGGGCACCGAGGGCCCGTACACCGGTGTCGGGGGCGTCCTGCGCAAGGGCACGCCGCACGAGGTCGCCACGCAGGAGAGCGTGAACACCGCGTTCGGGGTCGAGCGGGTCATCCGGTACGCGTTCGAGGTCGCGGCGTCCCGGCCGCGCAAGAAGCTGACGCTGGTCCACAAGGACAACGTCCTGACGTTCGCCGGTGACCTCTACCAGCGCGTCCTGAAGCGGGTCGGCGAGGAGTACCCGCAGATCACCACGGACTACGTCCACGTGGACGCGGCCACCATGTTCTTCGTCAACCAGCCGCAGCGGTTCGACGTCGTCGTCACCGACAACCTCTTCGGCGACATCATCACCGACATCGGCGCCGCGATCGCGGGCGGGATCGGGCTCGCCGCGTCCGGCAACGTCAACCCCGACCGCACGGCTCCGTCGATGTTCGAGCCGGTGCACGGCAGCGCGCCCGACATCGCCGGGCAGGGCAAGGCCGACCCGACCGCCACGGTCCTGTCCGTCGCGATGCTGCTCGACCACATCGGCGAGGCCGCCGCCGCCCGCCGCGTCGAGCAGGCCGTCTCCGACGACCTGGCCGAGCGCGCGGGGCTCGGCGCCCGCTCCACGTCCCAGATCGGCGACGCGATCGCCAAGCGAGTATCCGGATAGGGCACGCCGCCTGTCCGGCCGGACCGGGTGTGCCCTCGCGGCGCGCCCGGTCTTCGGCATGCGCCGGGTGGAGGAGCAGGTCTATACGAAGTACGACAATAGGGACTAAGGAAGCCACAGCGGCGATGGGGCCGCCCGGCGATCCGCGAGAGGACGAACCGCGATGAGCGACACCCTGGACTTCGAGATCACGCGCACCGAGCGGCCCGCGAGCGCCGCCGAGCGCGCGGCGGTCCTGGCCGACCCCGGCTTCGGCCGGCACTTCACCGACCACATGATCACGATCAGGTACTCGGCGGAGCGCGGCTGGCACGACGCGAAGCTCGAACCGTACGGGCCGATCCCGATGGACCCCGCGTCGCAGGTGTTCCACTACGCCCAGGAGCTCTTCGAGGGCCTCAAGGCCTACCAGCAGCCGGACGGGTCGATCGTCACCTTCCGGCCGTACATGAACGCGGCCCGGATGAACCGGTCGGCCAGGCGGATGGCGATGCCGGAGATCCCCGAGCAGCTGTTCGTGGACGCGATCGAACTGCTCGTCCGCACCGACAGGGACTGGGTGCCCGACGCCGAGGGCCACAGCCTCTACCTGCGGCCCTTCATGTTCGCCACGACGCGCGCCCTCGGCGTGAACAGCCCGGCGAACGAGTTCCTGTTCATGGTCATCGCCTCGCCGTCCGGGCTGTACTACCCGCGCGGGATCAAGCCCGTCTCGGTGTGGCTGTCGCAGGACTACACGCGCGCGGCCCCCGGCGGGACGGGCGAGGCCAAGTTCGGCGGCAACTACGCGGCGTCCTTCGCCGGGCAGGCCGAGGCCGTCGCCCAGGGCTGCGACCAGGTCGTCTGGCTCGACGCGGTGGAGCACCGCTGGGTCGAGGAGGTCGGCTCGATGAACCTCATGTTCGTCTACGGCACCGGCACGCAGGCCCGGCTGCTCACCCCCGCGCTCACCGGCACGCTGCTCGCCGGCATCACCCGCGACTCGATGCTCAAGCTGGCGCCCGACCTCGGCGTGCCCGCCGCGGAGGGCAAGATCAGCATCGAGGAGTGGCAGGCGGGCTGCGAGTCCGGCGAGATCACCGAGGTGTTCGGCTGCGGCACCGCCGCGATCATCAGCCCGGTCGGCCGGGTCAAGGGCCGGGACCGGGAGTGGACGATCGGGGGCGGCGAGCCCGGCGAGGTCTCGATGCGGCTCCGCCAGGAACTGGTCGGCATCCAGTACGGCACCCGCCCCGACCCCTACGGCTGGGTCCACAAGCTCGTCTGACCTGCGGGTTCCGCGGTCCCGGCGGGCCGCGCGCCGGGACCGTCCCGTCTCATGATCTGAGACGGGCGTCCCGGGCACGGGAATCGTGTGGCAGACTGGAAGCATCATGCGCAGCAGCCTCGTCATTATCGGCTGGCGCGCCGGCAGCTAACGGGACACCGCCGGCGCGCAGACCTCTCACGTCCGTGAGGGGTCTTTTTTGTGCCTGGCGCCACCCTCTGGGGGTTCTCACCTATGCAAGGCGACGCGTTCCACGTCTACGACACCACCCTGCGCGACGGGTCGCAGCAGGAGGGGCTCAACCTCTCCGTGCCCGACAAGCTCACCGTCGCGCGGCACCTCGACGACCTGGGCGTCGGCTTCATCGAGGGCGGCTGGCCCGGCGCCAACCCCAAGGACACCGAGTTCTTCAGGCGGGCTCGAACAGAGCTCGACCTGAGGCACGCGCAGCTCACCGCGTTCGGCGCGACCCGCCGGGCCGGGGTGAAGGCGGCCGACGACCCCCAGGTCGCCGCCCTGCGCGAGTCCGGCGCTGCCGTCGTGACCCTTGTCGCCAAGAGTTACGACCGGCACGTCGAGCTGGCCCTCCGCACCACCCTTGAGGAGAACCTCGCGATGATCCGCGACACGGTCTCCCATCTGCGTGCGGAGGGCCAACGAGTCTTCCTGGACGCCGAGCACTTCTTCGACGGCTACAAGGCCGCCCCCGCCTACGCGCTGGAGGCCGTCCGGACCGCCGCCGAGGCGGGCGCGGACGTCGTCGCGCTCTGCGACACCAACGGCGGCATGCTGCCGGACGAGCTGGCCGAGGTCGTCGCCGAGGTCGTCGGCCACGGCGTCCGCGTCGGCATCCACTGCCACGACGACTCCGGCTGCGCGGTCGCCAACACCCTCGCCGCGGTGAAGGCCGGCGCCACCCACGTGCAGGGCTGCGCGAACGGCTACGGCGAGCGCAGCGGCAACGCCAACCTGTTCACGGTCGTCGGCAACCTGCAGCTCAAGCGGGGCATGGACCTCGTGTCGGACGCGCAGCTCGCCGAGATGACCCGGATCGCGCACGCCGTGTCCGAGGTCACCAACGTCGCGCCCAGCTCGCAGCAGCCCTACGTGGGCGTGTCGGCGTTCGCGCACAAGGCCGGGCTGCACGCGTCCGCCGTCAAGATCGACCCGAACCTGTACCAGCACATCGACCCCGCCGCCGTCGGCAACGACATGCGGATGCTGGTGTCGAGCATGGCGGGCCGCGCGTCCGTCGAGCTGAAGGGCCGCGAGCTCGGCTACGACCTGTCCGGTGAGAAGGCCAAGGCCGTCGTCGCCAAGGTCAAGGACCTGGAGTCCACCGGCTACACCTTCGAGGCCGCGGACGCCTCGTTCGAGCTGCTGCTGCGCGAGGAGCTGACCGGGGTCCGGCAGCGGCACTTCGAGGTCGAGTCGTGGCGGTCGATCGTCGAGCGCCGCCCGGACGGCTCCATGGTCAGCGAGGCGACCGTCAAGCTGCACGCCAAGGGCGAGCGGATCATCGCGACCGGCGAGGGCAACGGACCCGTCAACGCCCTCGACAACGCGCTGCGCCTCGCGCTCGGCCGCCTCTACCCGGAGCTCGCGCGGCTGGAGCTGGTCGACTACAAGGTCCGCATCCTGGAGGGGGCGCACGGCACCGACGCGCGGACCCGGGTCCTGATCGAGTCCGGCGACGGCGAGCGCGAGTGGGGCACCGTCGGCGTCGAGGACAACGTCATCGCCGCGTCCTGGCAGGCCCTCGAAGAGGCCGTCACCTACTGCCTGCTCCGCGCCGGCCACGAGGCGGGCTGAGCGGGGACGGCGCGCCGAGCGGAGGCCGCCGGGGAATCTCTCGCGCTCGTTGGGCATTATCGGGGCATGAGCACCGAGATCACCGACAACGCCGGGAAGAACCGCTACGAGGTCAGGGTGGACGGCGACCTCGCCGGGTTCGTCGACTACGAACGGGAGGGGGACGCCGTCGCCCTCGTCCACACCGAGGTCGACTCGGCCTTCGGGGGCAAGGGCGTCGGCGGCGCGCTCGCCCGCGGGGCGCTGGACGACATCCGGGGCAAGGGCCGCACGGTCGTCCCGGTGTGCCCGTTCATCAAGAAGTGGATCGAGAAGCACCCCGACTACCAGGACCTCGTGGCGTCCTGACCGTCACACGGCGCGGAGCTGGGACCCGCCGCCCTCCAGCATGAGCCACGCCGGCAGCGACGCCTCCTTCAGCCTCACCCGGACCCGCGAGTAGCGGCCCGGGTCGACCAGGCCGGGGGCGGGCGCGATCACCGTGTCGAACACGAACTCGGACGTGACGAACGCCAGGTCGGCGCCGGTCTCGGCGACGCGCCGCTTCACCGCCGGCGCGTCGACCATCCGCCGGGTCGTGATGATGGAGATGCCCGACACGCCCTTCGGGCCGCGCTGCACGGGGCCGACGTGCAGCGCGGCCCGCAGCTGGAGCCGGGTCGCCTCGGCGGCGCGCCGGTTGTGCCGGCGCAGCGCCGCCGCCAGGTGCGCGAGCATCGGGTCGACGACCTGGTCGGTCGGCGTCGGCGGCGGGACGATGACGAGCGCGCCGTCGCCGCGGTCCTCCTGGTAGAGGCGGCCGAGGTCGAGGCCGGAGGCGGCGAACGCCTCGCCCATCAGGTCGTACATCGCGCCGAGGACGTACTCGCGGTCGGCGTCGGTGCGCGCCGGCGCGCTGAACCGGGTGATGTCGGTGATGAGGATCGAGCAGTTGCCCCGCACGCGGGCGAAATCGTGCTTCTCGGTCTGCCGCCGGTAGACCTGCTGCTCCAGGACGCCCCGCACGCGCGGGTTGGCGTCCAGGAAGGCCGCGAAGTCGGGGGCGCCGATCCGCAGCGCCTGGACGTCGCCGTCCGCCGTCACGGTGGCGGACCGGTCCCGGATCATCAGCGCCGCCCGCTCGCCGACCAGCTCCCCGGCGCCCCGGAACGCGACGATCCGCTGCTCGGCGCCCTCCCGGACCCACACCCGCGTCCAGCCGGACAGGATCACGACGACCTCGCCCGCGAGCCCGCCCTCCCGGCACAGGACGTCCTCGCCGCGGTACAGGTGCCGGCAAGCCCGCGCGGCGAGGTCCTGCCGCTCCGCGGGCGTGAGCGCGTCCCAGAACGTCGCGGCGCCGCGCGGCACCGCCACGCCGGACACCGCCGCGACCGCGGGCGGTGCCGGCGGCGCCGGCGGCGGGGCCGGGCGCACGGCCATGGACGGCGGCGGGCCGGTCGTCTCCCGCAGCGTGCCGGCCCTGAAGTGCTGGACGGCCGTGTTCGTCACGGCCACCGCGGGAAACGTGAGGAACGCCAGGACGCCGCTGACCGCGGCGGTGCCCGACCCGTCCAGCGCGTACCCCAGCACGACGGCGCCGAGCGTTACGGGCGTCATGATCTTCGCGGTCACCGGGCCGGCGTGCGGGGCGGTCCGCCCCCGCGGCCGCGGCCCCCAGCGGTTCAGTCTCACGGAGTCTTCCTTCCCCCGGGAGGGCCCGGCGTAGTGTCACGGGCCTCTCGGCATCGGTTCTGTCCCCACTCTCAAAAGATACATACGATGACCATATGAACGCTGTATAGAACTCGGTGACTATTATGTCGCCTGATGGCAAGGCAGCCCTGCCGGAGGTTTCCGATGCCGAAGCTGGGGGAACCCCTGATCTACCTGCTGTATGTGGGGCATGGATTTGCTGACGGAGGGCTGTATGGTCGCCTGACGGCGGGACACATCCCGGCTCCGGGGGTGGGCCGGGCTCCGCGCCCCGGATTGGAGTGAGGGCTGATGACGAACTCCCGTGCGGCCTCCGAGACCCCGGGCGGGTCCATGGACGCCGACGATCCCGGCCGCCCGGCCCCGCCGGAGCGGGGCCGGCCGGCCCCGCGCGCCGACGCCGTCCCGCAGAGCGAACGCGTGACCATCAACCTGACCGGCAAGGCCGTCCAGGCGCTGCAGCGCCTCCAGGAGCAGACCGGCTACAACAAGACCGACTGCATCAACCGCGCATTGATCATCGCCGGGGAGATCGAGGGCATGTCCCGCGAGCCCGGCGCCTTCTACTGGCGCGAGACCCCCGACAGCGACCTCATGCTCGTCCGCTTCGTCTGACGCCGCGCCCCGGCCGCCGAAACCGTTAGGGGCGCCGAGCCGTCAGGGGTGCGGTTCCGCCTCGGCGATGCGCCCCGGCCCGGCCGGGCCGGCCGGGTCCAGGGGCTTCTCGAAGAGCGCGCCCGACGGGGTGCCGTCGCTGGTCCGGCGGATCGCGACGTCCTTGAAGCCCAGGCTGCGGTAGTAGTCGTGGAGCGCGCCGTTGTCGGTCCAGACGTCGATGCGGATCATCTCCGCGTTGCGCTGCCGGGAGGCGCCCTCGCGTCCGGCCCAGCCGATCAGCTCGGCGCCCAGGCCGCCGCCCGCGTAGTCCCGGTGGACGACGAGCCGGTGCAGGTAGACGGCCTCGGTCCGGCGCTCCTCGGCGGTCCAGAGCTCCTCGTGGCCCAGCGTCCTGATGGAGACGGTGCCGATCGGCCGGTCCGCGTCGAGCAGGAGCCAGGTCTCCGCGTTGGCGAGGGCCTCGTGGACGCGTTTCAGGCGGCCCTCGGGGTCGGGCCACGGCCTGGCCCACTGCGTCGTGTCCTTCTCGGCCCGCAGCCACGCGGCCGCGTGGTCGATGAGTCCGAGGACGACGTTGATCTCGTCCGGCCGGGCGATGCGGATCTGGTACCTGGGATGGGCGGCCCGGCTGCGTCGGCGGGCCACGGTTTCTCTGTCCACGTGCTCCTGACTCCGAGAAAGACCGAGCCCCCTCTCCCGGCCGGGCATGGGCGTGCTGCTGCTCCCACGCGGTCGGGAAGGGGGGCTGTTCTGGAATGGGTTCGCGATCGCCGCCCGATCGGGCGGCGGCGGTCTATCCGCTGTCGGCGTCGCCGTCCGGCGGCGATGCGTCCTGCAGTGCCTCGGCGGGCGCCACACCCGGCGCCACACCGGGCGTCCTGAGTACGTCGTCGGGGACTTTCCCGTCGTTGTAGTGCAGCCGCGTGCGGTCGGCGGGCCACACGGTCACGGTGAGCCGGAACGCCTTGCCGTCGGGGGAGTAGGCGGTCCGGACGGTCTCGAACACGATGCTCGCCGCGGAGTCGCCCAGGCTGAAGAAGCGCTTCTCGTTCTCGTCCGGGACGCGGGCCTTGATCTCGTCGTGGAAGCCGACCTCGCGGTACCCGAGGGCCTCGCCCAGGTACGCGACGGCGCCCTCGGGGATGTCGCGCGGGTAGAGCAGGCGGGACGCGCCGCCGGTGGCGAACTCCAGCGGGTAGAAGGACGTCTGCAGGACCCACGGCCGTCCGTCGAGGAAGATCTCCTGGTGCCGGGAGATGAACTCCGAGCCGGGGTTGCTCTGCAGGTACCGGGCGATGACCTTGGTGCCCTCCTGGACCTCGACCTTGACCGGGGACACGGAGACGTCGCGGTCCGCCGGGATCGCGGCGTCGCGGTTGTACCAGTCGGCGGACGCGGCGCCGGGCGCGAGCCCCAGCTCGGTCGCGCGGAGGGTGACGTGCACGATGTCGGGCCGGGGCACGACGAACGTGCCCTTCCCCTGCTCGGAGACCACGTACCCGTGCTGCCGGAGCCAGGCGAGCGCGTCCCGGACGGTGTTGCGCGACGCGTGGTAATGGGCTTCCAGGTCCTTCTCGGGGGGCAGCGGGCGCCGGCCGGGCGCGCCGTCCTCCGGGGCGAGGTCGCCCGCCTCGATGCGCCGGAGCAGGTCGTTGGCGATGTCGCGCCAGCGGAGAGGCGTCGTGCGAGCCATCGGATCCGCTCCCTTCCGGCCGCGGTGCTCCGGGCCGTTGCCGTACCGCGCAGCGAGCGGGACGTGCACAGAACCGGACTTCTGAACAAGTACTTCCCGCCCGACGTGTTTGCAATCCCAAAAAAGGGTACACCTTGATTGAAAGACTTGTTGGTACAAGTCGATCGGATCGCGAACTCGATAACAGTAGCAGCGGGATGTCCTGGATGTAAGGGATATCGCACAGCACCCTGAGGAGGGTTCAACCATGACGGCGATGGTCACCCTGTGGGTCCTCGTTCCCGCAGTGGTCTTCGTGGCCCTGGCGGTCTACGTCATCAGCATCGGCTACCGCACGCGCAACGCCGATCTCCGCGGCGAGCCGGCCCCGGCGGCGGACGGCGCCGTGCTGCGGCTGGTCACCGTACGGGGCCTGGACGAGCCCCGCCCGTCGCCTCCGGTCGCCGCGGAGCGCCGCTGACCTAAGGAGAGTCCGAGGTGGAAGACAGCAGGATGGACCGGGCGCCGGGCGCGCCGGAGCAGCCGATCACGTTCGAGCGGCCGGCGCCCGAGTGGCCCGCCGCCTTCACCGACCCCTTCGCGCCGGTCCAGCCGAGCGCGGCGGCCCTGCCCGTCCTGCGGCTCACCCCGGTCCCCGGGCTCGGGAGCGCGCAGCCGCCGTGGGCGGAGGGCCTGCGGACGGTGGCCGCCGGAGTGGCGGTCCTGGTGGTCGCCGCCGAGTTCGGGCGGCGGGCCGGGGCGCCTGGGCGGCTGACGGCGTGCTGGACGGCGGGGGCCTGCGCCGCGGCCGTCGGGCCCTGGCTCGTCCCGCATCTTGCCTCGCATCTCGTTCCCCGCCTCCCCTCGCCCTGGATTCCCGACGGGGGGCGGTACTGACGGAAGAGCCGACGCGGAGGTACTGAAGGGAGGAATGTGGCGAAAGGGGCTGTTTGGCCTGCCTTCAGCCAGATTTCTCCCTCGGAAATGGGACATATGGGATCAACTTCCCTCATACTTCGTAAAGAGACCGAAGAGAGGGATGACCCAGTGATCGACCGTATTCGGCCCCTGCCTCACTCGGACCCCTTCGTCGACGCCGTGCGCGGGTACGTGACGGACGTCGCCGACGCACTGCACCGGCGCGGGGTGCCGCTCTCGAACGTCTGGCTCGACCCGTCCGAACCCCGGGACGCGACCTTCGTCCTCGGGCTCCGCGCCCTGGTGTGGAACGAGTCCGAGGGATTCCTCCTCGGCGAGTTCGCCTCCGGGGAGCCCGGCGTGCGGACGGTGCTGCGCGACCCCGTCCGGCTCGGCGGCGGCGTGCTGCCCGAGCCCCGCTCCGTCCCGGAACTGCTGGCGGACGGCGGGACGGGCGCCCCGGGCGCCGTGCGGCCCTGGGACGCGGGGCACGACGGGTTCGAGGACCGGCTGGCCGGCTACCGGACGGCCTGAGGAGGGCGAACGCCGCCGCGGAAACCGGTCGTTCGAAAGAACGGTGGTGTTTCCGTCGGTATCGGTACGGTTACGCAGAAGTTTCACCAAATCTGGCGAAACCGGTGGCGGATTTCAGGTGGAGCATCCACTATGGGGTCCTGCACCGCACGCGCGGCGTTCCCGTGTGCCGTCCCCATCGAACCGACCTGCCGGAGTGATCCCATGCCCGTCCGACCCTGGACTCCCGAGGACCTTGGCCGTCCGACGGACGGCACCTGGGCGGACGTGGCGTTCGGGCTCGGCGAGGTCTACGAGCGCGAGGGCGATCTGCCGCAGGCCGCCGACTGGTACCGGCGGGCCGCCGAGTCCGGGCGCGCCGACGCCGCACTGCGCCTCGGCGCCGTCCTCGGCCTGCTGGCCGACGCCGGCCCCGCCGGCGAATCGGCCGAGGACCTGCTGGCCGAGGCCACCCGCTGGCTCAGCGGGGCGCACGACACCACCACGCCCGACGCCATCGAGCTCATCACCGACATGCTCAACCGGCAGCTGCGGCAGGCCGCCCGGCGGGGACTCGAGCCCGCACCGGCGGGCTGACGCCTTCCGGACTCCTCCCGGTTCGATATGAACCGAACCGCTTCGCCCGTCGTCGGAGTCCATGAGATCGGCGACGGCGGAGGGTGGACGAGTTGAGCGGCGAGGATTCCGGGTACGTGCCCCCGGACCACAAGACGACCGCCGAGTTCCGCGTCCCCGGCAGGGCCGCAGCCCCGGCCCCGAGCGCGGAAGCGCAACCCGACTCGACCATCGTCGACACCCCCGTGGACGGCCTCGCGGACACGACGTTCCAGGACCTTCCGGCCGACGACCCCGAGGACGACCCGGTCGACACCCCGGAGGTCACCCTCCACGACCTCCCAGAGGACGACCCGGTCGATGACCCGGAGGTCACCCTCTACGACCTTCCGAAGGACGACCCGGTCGACGATCCGGAGGTCACCCTTCACGATCTTCCGGAGGACGATCCGGTCGATGACCCGGAAGACGACGCGGAGGCGGTCTCCCCGGCCCTTCCGGTCGACGACCCGGACGTGCCCTTCCGCGATGCGCCGGACAAGGCGTCCGCGACCGTCACCGACATCCGGATCGAGAAGCCCGTGCCGCCCGTTGCGCCCGTGCCGCCCGCTCCGGCCGCGGAGGAGGCGGCGTTCGAGCAGGTGCCCGCCTCGGTGACGGCCGAGCGTCCCGCGCCCGCGCCGGTCGCCGGTCAGGCGCCCTGGACGGAGCAGTTCGGCGCCGAGCGGGAGCCGGCGGACGCCGGGGCGAGCGTCCCGCCGCCGCCCTACGCGATGCATTCACCGGGCCTCCCGGCGGGGCCGCGGCCCGATGAGACCGCCCCGGCGATGCCGTCCGGGGGAGTGCCGCCGTCGCGGTCCCGGCCCCCGATGGCATTGGTCGCGGTGATCGCCGCGGTCGTCGTGCTCGCCGCCGCGGCGGTCGTGGCGCTGCTGCTCACCGGGGGCGGCTCCGGCGGCGACGGGAAGACCGCCGCGCCGCCGTCACCGGCCGCGTCCGCGCCGGCCGGCGGACCGACGGACGGGCCGGCGCCCGCGGGGCCGGGAGCGTCCCCGCCGGTCGAGGCGCCCGCGCCGCCGCCCGCGACGCCGCCGGGGGCCGGTCAGCCGCCCGCCGGGCAGCCCGGCGGGCCGCCGCCGGCGACCACCGCCCCGATCGGCCCGCTCGTCGAGGGCAAGGGGATCACGTACCAGCTCGTCCAGCGGGACGAGGGGTACTTCGAGGGCAAGATGGTCATCACCAACCGCACCGACCGGCCCATGAAGACCTGGAAGCTGACCTTCCGGGCCCCGCGCGCCGACGTGAAGAACATCTGGGGCGCGCGGCTCGTCCACGGCGGAGAGAAGGTCGAGATCAGGAACCTCGACGGCGCTCCGGCGATCCCGCCCGGCGGCACCTGGGACGTCCAGTTCGGCGCGGCGGGCCCCGCCTCCACCCCGAAGGGCTGCCAGCTGAACGGCACGGCGTGCGGCTTCTGACCGGGGTACTAGGCTTTCGAACATGCGTATCGCCAGGTTCTCCACCGACGAGGGCATGTCCTTCGGAGTGGTGGAGGAGAACACCGTCGCCGCCATCGCGGCCCACCCGTTCGGCGAGCTGACGTTCACCGGACAGCGGTTCCCGCTCGCCGACGTCCGGCTGCTCGCGCCGATCCTGCCCAGCAAGATCATCGCGATCGGGAAGAACTATGCCGACCACGTCCGCGAGATGGGCGGGGACGAGCCGCCCGCCGAACCGGTGATCTTCTCCAAGCCGTCCACCGCCGTGATCGGTTCCGGCGAGGCCGTCGCCTACCCGGAGAAGCTGTCCGAGCGCGTCGACTACGAGGGCGAGCTGGCCGTCGTCATCGGCCGGCTGTGCCGCGAGGTGCCCGCGTCCCGCGCCGCCGACGTCATCCTCGGCTACACCTGCGCCAACGACGTCACCGCCCGCGACCTGCAGGCGAAGGACGGGCAGTGGACGCGGGCCAAGGGCTTCGACACGTTCTGCCCCCTCGGCCCCTGGATCGAGACCGAGGTCGACCCCGCCGACCTCGCGATCTCCACGACCGTCAACGGGGACGTCCGCCAGGACGCCCGCACGTCCCTGCTGCTGCGCGGCATCCCGGAACTCGTCGAGTACGTCAGCCAGGTCATGACGCTGCTGCCCGGCGACGTCATCCTCACCGGCACCCCCGCCGGCGTCGGCCCGCTGCAGATCGGGGACGAGGTGACCGTCGCCATCGAGGGCATCGGCAGCCTCACCAACCGCGTCATCGCCCGGGACTGAGCCATGGCGTTCGGCGGCTTCAGTGGCGAGGCGTTCGCGTTCTACGAGGGCCTGCTGGGCGACAACAGCAAGCCCTACTGGACGTCCCACAAGGAAGCCTACGAACGCCATGTACGCGACCCCATGGCCGAGTTGTGCGCCGAGCTGGAAGAGGAGTTCAGCGCGGTCAAGCTCTTCCGCCCGTACCGGGACGTCCGCTTCAGCAAGGACAAGTCGCCCTACAAGACGCATCAGGGCGGCCACACCGGTGAGGGCTTCTACATCCAGGTCGACGCGGACGGCCTCATGGTCGCGGGCGGCATGTACGCGCCGACCCCCGACCAGCTCCGCCGCTACCGCGAGGCCGCCGGATCCGACGCGCACGGCGGCGAGCTCCAGGCCATCGTGGACGACCTCCGTTCCGCCGGCATGGAGATCGCCGGCGACCGGCTCAAGACCCGCCCGCGCGGCACGGCCCCCGACCATCCGCGGCTGGAACTCCTGCGGCACCGCTCGCTCTACGGCCACACCGGCTGGCCCGCCGACCCGTGGATGGCGGACCCGGACGAGGTCATCGGCCGCGTGCGGACGTCGTGGCGGCGCCTGCGCCCCCTCGTCGAGTGGGGCCACGCCCACATCGGCCCGGCCGACTTCACCCGCTGACCGCCGTCCCGGTCAATCGTTTTGGTCGTTGTGCCAAGGTCCTGTATTCTCATCGAGGCGCGAGCGACCGGGTCGGAAACGACACGGAAGCCCGTACCTCACTGGGGTATGGTGTAATCGGCAGCACGAGTGATTCTGGTTCACTTAGTCTAGGTTCGAGTCCTGGTACCCCAGCTGCGTCCGTCACGTACGGACCACGCCCCCGTCGTCTAGTGGCCTAGGACGCCGCCCTCTCAAGGCGGTAACGGCGGTTCGAATCCGCTCGGGGGTACCTGGCGGGTCATCGTGCTCATCGAGCTTCGCTCGATTTCACCGAGGCCCGCAGTGTCTTTCCAGGGGGCGACCCCCTGGAACTCCCGGCTGTTCGGGCTTCGCCCTCACGGTGGCTGAGGTCCGCTCCGTGAAGCCTTTCCTACGCGACATCCCAGTAACGCTCACGTGCTTTTGCTGTGCGTGGACTTCTTCGGCGGCGTCCCCCGTGGTCGGGGTGGGGGAAATGTGGTCGAGGTGGGGGGCGGCGTCCGGTAGGCTGGGCGAGGCCCGGGCGGGAGATCGCCCCGGGTGTCCGGCCCCCGTCGTCTAGTGGCCTAGGACGCCGCCCTCTCAAGGCGGTAACGGCGGTTCGAATCCGCTCGGGGGTACCTGTGAACCGCGGATCCTCATCCGCGGTTCTCGTGTTTCAGCGCTTGCGGCCCACGGCGCCGAAGGCGTCCACCGGCTCGGGGGTGCCGAAGGCGTCCGACTCGGGGCGCCAGAGCGGGCAGGAGACCAGGCCCGGCTCGACCAGGTCCAGGCCCTCGAAGAAGCGGCCGATGTCCTCCGGGGAGCGCAGGGTGTACGCGACCGAGCCGCCCTCGTTGTAGTCCTTCTGGGCGTGCTCGGCGGCCTCCCCGGCGACCACGCTCGTGCCGTCGTTGAGGGACAGGTAACTGCCCGGCGGGAGGGGCTCCAGCAGCGACCGGACGATCGAGCGCGCCTCGTCGCCGTCCGGGACGTGGCCCATGATGCCGCTCAGGATCAGCGCCACGGGACGGCTGAAGTCGAGGGTCTTGGCGGCGATGTCCAGGATGTGGCCCGGCTCGTGGAGGTCGGCGTCGATGTAGTCGGTCACCCCCTGCGGTGTGCCGGTGAGCAGGGCCCGCGCGTGGACGAGCACCAGCGGGTCGTTGTCGACGTAGACGACGCGGGCGCCGGGCGCCACGCGCTGCGCGACCTCGTGGGTGTTGTCGACGGTGGGCAGGCCCGTCCCGACGTCGAGGAACTGGCGGACGCCGGCCTCGCCCGCCAGGTACCGCACGGACCGGGTGAGGAACAGGCGGGACGCGCGCGCCACCTCGATCACGCCGGGGAACGTCTCCCGGAACTGCTCGCCGGCGGCGCGGTCGACGGGATAGTTGTCCTTGCCTCCCAGCCAGTAGTTCCAGATCCTCGCCGAATGCGGAACGGTCGTGTCGATCCGGTCCAGTGCCGCCTCACGCTTCTCTTCGTCGCTCATGGACACCGATTCTGACCGCCCGTCAGGTCCACCGGAACCCCTTCGGCCCGAACAGGTCAGCCGTTCCTGGGTAGGGGCCCGTGGACGGATACACGTCCACGAGGAGTAGGCGATGCGGGCTGTGCGGGTGGTCGGGTACGGCGAGGATCTGCGGATGGCGGAGGTGCCCGTCCCGGAGGCGGACGGGCCCTTCGACGTCGTGGTGCGGATCGGGGGTGCGGGGGTGTGCCGGACGGACCTGCACATCCTGGAGGGGCAGTGGGCCGAGAAGTCCGGGGTCGTGCTGCCGTACACGATCGGGCACGAGAACGCCGGATGGGTGCACGCCATCGGCGCGGCGGTCACCAACGTCGCCGAGGGCGACAAGGTCATCCTGCATCCGCTGGTCACGTGCGGGCTGTGCCGGGCGTGCCGGTCGGGGGACGACGTCCACTGCGCGAACAGCGCGTTCCCCGGGATCGACTCCGACGGCGGGTACGCGGACTACCTGAAGACGTCCGCGCGGAGCGTGGTGAAGCTGGACGAGTCGCTGGAGCCGGCGGACGTGGCGGCGTTCGCCGACGCGGGCCTCACCGCCTACCACGCGGCGGCGAAGGCGGCGCGGCGGCTGACCCCGCGGGACCGGTGCGTGGTCATCGGGGCCGGGGGCCTCGGGCACATCGGCGTCCAGGTGCTGAAGGCGATCAGCCCGGCGGAGCTGATCGTGGTCGACCGCAGGGCGGAGGCGGTGGGGCTGGCGTCCGAGATCGGCGCCGACCACGGCGTGGTGGCGGACGGGGAGCACGTCGAGCGGGTGCTCGACCTGACCGGCGGCGGCGCGGAGGTCGTCATCGACTTCGTCGGCGAGGGCGGGTCGACCGCGGAGGGGCTGCGGATGCTGCGGGAGGCGGGCGACTACCACGTGGTCGGCTACGGCGAGAACATCGACGTCCCCACGATCGACATCATCTCCGCTGAGATCAACATCATCGGCAACCTCGTCGGGTCCTACAACGACCTGTGCGACCTGATGGCTCTCGCCGCGCGCGGCGCGGTCACGCTGCACACGCGGAAGTACCCGCTGGACGACTTCCAGTCCGCGATCGACGATCTGGACGCCGGACGGGTCCGGGGGCGCGCCATCCTCGTCCCCTGACATGGGCGAAACCGCGCGGGCGGGGAAGAACGCATGCGTGCGGTGGGGATCCGGGGGCTGGTACGCGCTGCTGTTCGCGATCATGGTGCTGGTCACGGTGGACGTGCTGCTCGACGGCCCGCTCCGGCATCTCGACTGGATCGTCCACGAGTTCTTCGACGCCCGCGTGCGGGGCGGGTGGCTGGCCGCCGTCACCGTGGTGACCAAGCTGGGCCAGCGCGGCGACCTGGTCGTGGTCATGGGCGTGCTGGCCGTCATCGCCGGGATCCGGCGGCTCTCGCCCCGCCCGGTGCTGATGAGCGCGGTGATCGTGGTCGGGCTGTCACTGCTGCAGACCGGCTTGAAGGCGGCGATCCCCCGGACCTTCCCCTACGGTGACGCCGATGTGCTGTTCACCCACGGGACCGCCTACCCGTCGGGCCACACCCTCAATGCGTTCGTGCTGATCTGGGTCGTCCTCGAACTGCTGGTCGCCGCGTTCCCCGCCGCCCGCGGGCGGCTGCCCTGGCGGCGCCGCCGCGACATCTCCCTGGTGACCGGGTGCGTCGCGGCGGCGGCGCTCACGGCGGCGGACTTCCACTGGTTCACCGACGTGCTGTTCAGCCTCGCCCTGGGCCCCGTGCTGCTGTCCGGCCTGATCGCCCTGGCACCCTTCAACCGCGAGGACGGACCCCCGTAACCGTCCCGAACACCCACTCGCCCCACGCACGGAATCCTCTTCTAGAACAGGGTGGGGACGACGATCGTGGCCAGGCCGGCCAGGAGTCCGGCGAACCCGGCGGACGTCCACGCGGTGGCGATGGTGCGGGCGCGGTCCCGCCGGGCGTAGTCCACCGACCGGGCCTTGCCGGAGGCGGCGGCGGCCTGCTGCAGCCGGTCGGCGGCGGCGATGACGGATTCGGCGGGGACCGAGAGGAGGTGCGCCTTCACGGCGATGGGTCCGCCGTACTGCTGGGTGTTCGCCTGGATGAGGAACCTGGCCATTCCCCGCTGGCCCTCCAGCGCATCGGCGGGCGCTTCGGTCCGCACGATCAGGCGCGGTTTCCCCGAGCCTTTGAGGTTGGTGTCGATGTCCAGTTCGGTCACCTGGCGCCAGGGGATGAACAGTTCCACCCGGTGCCAGGTGATGCCGTCGGTGTCCAGTGTCAGGCCGCGTTCGGAGCGCAGTGCCATCATCAGGCCGCTGACCAGCAGCAATGCCGTTCCGATCAGCCAGATGACCGAGGAGAGGGAGATGGTGAACGTCGCTTCCGTCACGAATCGGCTGCCGAGGATGGCGACCATGAGAAGGGTGTTGAACCATACGCCGTGGTCCCGGTAACGGATGCGCAGGGCCTCGTTGCCGGGGTCGTCGGCGTGTGCAGAATCCACTGGTCCCTCTCCTCTTTCGGCTTTGTCCCCCGACAAAAGACGATGCACTCTACGGGGAAGAGGACTCCTTTGGCCATTCCTTTTTGGGGCGGGCGGGCCACCAGAAGTATCGGCCCGCGTCCAGGGCCATGGCGGGGACGATGACGGAGCGGACGAAGAAGGTGTCCAAGAGCACTCCGAGGGAGACCAGGACGCCTATCTGCACCATCATCGTCACCGGCATGACGCCCAGGACGCCGAAGGTGGCGGCGAGGACGAGGCCCGCGCTGGAGATGACGCCGCCGGTCACGCCGAGGCCGCGCAGGACGCCGGTGCGGTGGTCGCTCGCCGCGACTTCTTCGCGGATGCGGGAGACGAGGAACAGGTTGTAGTCCACGCCCAGCGCGACCATGAAGAGGAAGCCCATGAGGGCGACCTGGATGTCGAGGGCGGGGAAGCCGAAGGCGTAACGGAACAGCAGCCAGGCGGCGCCCAGGGCGGCGAAGTAGGACGCGATGACCGTGGCGATCACCAGCAGCGGGGCGACCAGCGCGCGGAGCAGCGCGATCAGGATGAGCAGGACGACCCCGAGGACGAGCGGGATCACCACGTGCCGGTCGTGGGCCTGGGCGTCGGCCAGGTCGATCTCGCTCGCGGTGCTCGCTCCGAACAGGGCGTCGGGGACGGTCTCCCGGAGTTCGCGGACGGTCTTCTTCGCCTCCTCACTGTCGGGCGGAGCGGTCAGGACGACGTCGAGTCTGGTGAGGCGCCCGTCCGCCGAGGGCTGCGGGTTCCCGACGCGGGCGACTCCGGGGGACTGTTCGAGTTCGCTCGTCACCGAGTCCGGCTCGGAGGTGACGACCTGGAGCGGGCGGCCCTGGCCGCCCGGGTAGTGCTTCGCCAGCAGCTGTTCGCCGACCGTCGAACTGGGGGTTGTCGTGAGGAAGTGGGCGCGGTCCAGGCCCGTGTTGACACTGAGGCAGGCGGAGGCCAGCGCGGCCAGGACGGCGAGCCCGCCCACCCAGACCAGGCGAGGGCGTGCGGCGATGCGCCGGCCGATGCGCTCCCAGGCGCCGGGCCCGTGCGGGGTGTCGCCGTAGCGGGGGATGCGGGGCCAGAAGACCCGGCGGCCGAGGACGACGAGGAGCGCGGGCAGCAGCGATAGCACGACGATAAGGCCGCCGAGGACTCCGATCGCGCCGATCGGGCCGAGCGCGAAGTTGAAGCCCATGTCGGCGGCGAGCAGGCAGAGCAGGCCGAGGGAGACCGTCGCGGCGGACGCGGTGATCGGTGCGGCGGCGCGGCGCAGGGCGATGCCCATCGCGCGGTGGTGGTCCGGGGAGCGGCGGAGTTCCTCCCGGTAGCGGGCGAGGAGGAGCAGCGCGTAGTCGGTCGAGACGCCGAACACGAGCGCGTTCAGGATGGTGGACGTGCCGTCCGCGACGTACAGGCCGGCGTGCTCGCCGAGGAGGTACACGACGGCGCCCGTCACCTGGAGGGCGATCGCCGCGTTCACGATCGGCAGCAGCCACAGGATCGGGCTGCGGTAGGTGAGGAGCAGGACGAGCGCCACCAGGACGACCGTGGCGAGCAGGACCGGCTTGTCGACCTTCTGGAACGCGTCCCCGACGTCCAGGGCGGCACCGGCCCGGCCGGTCAGCCGCACGTCGAGGCCCGGCGGCACGGCGGTGCGGGACTGGTCGCGCAGCTGCTCCGCCTTGCCGGTGAGCGCGTCGTCGTCCTTCAGCGGCACGGTCAGCATCAGCGCCTCGCCGTCGCGGGACGGGACGGGCGGCGCGATCGTCCCGGCCGCGAGGGGGGCGAGGGCGCGGCGGTCGGCCTCGGCCTTCGCGCGGTCGGCCGGGGTGATCCCCTCGGCCCGGACGTAGGCGATGACGCCGGGCGCCAGTTCCCCGTCGGGGAAGCGGGACGTCAACTCGTCCACCCGGGTGGACTGGGCGCCTCGCGGCAGTTCGGCGGACGACTTCGCCTGGACGATGTCCGGCAGCCGGCCCGCGAGCGGGACCGCCAGGATCGTGATCCCGACCCAGAGCAGCAGGACCGCCCATGTCAGCGTGCGTTTGCGTGAGAGCAGCACGGAGTGCTCTCCTTTCCTCGGGGGTTCGCGTTGCGTGAGAACACGCCGTTCGCGGCGTGGTGATGCGGGCTTCCGCCCGCCCGGGCCGGCGAGGGGCAACTCGGCGGCCCGGGCTCTAGACCTCCGGGAACGCCAGGAACCTGGCGTGGAAGGTCCGCGCGTCCGGCGGCGGTTCGCCGTCGGCGCGTTTGTAGCGGTAGAGGAGCGCGATGTACTCCTCGAAGAAGGGGCGCACCTGGTCCGGGGTGAGCGTGACGGTGGAGAACGAGAAGAGCAGCGCGTCCGCCCAGGGGCCGAGGCCGTCGCGTTCCCGCAGGTAGCGGGTGAGTGCTTCGAGTTCGTTCGCGAACTCCAGGCGGGTCAGCTCCGCGACGGCCTGCCGCATCTCCGGCGACTGCTCGCCGTAGGGCGGCAGCCGCCGGTCGCCGGGGACGGCCCGCCACCAGCGCTCCCGCCCGCGCGCCAGCTCCGGGACCTCCTCGACGAACCCGTACTTGGCGAACTGCCGCAGGTGGTAGCTCGTCGAGCCGGTGCTCTCGCCCAGCTCGCGGGCGAGCGTGGTGGACGAGACGGGGCCGCGCCGCATGATCTCGGCGATCCGCTGCCGCAGCGGGTGCGCCAGCAGCCGCACCTGCCGCGGATCGGTGATCACCTCGGGTGCCGGTCGCTCCTTCATGCCGCCGACGCTAGAAGTTGCCAAGGCCCTTTGCAACGTGCCTTGGCAAAGTTCCCCGCACAGGGTGAGCGGCCGGGACCTGAGGGCTAACCGGTGCCTCCCTCCCCGGTCCCGGCGTGCGCCGCGCCGCCGCGACTCTCGGAGGGTGCGCGTGTCCTTGGCTGACGAGCGCACATGTGGTCAACTAAAATCACTGACATGGGGAGGGGCATGATGCGCGAGCACGCGGAGGGGATCTCGCCGGGGGCGTCGCTGGCCGAGAAGGTCGAGTGGCTGATCCGGAACCTGTGGCCGGCGGACGCGGAGCCGCCGCGCAACAACGTCGAGACGGCGGCGGCGATCGCGCGCGCCACCGGGGAGGACATCTCGTCCACCACCGTGTGGAAGCTGCGCACCGGGCGGCAGGAGAACCCGCAGCTCAAGACGCTGACGGCGCTCGCCACGTTCTTCGGCGTGCCGATCGGGTTCTTCGGGTTCGCCGGCGAGTCCGCGCCCATCGGGGACGACCTGACGATCAAGGCGCTGCGGCGGGACGTCGAGCAGGGCGTCATCCGGCCGGAGGTGCTGCGCGCCCTGGTCGACCTGTCGCCGCGGGCCCGCTGGGTCGTGGACGAGATGATCCTCGCCGCCGCCGCGGCCGACAAGGAGCGCAGGCCCTAGCGGGATGCCCGGGCGCGGACGGCCGGGAGACGGCCGGAGTGGGCGGACATCTCGGGATGAGGGATGTTTCGGCGCCGCCCTGATCAGGTAGAGGCTGGCCAGCCGTCCAGCCGCCCCGCCGCCGTACGCCGTCGTCCTGTCGGTGCTGGGGCTGGTGGGGGCGGTGATCGCGGGCGTCTACGCGGTGTCGTTCGCGGTCGCGCCGCGGGCGTTCGAGGCCGGGCCGTTCCTGTCGGGGGCTCGCCCGGCCGAGCACGCCCTGTCCCGGTTCCACGTGCGCTGGTACGCGGTGTCGATGGTGTTCCTCACCTTCGCGACATGGAGATGGTCTTCATGTACCCGTGGGCGCTCGTCGTGGCGTCGGTGGGCGTGAAGGCCGTCGTGGAGATGTTCGCCTTCCTGGTGCTGCTGCTGGTCGGCGTCCTGTACGCGTGGCGGGAGGGGGCGCTGCGGTGGGCCTGAGACGCGACCCGCGCCCGTTCGTCGTGGCGGCCGCGGACGGGACGCGGGACAGGCTCGCGGTCGAGGCCGAGCTGCGGTGGCGGCGGGCGTCCCGCGCTGGAACTCGACGCCGGCATGGCCGATCGGGCCGATGACCGGGACGGGCTGCGGCTGGACGTCCTGCACGTGCCGCTCGGGCCCGTGCTGCCGTACTGGCCCGCCGGGCTGCGCATCGATCTGACCGTGCAGGGGGACGTCGTGCAGCCGCGGAGGTCTCCGCCGTCGACCGCGCGGACGCGACCTTCTGGACGGACGACCGCCGGGCCGCGGCCCGGCTCGACAGCCTCTCGCGGTTCCCGCACGTCGCCGGGTGGGAGAAGGCGGGGGAGCGGGCCGCCCTGCTGCGCGACGAGGCCCAGGACGGTGCGCCGGCGGCGCGGTTCGAGCCGCTCGTCCGGAGGGTTCGCCGGTCGCCCGCGCTGCGCTGGATGACGCGGGGCGTCGACGGCGTGTGGGAGCGGGTCGAGGGGTGGCTCCGGGAGATCGAGGGAGCCGACGGCGGGCCGGGGGAGCCGCTCGGCGTGCTCCCCTCGCTGGTCGAAGGGGCGAGGCTGGCCGAGGCGCGGCTGATCGTGGCGAGCCTCGATCCGGATCTCGGGGCGATCGATGGTTGAGGCCGTCGTGCTCGGCGCGCTCGCGGTCGCCGCGGCGACGTCGGATCGGGCGTCGGCGTCGTCTGGTTCAACGCGATGGAGGTCGTCGCCTGGGCGTCGGTGTGGCTGGCGGGGTGGGGCGCCAACTCGGCGTACGCGCTGGCCGGCGGGTACCGGTTCCTCGTGCAGGGCCTCGCCTACGAACTGCCGCAATGTTCGCGGTCTGGATGCCGGTCGCGTTCGCCGTCTACCTGGTCTCGGCGCTCGCGATGACGTTCTGGGGCCCGTTCGGCCATCCGGTGGGCGCCGACCTGGCCGGCGGAGCGGTCGCCGAACCGTCCGGGCCCGACCGGCTCGTCTTCCTGGCGGGACGGTACGGGCTGCTCGCGGTCGCGGCGGCCGTCGCCGTCCCGCTGTTCCTCGGCGGCGGTCGCCGTCGGCGTGGTCGCGCTGCTGGCCGGGCTGCTGTTCAAGGCGGGCGCCGTCCCCGGCCATTTCTGGATACCGGACGTCACCGAGGGCGCCCCGCCCGCCATCGCCGCGTTCGTCACGACGGTCCCGAAGATCGGGGCGTTCGCCGCCCTCTACCGGTTCGCCGCCGAGGCGCTCCCGCCGGGCGCGGCCGGATGGCCGGCGCTCGTCGCCGTGATCGCCGCGGCCACGATGACGCTCGGCAACCTCGCCGCGTTCGGGCAGGACAACGTCCGGCGGCTGCTGGCGTACTCGACCGTGGCCGCCTACGCGGTGACGAACCTGGGCGCGTTCGCGGTCGTCCTCGCCCACGGGCGCGACGACCTCGCCGGATACGCCGGGCTGATGCGCGGCTCCCCGCTGCTCGGGCTGTCGCTGGTCGTCTGCCTGCTCGGCTTCGTCGGCGAGCGTCTTCTACTACCTGCGCTGGATCGTCCCGCTGTTCCGGCGGCCGGACGGCCCGTCCCGCCCGGCCCGGGGCGCCTGCGCCGTGGCCGTCGCCGCCGCGCTGTTCTCGCTGGCCCCCGGGGTCGGCAGCGGGCTCGCGCTCACCGGCTGAGCAGCCCGTGCTCGTCCGCGAGGTCGAGCGCGGCCCGGGACGCGGGAGCGAGCAGCCGCCGGTCGCCGCGTCCCACGTGGACGTACTCGTCGACCTCGCCGGCCGCTGCCATGGCGCCCCGGTAGGAGGCGGTGAAGCAGGCCATCCGCACGTGCGCGAAGTCGGGCTGGTCGTGGGCGGGGGCCCAGATGACGCCCAGTTCCCGGAACGACGCCCGGTCCAGCTCCACGGCGAGTTCCTCGCGGACCTCGCGCGACAGGGCCGACCAGTCGTCCTCGCCCGGCTCCCGCTTGCCGCCCGGCAGATAGAGCAGGTCACGGCCGCGGGAGCGGACGGCGAGCATCCGGCCGTCCGACACCCGCACCCACGCCACCACGTCGAGGAACGCCACGGCGACCAGTCTCCTACAGGCGCCGGGACTCCAGGACCCGGCGCAGGAACTCCCGCGTCCGCGGCTCGGCGGGCTCGGTGAAGATCTGCTCGGCGGGCCCCCGCTCCAGCAGGACGCCGTCGTGCAGGAAGCACACCGTGTCGGCGATGTCGCGCGCGAACCCCATTTCGTGCGTCGCCAGGATCATCGTCATGCCGGAGTCCTTCAGCTCCCGGATGATGTCCATGACCTCGGTGACCAGCTCCGGGTCCAGCGCGGACGTCACCTCGTCCAGCAGGAGCAGGCTCGGCCGCCCCGCCATCGCCCGGACGATCGCGACCCGCTGCTGCTGCCCGCCCGACAGCCGGTCGGGGTACTCGGCCGCCTTGTCGGCGAGCCCGAACCGCTCCAGCAGCTCCCGCGCGTCCTTCTCCGCCTCCGCGCGCCTGCGCTTGTGCACGCGCACGGGGGCCAGGGTGATGTTGTCCAGCACCGACATGTGCGGGAACAGGTTGTAGGACTGGAACACCATCCCGATGCGCTTGCGGACGTCGTCGGGATCGGCGCCCGGGTCGGTGATGTCCGCGCCGTCCAGGAAGATCGCGCCGTCGTCGACCGTCTCCAGCACGTTGACGCAGCGCAGCAGCGTCGACTTCCCCGATCCGGACGCGCCGATCAGGCACACGACCTCGTGCGGCGCGACGTCCAGATCGACGCCGCGCAGCACCGGTTGCGCGTGGTAGGTCTTCCACACGCCCTCGACGCGCAGCAGCGGTTCGCTCACGGGCCGCCCCTCGCTCATGTGCCGCCTCCGGGGGCGCGGCGCCGCTCCGCGCGGGCCGCGAGATGGTCGGTGAACCGGGCCATCGGCACCGTCAGCGCGATGAACAGCACCGCCGAGGCCAGGAACGGCGTGTAGTTGAAGGTGTCGGCGGAGTGGATCTGCGCCTGGCGGAGCGCCTCCAGCGGGCCGAGGACGGCGACGAGCGCGGTGTCCTTCTGCAGGGACGCGAAGTCGTTCAGCAGCGGCGGGACCACCCGGCGCACCGCCTGCGGCAGCACGACGAAGCGCAGGCTCTGCGTCCGCGACAGGCCGAGCGAGCGCGCGGCGGCGCGCTGGCTCGGGTGGATCGAGTCGATGCCCGCGCGGAACACCTCCGCGACGTAGGCGCCGTAGGACAGGACGAGCGCGAACCCGCCGAGCACGGCCGGGTTGTCCGGGATCCCTTGCAACTGCAGCGCCGGCAGACCGAACCCGACCAGGTACACCAGGAGGATCGTCGGGATGCCGCGGAACACGTCGGTGTAGGCGACGGCCAGCGCCCGCAGCGGGAAGAACAGCGGGTTGCGCAGCCCGCGGGCGAGCGCCACCAGCAGCCCGACGGCGAGGATCACCGGCTCGGCGATCAGGAAGATCCGGACGTTGAGCCAGAAGCCGCGCAGCACGTCCGGGAGCGCCCCGGTGAACTCGCCCCAGTTGAAGAACGTCTCGTGTACCCGGGGCCAGCCGGGCGACGACACCACGACCGCCACGACGACGACCGCGAACAGCGCGGTCGACGCCGTGGCGAGGGAGGCCGAGCGGACGCCCGCGCGGCGGCGCCGCCGCTCCCGCTCGAGCTGCCGCTCGCTCTTGACCCAGGCCGTCCCGGGCGCGCCCTTGGCGGGGGAGGTCACTTCAGTACGGGCGCGCCGGCCGACGTCGTCAGCCACTGTTCCTGGATCCTGGCCAGCTCACCGGACGACTTCAGTTCGCCGATGGCCTGGTCGAGGCAGCTCACGAGGGAGTTGCCCTTCTCCAGCAGCAGCCCGAAGTGCTCGGTCTCGCCGCCCTGCGTCTGCGGCAGCTGCCCGACGATCTTGGAGTCCTCCACCTGGGCGGCGGTCACGTAGAACGCGGTCGGCAGGTCGACGAGCAGGACGTCCGCCTGCTTGTTCTTCAGCGCGTTGACGGCGTCGATCTGGTTGTTGAACACCTTCGGCGCACTGTCCGGCTTGAGCTGGTTCTGCACCGCCTGGTAGGACGTCGTGCCGACCTGCACGGCGATCTTCGCGCCCTTCAGCCCGGCGATGCTCGTCGCGTCCGCGTACTTGGTGCCCTTCAGCGCCACCACGCCCTGCTGGACGTCGTAGTACCCGGTGCTGAACGTCACGGCCTTCTCGCGGGCCGGGGTGACCGAGACCTGGTTGATGTCGAAGTCGAACTTCTTCGTCCCCGGCGCGTAGGACGACTCGAACGACTCGACCGTCCAGGTCACCTCCTCCTTGGTGAAGCCCAGCTTGTTCGCGACCGCGTAGGCGACGGCGCTCTCGAAGCCCTGCCCGTTCGCCGGGTCGTCGTCCTTGAACCACGGCTCGAACGCGGGCTTGTCGGTGCCGATGGTGAGCTTGCCGGGGGTCTTCAGGGAGAGCTGGCCCTTGGTGCAGGACGCGGGGCTCTTGGAGGCGGCGGTGTCGTCCTCCTGCGGGGCGCAGGCGGTGACGGCGAGGGCGAGCGCGGCCAGTCCGGTCAGGACGGCCGACAGGGGGCGGCGGTTCACGGGGCCTCCAGCGATCTTCTGTTGGTCAGGTTCGGGGGACGGCGGTGCGCAGCGTGAGGGTCCGCACGCCGGCGAGGCCGAGGGCGTCGGTGGCCGAGCCCTGGTTGACGGCGAGGCCCAGCCAGCCGGACGAGTCGACCCACAGCAGCGGCTCGCCGATGGCGACGGCGCCGAAGGTCTCCTCGAACGTGATGCGTGCCGAGCCGGGTTCGGGAACGGTCCAGACGGCGTCCAGCGGGGTGCCGGGCGCGAGCTCGCCGAACGCGGCGGCGAGGTCGGCGGGCTCGGCGCCGAGGACCAGGCTGCCGAAGCGGTCGGTGTAGAGGACGGGCACGGTCAGCCCGCCCTCGGCGGTCACCGGCGGCGGGACGTCCAGCGGCAGCAACTCGACCGGCGCGCCGAGGTCGGCGACGTCGACGCCGTTCGCGAGGTGCGCGGCGGCGGGCGAGAAGATGTCGCGGCCGTGGAACGAGGTCGACACCTCCGGCAGCCGGTACGCCGGGTTCTCCAGGGCGTGCGCCCGGACGACACCGCCCAGCTTCTCGGCGGCCGGGACGAGCAGCCCGTTGTCGGGGCCGACGAGGAGGTCCCCGCGTCCGGTCTCGACCGCGACCGGCCGGCGCGGCGTGCCGACGCCGGGGTCGACGATGCCCGTGTGGACGCCGACCGGGAGGTGGGGGAGCGCCTGCCGCAGCAGCATCGCGCCCTCGCGCACGTCGAACGGGGTGATCTCGTCGCTCAGCACGAGCACGGTGGCCGCCGGCGCGGTCGCGTACACGACGCCGGCGCAGATGGCGGTGTAGGCGGCGCCGAAGTCGGTCGCCAGGCTGACGAACGGGCGGCTCTCGGACATGGGCGACCTCGGCGGGGACCTGCGGGGATGACGGAGGGTGAGGACAGAAGGGTACCAAGCCGATAGATCACCCCGGCATCGCGGCGGCCCCGTATCCTTCGCAGGATGCGTGCTGAGGCCCTCGATCCGGTGCTGCTGCGGACGTTCGTCGCCGTCGCCGAACTCGGTTCGTTCACCGCCGCCGCGGCCGCCGGCGGCTACACCCAGTCGGCGGTCTCCCGGCAGATCGCGGCGCTGGAGGACGTCTGCGGCGTGGAGCTGTTCGCGCGCGGCGCCCGCGGCGTCCGGCCGACCCCGGCGGGGGTGTACCTGCTGCCGCACGCCCGCGCCCTGCTCGACCGGCTCGCCGACACCGCCCGCGCCCTGGACGGGCTGCGCCGCCTCGACACCGGGACGCTGCGGCTCGGCGCGTTCCCGACGGCCAACGCCGCGCTCGTCCCGCGCGCCCTCGCCCGCTTCCGGGAGCGGCACCCCGGGGTGCGGGCGGTGCTGCGCGAGGGGACGACCGAGCGGCTGCTGCCGATGCTGGAGGCGGGCGACCTCGACATCGCGCTGGTCAGCACGCACAAGCATCCCTCGATCGGCGCCGAGCACCTGGTGGCCCTGCTGGACGACGCGCTCCTCGTCGCGCTGCCGGCCGGGCACCGGCTCGCCGGGCGCGACCGCGTCCCGCTGGGCGAGCTGGCGGACGAGCCGTGGATCGTGGCCGACGACCCCGAGGCGGTCGCCGCGCTGGGCGCCCGGTGCGAGGCCGCCGGGTTCGTCCCGCGGACGCCGCTGCGGGCCGCCGAGTGGATCTCCAAGCTCGGCCTGGTCGCGGCGGGGTTCGGCGTCACGCTCGTGCCCGCGCTGGCGGCCTCCGCCCTCGCGCGCGACGGTGTCGTGCTGCGCGCGGTGGCGTCCGGGCGCGGGCCGCGCCGCTCCGTCTACGCGGCGGTGGGCCGGCACGCGCGCAGGTCCCCGGCCGTCACCGCGTTCCTCGCGGACCTGCGGGACGCGGCCGGGGACCTGCGGTCCTAGCGGTCAGGGGACCGCGGCGACGATCTCGACCTCGAGCAGGGCGTCCGGGTGGAAGAGCCGGGGCACCTCCACGGTCGTGCTGGTCGGCGGCGCGCCGGTGAAGTACCGCGCCCGGACGGCCCCGTACTCGGCGCGCAGGTCGATGTCGGTCAGGAACGAGCGGATGCCGACGACGTCGGCGAAGCCCGCGCCGTGCGCGGCGAGGATGCGTTCGAGCAGCGACATGACGACCTCCGACTGGCGGGTCATGTCGCCGGGGGCGTCCACCTGGCCGTTCTCGTCCAGCGCGATCTGCCCCGACACGTACAGCATCGGCCCCTGGGTCACGTACGCGGTGTGGGAGTAGGCGGGGTTCGGCGGCGCGGGGACGGTCGCCGGATTGCCGAGGGTGACGCGCATCTGTGCGGATCTCCTGGTGTGGTCTGCGAGTGCGGTGAGGTCTTCGGACGCGAGCCCGGCGGCGAGCGCGCCTTCCGTCCGGGCCCGGACGGCGGACAGGACGCCGGTCCGGCTCGGGCCGTCGAGCGCGAGGCCGAGGTCCTTGGCGGCCAGGGCGAGGGTGAAGCGGGGCGGGCCGGTGCCGTCCAGCAGCCGCCGGGCCTGCGGGCTGATGCGCGACAGCGCGTCCAGGGCCAGGCCGGAGTCGACGCCGAGCCGGTCGGCGACGGCGAGCGCCTCGCCGAGGACGGCGAAGTTGCCGACGAGCACGCTGTTCACCACCACCTTCAGCGCGGCGCCCGAGCCCGGCGGGCCGACGTGCCGGACGGTCCCGAGCGCCTCGAACGCGGCCGCGCAGCGGGCCAGGTCGGCGTCCGCCGCGCCGGCGAGGATCATCAGCTCGCCCGCCTCCGCCTGCGGGACGCTTCCCGAGACGGGGGCGTCGAGGTAGCCGATCCCCGCGGGCAGCCGGTCCCGGACCCGGCGGACGGCGTCCGGGCCGATCGTGGACATGTCGGCGATCACGGCGCCGGGCGCCAGCGCCGGGGCCGCCCCGCCGCCGTCCGCCGCGAACAGGACGTCCTCGACGGCGTCCGCGTCGGTCAGCATCATGATCACCAGGTCGCGGCCCGCGACGGCCTCGGCGGGCGTGGCGCGCACGGCGGCGCCCGCCCTGGCGAGCGGCGCGGCCTTGTCGGCCGTTCGGTTCCATAGGGACACGTCGTGACCGGCGGCCAGGAGCCGTCCGGCCATGGGGGCGCCCATGCGCCCCAGTCCGAGAAAAGCGATTCTTGTCATGGCGGAATCGACGTTAAGCGCCGCGCAGCCATGACACCAGCGAAGACTTCGCACGGCAGCCATGCGTAACGCGCATGGGTGCCGGAAGGCGGATCAGAAGGCGAAGAGGAGCGTCACCACGGCGAGGAGCATCGCCAGGCCCGTCATGATCAGGACGGAGGCCGGGTCGGCCGCGCCGCCGCCGGCGGGCACCCGGTGCCGCCGGGTGCGCAGGCTGGCCCGGCTGCGGCGCAGCAGCAGCGCGGCGCCGCCGCAGACGACGGCCGCCGCGGTGGCCGCGCCCGGCACCGAGGGCGCGAACCGCACGCACAGCAGCCCCGCGACGATCAGCGAGAGGGTGGTGCGCGACCAGGCGAGCGCCGTCCGCTCCGGCTGCGCACCGCGGTCACCGAGCCGGCCCGGACGACCGGGCTTCACTGGGTGACCAGGATGGCGACCAGCAGGACGATCGAGGCGATCGCGATGCCGTAGGCCATCACCGGCGCCAGCGCGGGCGGCGGCAGCGTCTCCTCGCGGCGCAGCGCCCGCTCGGTGCGCAGCCAGCGGCGGAAGGCGAGCGCGGCGACGAGCGCGCCGCTCGCGGCGAACACGACCGCGAGGCCGTGCCGCAGCACCGTGCCGACGAAGTCGCCGGCGAGCGCGACGCCGATGCCGCCCGCGACCAGTGCCAGCGCCGTCCGGATCCAGGCCAGGAACGTGCGCTCGTTGGCGAGCGTGAAGCGGGGATCGGGATCGCTGCCCTCGGCGAGCAGGCGGTCGGTCCACCTGCCGCCGGAGCCGCGGCCCTCTGTCGTGGTCATCGCCATTCATATTAGGCGACGAAAGTGAATGCCTTAATTTCGCCCCATGAATACCAATTCCGATTGATTATCTCGGAAATACCTGGTGGGCGGGGTCAGCCGGCCCCGAACCGGCGGGCCGAGGCGTCCTCCCGGGCCAGCCGGTGCAGGGCCGTGAGGACCTGCTCGTAGAGGACGGTCGAGACGAGCAGCCCGTGCACGGCCCGGCCGCGCGGCGCGCCGTCCGCGACCCGGCCGATCTCGTGCTCGGCGACGCCGGCGGCGGCCCGCACGTAGGGCCGCAGGTCCTTGAGCGTGATCGGGTAGCCGAGGCGGCGCAGCGACACGAACGTGTGCGCGAGCAGGTCGCGGGCGGGCGCGTCGGCGCCGACGGTCCAGCCGAGTTCGCGCACGAGGGCGTCCACGTCCTCGCGGGCGGCGCGCCAGTGCGGGTCGTACGGCGCGGCGACGTGCGGGCCGATCGCGTGCTGGGTGGTGGCGACGAGGTCGTGCAGGCCGACCCGGTCGTCCTCGACGGCCTCGATGATCTCCTGGATCGCCGCGACCGGCAGGTCGGCGACCTCGCGCAGCGCGTTGATCAGCCGCAGCCGCTCCAGATGCCGGCCGTCGTACTCCGAGCGGGTCGCGCTCACCACCGCGCCCTTGGGGAGCAGGCCCTCCCGGATGTAGAACTTGATCGTCTGCACCGTCAGCCCGCTCCGATCGCTGAGCTCGGAGATCTGCACCGTCGAACCCCCTCCACCGGTGGCCAACGGTAGCGAGGTCGGGGGATTGGATACCGGCACTATCCAATGTCTGTCCGAGTTGTGCGGATTCGGAGGTCGGCGAACGACCGGCCCGCCCAGAGCGCGCCCGTGACGGGGATCCGCTCGTCCAGCCCGACCTGGACCGCGACGGCGTCGCCGGGGGCCGCCTCGGCGACGGCGAAGCCCGCGAGCCGGACCGTCCCGTCCGCGGCGGCGTAGCACTGGACGACCTCGCGCCCGGCCCGGCTCCCGGTGTTGCGGACGGTCACCTCGGCGGCATCGCCCGAGACGGTGACCGACTCGTACTCCCAGGCGGTGTAGCCGAGCCCGTGCCCGAACGGGTACGCGACCTGGGCGGGCGTGTAGTGCCGGTAGCCGGTCTCGGCGCCCTCGGCGTAGTGCAGGGTCCCGTCCGCGGCGGGTACCGGCGACAGGACGCCGTCGTGCGACGCGGGGAACGTGGTGGGCAGCCGCCCGCCGGGCTCGGCCGCGCCGGTGAGGACGTCCGCGATCGCGTCGCCGCCCTCCTGGCCGGGCAGCCACGCCCACAGGACGGCGGCGACCTCGTCCCGCCAGGGCATCAGCACCGGCGCGCCCGCGTTCACCACCACGATCGTGCGCGGGTTGGCGGCGGCGACGGCGGAGACCAGCTCGTCCTGGCGGCCGGGCAGGGCGAGGGTCGTGCGGTCGAAGCCCTCGCTCTCCACGTCGTCGTTCGTCCCGACGACCACGACGGCGGCATCGGCGTCGCGGGCGGCGCCGACCGCGGCGGCGAGCGCGCCGTCCTCGTCCAGGTGCGGCGCGTGGTGGCCGATGCCGAACGCCGTCCCGAAGCGTCCGGGCGCGTGGGTGCAGTGCAACTCGACCGGGACGGCCGTGCCCGCCTCCAGCTCGACCTCGATCCGGTGCTCGGGCGGACGCAGCAGCGCCTCCACCGGGTCGCCGTGGCCGGGGTCCAGCGTCACCGCGGTCCGGGTCCCGCCCACGCGCAGCTCGTACTCGCCGGCGCCCGCGATCGCGAACGCGTGGACGCCGTCCTCGGCCGGGGTCATCTCGGTCCGGGCGACGATCCGGGCGGTGCCCTTCGGGATCCCGCCGAGGAAGACGAAATGCGCCGCCCGGCGGTGCTGCGACTCGATCAGGGCGCCGCCGGCCCCGAAGAACTCCAGCCGCACACCGCGCTCACCGGACTCCGGGTCGGCCGTGAGGGCGAGCGGCAGGGGCGCCAGCCGCCGATGCGGGTACACGCCGGGACGGACGATCAGCTCGGTTCCGTCCCCGAGCGCCCGGCGCAGCCCCTCGACCGGCGTGACGACGTGCTCGGGGTCGACGTGCGCGCTTCCGCCGCCCTGCGCGCTGAACCGGACGGCGTTCGGGCCGATCACGGCGAGCCTGCGCGGGGCGCCCAGCGGGAGGGCGCCGTCCTCGTTCCGCAGCAGCACGGCGGCCCGGGCCGCCGCGTCCCGCAGCCGCGCGCGGGCGTCGGGAGGCGTCGTCGCCGGCGCCGGGCCGGGGAAGCCGTCGAGCGCGCCCACCCGCGCGGCCAGGCGGAGCACGCGCAGCGCCTTGTCGTCGATCAGCTCCCCGGCGACCCTGCCCGCGCGGACGGCGTCGACGAGCCTGCCCCGCCACGGGCTGGTGGGGAGGCCCGGCATCTCCACGTCCATGCCCGCGTTGGCGCTCGCCTCGGTCGAGCGGATCGCCGTCCAGTCGGAGACCAGGACGCCGTCGAACCCCCAGCGGTCCTTGAGCACGCCCGTCAGCAGCTCGCGGTGCTCGGTCATGGACGTGCCGTTGACCTTGTTGTACGCGGCCATCACCGCCCACGCGCCCGCCTTCACGGCCTCCTCGAACGGCCGCAGGTACAGCTCGTCCAGGGCGTCCTCGCCGATGCGCGCGTCGTAGGACATGCGGTCGGTCTCGGAGTCGTTGCCGACGAAGTGCTTCACCGTCGCCGCGACGCCCGCCGACTGGACGCCGCGCACGAACGCGGCGCCGATGCGGGCGGTGAGCAGGGGGTCCTCGGAGTAGTTCTCGAAGTGCCGCCCGCCCAGCGGCGTCCGGTGCAGGTTGACCGTCGGCGCGAGCTGGACATGCACGCCCCTGTCGCGCGCCTGCGCGCCGTTCAGCCGCCCGATCCGCTCCGCGAGCGCCGGATCCCACGTCGCGGCGAGCGCCGTCGGGTTCGGGAACAGCAGGCTCGTGTGCCGCTCGTCCCAGGTGGTGCCGCGCACGCCGGACGGCCCGTCCGACATGACGAGACCCCGCAGCCCGATCCGGGGGATGGGGCGCAGGGTCCAGAACCCGTCACCGGTGAGCAGGTGGACCTTCTCCTCGAGGGTGAGGTCCGCGAGCCGTCCGCGAAGCCGGGATTCGTCCATTCGCCGACTCTATGTTCCGGGGTTCAGGAGGCGGTGCGACGCATCCCCTCGGAGATCTTCTCGGCGGCGGCGGCCACCGGGGCGGCGTGCAGGCGCCCGGGGGAGCGGGTCAGGCGCTCGAGCGGGCCGGACACCGAGACGGCGGCGATCACCCGCCCGCCCGCGCCGCGGATGGGGGCCGACACCGACCCGACGCCCTGCTCGCGCTCCCCGACGCTCTGCGCCCAGCCCCGCCGCCGGACGGACGCGAGCGTCGTCGCCTCGAACTTGGCGTTGCGCAGCCCCCGGTGCAGCCGGTCGGGCTCCTCCCAGGCGAGCAGGATCTGCGCGGCCGACCCCGCCGTCATCGGCAGCGCGGCGCCGACCGGGACGGTGTCGCGCAGGCCGCTGGTCCGCTCGGCGGCGGCGACGCAGACCCGGACGTCGCCCTGGCGGCGGAACAGCGAGGCGCTCTCGCCGGTGAGGTCGCGCAACTGGGCCAGGATGGGCTGGGCGATCGCGAGCAGGCGGTCCTCGCCGGCCGCGACGGCCAGCTCGGCGAGCCGCGGCCCGAGGATGAAGCGCCCCTGCGTGTCGCGGTGCACGAGGCGGTGGTGCTCCAGCGCGACGGCCAGCCGGTGCGCCGTGGGGCGCGCCAGCCCGGTGGTCTGGACGAGCTGGGCGAGCGAGGCCGGGCCGGCCTCCAGCGCATTCAGAACGAGAACGGCTTTGTCAAGTACGCCGACTCCGCTAGAGTTGTCCATGAATTGATATTGCCGTCTCGTAATATGAGATTGCAAGTCGAGGTGACGGACACCACGGCGCACCGGGCGACGAGCACCGGGCGCCGCCGATCATGACAGGTGAGGTGGGAGTGATGGGCCGAACACTGGCCGAGAAGGTCTACGACGCGCACGTCGTACGGCGCGCCGAGGGTGAGCCGGACCTCCTCTACATCGACCTGCACCTCGTCCACGAGGTGACGAGCCCGCAGGCGTTCGACGGGCTGCGGATGACCGGCCGCAAGGTCCGCCGTCCCGACCTGACGATCGCCACCGAGGACCACAACGTCCCGACCACGGACCTGCTCAAGCCCATCGCCGACCCGGTGTCGCGCACCCAGGTCGAGACGCTGCGCAAGAACTGCTCCGACTTCGGGGTCAGGCTGCACCCGATGGGCGACGCGGGCCAGGGCATCGTCCACGTCATCGGCCCGCAGCTCGGGCTGACCCAGCCCGGCACGACCGTCGTCTGCGGCGACTCCCACACCTCCACGCACGGCGCGTTCGGCGCCCTCGCGTTCGGCATCGGCACGAGCGAGGTCGAGCACGTCCTCGCCACCCAGACGCTGCCGCAGGTCCAGCCGAAGACGATGGCGGTCACCGTGGACGGCGCGCTGCCGGAGGGCGTCACCGCCAAGGACCTGATCCTCGCGATCATCGCCCGCATCGGCACCGGCGGCGGCCAGGGCCACATCATCGAGTACCGCGGCGAGGCGATCCGCTCCCTGTCGATGGAAGGCCGCATGACGGTCTGCAACATGTCCATCGAGGCCGGCGCCCGCGCCGGGATGATCGCCCCGGACGAGACCACGTTCGAGTACCTCAAGGGCCGCCCCCACGCCCCCCAGGGCGACGACTGGGACAGGGCCGTCGAGTACTGGACGTCCCTGCGCACCGACGACGACGCGGTCTTCGACACCGAGGTCGTGATCGACGCGACCGAACTGACCCCGTTCGTCACCTGGGGCACCAACCCCGGCCAGGGCCTGCCGCTCGGCGGTTCGGTGCCCGAGCCAGCGTCGTTCACCGACCCCGTCCGGCGGCAGTCCGCCGAGCGCGCCCTGGAGTACATGGGGCTCACCGCCGGGACGCCGCTGCGCGAGATCGCGGTCGACACCGTCTTCGTCGGCTCCTGCACCAACGGCCGCATCGAGGACCTCCGCGCCGTCGCCGGCGTGCTGAAGGGCCGCAAGGTCGCCGAGGGCGTCCGCATGCTGGTCGTGCCCGGCTCCATGAAGGTCAAGAAGCAGGCCGAGGAGGAGGGCCTCGACGAGGTCATCGCCGCGTCCGGCGCCGAATGGCGCGAGGCCGGCTGCTCCATGTGCCTGGCGATGAACCCGGACAAGCTCGCGCCCGGCGAGCGCAGCGCCTCCACGTCCAACCGCAACTTCGAGGGCCGGCAGGGCCCCGGCGGCCGCACCCACCTGGTGTCGCCCGCCGTCGCCGCCGCGACCGCCGTCACCGGCCGCCTGACCGCCCCCGCCGACCTCTGAGGAATCCCACGATGGAAGCGTTCACCACCTACACCGGGCGCGCGGTCCCGCTGCGCCGCAGCAACGTCGACACCGACCAGATCATCCCGGCCGTCTGGCTGAAGCAGGTCAGCCGCACCGGCTTCGAGAAGGGCCTGTTCTCCGGCTGGCGCGAGGACCCGGACTTCGTCCTCAACCAGCCCCGGTACGACGGGGCGGGGATCCTGGTCGCCGGGCCCGACTTCGGCACCGGCTCGTCCCGCGAGCACGCCGTCTGGGCCCTGCAGCAGTACGGGTTCCGCGTCATCATCGCGCCGCGCTTCGGCGACATCTTCCGCAACAACTCCACCAAGATGGGCCTGCTGCCCGTCATCCTGGCCGGCGACCAGGTCGAGGACCTCCAGGCCCGCGTCGAGAAGGACCCGGCCCTGGAGATCACCGTCGACCTCGACCGGCGCGAGGTCCGCTACGACGGTGTGGTCGCGGCCTTCGACATCGACGACTACACCCGCTGGCGCCTCATGGAGGGCCTGGACGACATCGGCCTCACCCTCCGCCACGCCGAAGCCATCGGCACCTACGAGGAATCCCGCCGCCCCTGGCTCCCGACCACGGTCTGACCGCGCGGCCCCACCGGCGGACCGCCCGCCGCGCCGCCGAACACCGTCGCTGACCAGCGGAAACGTACCGCTCCCCAGGTGGGAGCGGTGATTTTCACCGTGGCCCGCGCCACCCGCGCCTCCCGGCGCCGGGTGGCGCGGGCCACGCTTGATACACCCCCGGGCGTGTCGAGCGGTATGGGTACGAGGGACAATTTCCTGTAGTGCCATGCTCGCCGAGCGTTTGGGGGAATGGAATTGAGTGCCCTTCCGTGGGCGGGGCCGAAGTGGGACGATCCCGCGTTGACCCAGCTCGCGCGGCAGTTGCGTGACGCTCACCAGGCCGTCGCGCCGCTTCCGCCGGAGACGCGGCAGCGGCTCATCCGGCATCTGCTGGCGATCACCGATCTGGCGAAACGGGACGCCGGGCTGGCGGCGCGCAGGCTGGAGGCGTTCCTCGCCGATTTCCACGAGGGGCCCGACGTCGGTTAGCGTGCGCAGTGGCCGGATCCGGTCCGGTCACCCGGCGAGACAGGGGCGAGGCCGACAAAAACGCCAGCGACACGCCAACTTCTGCGTGCAGGTGATTGTGTCCATGCTGCAGGTCCCTTAGTTTCGGTCGGGCAAGGGGGGAACTAGAGGAGTAACGCATGAACAAGCGTGAGCTGGTCGACGCCATCTCTGACCGGCTGGGCAGCAAGAAGGCCGCAGCCGAGGCCGTCGACGCGATCCTGGAGGCGATCCAGACCGCAGTCGCCAAGGGCGACAAGGTCGCGATCACCGGGTTCGGTTCGTTCGAGAAGGCCGACCGGCCTGCCCGTACGGCCCGCAACCCCGCAACGGGCAAGACCATCGAGGTTCCCGCGACGTCCGTGCCGAAGTTCAAGGCCGGCGCCGACTTCAAGAACCTGGTGGCCGGAAAGAAGTAGCCTCACCGCGACGGCGCCCGGGACCGCGAGGTCCCGGGCGCCGTCGCGTTTCAGCACGGGGGCGTTTCAGGACGGCAGCGGGAACGTCGACAGCGTGATCGCCGAGACGCGGCCGTCCGCCACGGCCAGCCGCACCCGCTGGCCGAAGCGCAGCAGCCGCAGCCCGCCCGCCGCGAACGCGTCCGCGTCGAACGCCAGCTCCGTCCCGTCGTCGAGCAGCACGCTCCCCGACCTGGTCTCCGCGTCGAACGCCTTCACCGTCGCCTGCATGGGCCGAACTCTAGGCCAGCGACGGCAGCAGGGCCGCGACCTCGGCGGTGCGGGGGCCGGTGCCGAGCGCGAGCGCGGCGCGCAGGTCCTCCGGGGTGTCGACGTCGCGGCGTACGCTGTCGGTGGCGGGCAGCAGGATCTCCGCGGCGCCGCGGGAGCGGTGCGCCGCGCGGGAGCCGCCGCCGAACGCCGGGGCGAACGCGACGCCGGGACGGGCCGTGTAGAGGGTCGTGCCGATGCCCGCCGCGTCCGGCACGAACGCCTCCGGCTCGGCCGCGGCGGCGTCCAGGACGCGGGCGAGTTCATCCGGCCGCAGAGCGGGCAGGTCTGCCGACAGCGCGCCGACGCCCGCGTCCGGGGACAGCTCGCGGCCCCGGGCGGCGCCGTACACCAGCGCCGGGTTCAGGCCCGCGTCCGGCACGTCGGGCACGATGCGGGCGCCGAGGGCGGCGAGGTCGGCCGCCGGAAGGGGATCGTCGGTGACAACGATCACGTCGCGGACCCGGTCGCAGCGCAGCGCCGCGGCGACCGTGTCGGCCGCCACCGCGAGCGCGAGCGGCTCCCGGTGCGGGCCCGCCGCGGCGGCCATCCGGGTCTTGGCCCTGGCCAGGACCTTGACGGGGACGACGAGCGACCAGTGGAGATGAGGCCCGCCGTGCGCCGCGGCGGGCCGTGCTGATGTAGACATGGCAACTCGACACTATGCGCACGCAACCGCGACACTTGAGGACACCCCATGTTCATCCGGGGGATGAACCGAGGAGGGGACGGAATGAGGAGGGGACGGGCATGAGCCACGGGTACTCGCCGGGCTGGCGGAAGCTCACGATCGTCATCCTGCGCCCGCTGCTGTTCGGGCTCCTGAAACGCGACTGGCGGGGCCGGGGCAACGTACCCGGGAAGGGCGGCGTCATCATCGCCGCCAACCACATCTCCGAGTCCGACCCCCTCGCGCTCGCCCACTTCGTCTACGAGGCGGGCCGCTACCCGGTCTACCTGGCCAAGTCCACGCTGTTCGACGTGCGCTTCATCCGCGCGGTGCTGCGCGGCACCGGCCAGATCCCCGTGTACCGCGACCGCGCCGACGCGGCGCAGGCCCTGGAGGCCGCGGAGAAGGCGCTGGTGGACGGCGAATGCCTGATGTTCTACCCGGAGGGCAGCTGCACCCGCGACCCGGAGCTGTGGCCCATGACCGGCCAGACGGGCGTCGCGCGGATGGCGCTGAAGACCGGCGCGAAGGTCGTCCCGGTGGCGAGCTGGGGCGCGCACGAGCTGATGCCGTACAAGAAGGGCGAGCAGCGGGGCCTCGCGGGGAGCCTGAAGAAGGGGTTCCACCCGCTGCCCCGCAAGACGATGCGGGTCGTCGCCGGGCCGCCCGTGGACCTGTCGGGGTATGCGGGGCTGCCGCTCAGCAGGGAGACGCTGCGCGCCGCGACCGACGACATCATGACGGCGATCGTCGGCCTGCTCGGCGAGCTGCGCGGCGAGGAGCCGCCCGCCGAGCGCTACGACCACCACCGGGTACTGGAGGAGCGCCGCCGCGCCGCCGGCGCCGCGGTTCCGGAGCCGGCCCGACCATCCGTACCCGAGACCACGCCCGAGACCGCGTCCGAGACCGGGGCCGGCGTGCGGCGGAAGGCGGCCGACTCGTGACCTTCCGCACCGCGGTGATGGGCGCCGGATCCTGGGGGACGACGTTCACCAAGCTGCTGCACGACGCGGGCGGCGACGTCGTCCTGTGGGGCCGCCGCCCTGAGGTCGTCGAGGCGGTCAACGAGCGGCACGAGAACCCCGACTACCTGCCCGGCGTCACGCTGCCGGCGGGCGTCCGCGCCACCCTCGACCCGGCGGAGGCGCTGAAGGGCGCCGACTTCGTCGCGCTCGCCGTCCCCGCGCAGACGCTCCGGCACAACCTCGGCGGGTGGCTGCCGCACCTGCCGCCGGACGCGGTCCTCGTCAGCCTGATGAAGGGCGTCGAGATCGGCACGTCGCTGCGGATGTCAGAGGTGGTCCGCGAGGTCGCCGGCCTCCCGCGCGAGCGCGTCGGCGTGTTCTGCGGCCCCAACCTGGCCCGCGAGATCGCGTCCGGGGAGCCCGGCGCCGCCGTCGCCGCCTGCGTGGACGAGGCCGTCGCGCAGCGCCTGCAGGCCGCCACCATGACCCCGTACTTCCGCGTCTACACCTCCACGGACATGGTCGGCTGCGAGCTCGGCGGCGCGGTGAAGAACATCGTCGCGCTGTGCGTCGGCATGTCGGTCGGGCTCGGGTTCGGCGCCAGCACCCAGGCGCTGCTGATCACCCGCGGGCTCGCCGAGATCGCCCGGCTGGGCGCCGCGCTCGGCGCCGACGAGCACACGTTCGCGGGCCTCGCCGGGATGGGCGACCTCGTCGGGACGTGCATCTCGCCGCTGTCGCGGAACCGGACGTTCGGCGAGAACCTCGGCCGCGGGATGACCCTCGACGAGGTCATCGCCGTCACCAGGCAGACCGCCGAGGGCGTCAAGTCGTCGGAGGCGGTGCTGGCGCTCGCCCGCAAGCACAACGTGGAGATGCCGATCACCGAGGCGGTCACCGCCGTCCTGCACCACGGCATGCCGATCAAGGAGGCCGCGGTGTCGCTGATCTCGCGCTCCCCGAAGCCCGAGCGGTACGGGGTGTGATGCGGGGCCGCGCCCGGTCCGCTCGTGGCCCGCGCGGGCTGATCACCGGTAGGCTCGGACGTCATGTCCCAGGTTTCTAGGATCCGCGTGGCCGTGGTCTTCGGCGGGCGCAGCTCCGAGCACGCGATCTCCTGCGTCACCGCGGGCGCCGTCATGGCCGCCATCGACCGGGACCGCTACGACGTGGTGCCGATCGGCATCGCCCGCGACGGCCGCTGGGTGCTCCCGCCCGCCGGCCTGACGCTCGCGATCGAGGACGGCCGGCTGCCCGAGGTGACCGGCGCCGGCAGCGTCCTGGCGCTGCCGTTCGACCCCGACAGCCGCGGATTGATGGTCGTCCAGCCGGGCGAGATCCCCGAGACCCTCGCGGAGGTCGACGTCGTGCTGCCGCTGCTGCACGGCCCCTACGGCGAGGACGGCACCATCCAGGGCCTGCTCGACCTCGCGGGCGTCCGCTACGTCGGCGCCGGGGTGCTGGCCAGCGCCGTCGGCATGGACAAGGGCTACATGAAGCTCGTCTGGCAGGCGCGCGGCCTGCCCGTCGGCCCGTACGTGCTGGTCGGCGACCGGGAGTGGCGGCGCGAGCGCAAGCGCAAGATCGACGAGATCAAGGAGCTGGGCCTCGCGGACGGCACCCCGGTGTTCGTCAAGCCGGCCCGCGCCGGGTCGAGCATGGGCATCACCCGCGTCACCGCCGAGGCGGACCTGGAGGCGGCGGTCGACGCGGCCCGCGAGCACGACCCGAAGGTGGTCGTGGAGGCCGCGATCGAGGGCCGCGAGGTCGAGTGCGGCGTCCTGCAGGGCGAGGACGACGGCCCCGCCGAGGCCAGCCTGCCCGCCGAGGTGCTGACCTCGGGCGCGCACGACTTCTACGACTTCGAGACCAAGTACCTCGACGGCGCCACCCGGATGGCGATCCCGCCGGACCTGCCGCCCGCCGCGATCGAGGAGGTCCGCCGCGTCGCCGTGCAGGCGTTCGAGGCGCTCGACTGCGAGGGCCTCGCCCGCGTCGACTTCTTCCACACGCCCGACGGCCGCTGGATCCTCAACGAGATCAACACCATGCCGGGCTTCACCCCGGCGTCGGCGTTCCCGCAGATGTGGGCGGCCACCGGGCTGGACTACCCGACCCTGGTAGACCGCCTCATCCAGACGGCCCTGAAACGCTCGACGGGCCTGCGCTAGCTCCGCGCTAGCCGTAGGCGAGCCAGGCCGTCCTCCGCAGAGTGGACGCGTCGGTGGCCTGGGCTCCGCCGCCGGAGAACGTCCAGAGGGTGTCGCCGACGATGAGCGACCGGACGATGCTCCCGCCGCCCGGCTGCCGGACGGTGCCGACCTTGGTGATGGACGTCCCGGTGACCTTGAGCGCGATCGCCTCGCCGCCCGTGCCGCCCGCCCGTGCCGCCGGGACGACGGTGAGTCCGGACTCCGGCCAGTACAGGAACGCGTGCGGGTCGAACTCCACCTGGGACGTCGCGCCGGGGAGCGTGTAGGCGCCGATGCGGCGCAGCTCGCCGGAAACGTCGAAGAGGGACACCTGGAGGCCGGTCGTGCGGCCCGACGTCTCGGCGTCCTGCCCGACGCCGAGGAGCCTGCCGCCCGCCACGGGGTGCAGGTACGCCGAGTAGCCGGTGATCTTCAGTTCGCCGGTGAGGGCGGGACGGCCCGGGTCCGCCAGGTCGAGCACGTACAGCGGGTCGGTCCGCCGGAACGTCACCACGTAGGCCGTCGGGCCGGTGAACCGGACGGAGTGGATGCGCTCGCCCTTGCCGAGCCCGTCGATCCGTCCGATCCGGTCGAGCCGTTCGCCGTGCTGGGCGAGGACGTGCACGGAGCTCTGGGAGCCGCGGGAGTTCCGGTCGGTCGTCGTGGCGAGGCGCAGGTTCCCGTCGTGCTCCGACATGGAGTACTGGTTGAGCAGGAAGCCCTTGACCGACCCGGACGCTGCGTAACGCGGACGCCCGCTGCCGCCCAGGTCGAACTTGTAGATGTCGGTGTGCGGCTCGGGGAGCTTCCTGGCCGGCCATCGCCAGGCCTTCGAGGGCGTGCCCGTGACGTAGAGGCTCCTGCCGTTGCCGTAGACGGTGGATCCGTCGGCCGTGACCGCGATGGGCTGCGGGTCGCCGAGGCCCTTGTCCAGGTCGAGGGTCAGCACGGTCAGCATCGACGACCCCTTGTACGAGGCAGGGCGGCTGACCTGATCGCAGGGCGCGCGGTACGACGTGCCGTCGTCCAGGGCGAACGTCGGGAGCCAGGCTTCGAGCGGGGCCTTCCAGACCTCCACCCGGTTCTCCTCGGTCGCGTCCTCCGCGTCCGTCCCTCCGGGGAAGTCGATCTTCGGCCGGGACCGCACCACGACGCGGACGGTCGAGCCGGTCTGCCGCGCGTCCACGTACTCGGTGTCGGACGTCATCGTGCCGGCGACCCGCGGGGTGCCGGAGAGGTCGACCAGCGTCAGCCGCGTCGAGCTGCCCGTGTGCCCCGCAGCGGGCCGGCCGTCCAAGGGGACCACCGGTGCGCGGTGGCTCAGCACCAGCGCGCGGTCGCCGCTGAGCAGCAGTTCGTCGCGGCCGTACCGGCCGGAGCCCGGCAGCTTCAGCGTGTGCGTGATCCTGCGCGTGGCGGGGTCGATGACCCGCAGCCGCCCCCCGTCGAGCGCGACGATGCGGTGCCCGTCGGTCTTCACGAGGTCGGGCTCGTCGGCGTCCGGTTCGTGGGAGTTGGTCGTGGAATGCTGCTGCGCGGCGGCTCCGGACGGCAGCCGGCCCTTCGACAGCGCCCAGTCGCCGTCCCCCGGGAAGGCGGGGACACCGCCCGGCCCTTCGGTGAGCCCGTCCGGGCCGACGTGGTCGACCGTGGCGCTGCGCAGGTCGTCGAGCAGCGCGTCGCAGCCGGCATAGGCGACGAGCCGGGCCGGCGGTGCCTGGCCCGGCCGGTCATCGGGGCCGGACGATCCGGAGCACCCGGCCATCCCGGCCAGCAGCAGGACCGTCGCGGCCGGTGCGAAGAGACGACCACGCATGGACGTTGGACGCTCGCACCGGCCGCGCGGTTGCCTATTCGTCCTTCTTCTTCCGTTTCTCGTGCTTGGCGATCAGCGTGTCGATCTGGACGCTCAGCCGGGAGCCGAGCGGCCAGCCGACGTAGTGGGTCAGGAAGATGCCGATCTCGCGCAGCTCGTCCGGCGACACCTCGCCGTTGGCCAGCGCCGCCGGGATCTGGATGTCCAGGACGTCGTTGAGCCCCTGGCCGGCGAGCATGCCGATGAGCAGCAGGCGCCGGTCGCGCAGGGTGAGGCCCGGACGCGTCCAGATGTCGCCGAAGAGGTGGTCGACGGTGATGCCGAAGAAGTCGCCGGGCGCGTCCCCGATCTCCCAGCCGTAGACCTGCCGCATCATCTCCAGCCCGCGTTCGCGGCGCTCATCCATCGGTATCTCCCTCGCGCAGGCCGAGGCCGGGGCCGAAGCGGTCGCGGGCGATGCGGGCGAGGGGCACGTCGACGCCCAGCTCGTCCGCCAGTTCCAGGGCGAAGGACAGGTCCTTCTCGCCGAGGTCGCGGGTGTGGCACAGGATGCCGTACAGGTCGTCGCCCGGGTCCAGCGGCGCGGTCGTCGGGCGCAGCATGATCGACCCCGCGCCGCCGGTGATCGCGTCGGTGTGCCGGACGATCCGGCCCAGCTTGCGCAGCGACACCCCCGACGCCTCCGCCAGCCGCTGCGCCTCGGCGGCGGCCGTGAACGAGATGAAGTGCAGCATGTTGCGGGCCAGCTTCGTGCGGGTGCCCGCGCCGACCGGGCCCATGTGCAGGACGAGGTCCGCCCAGGCGCCGAACGGCTCGCGGCAGCGCTCGAACGCCGCGTCCGTCCCGCCGACCATCACCGCGAGGCTGCCCGCGCCCGCTCCCATGAACCCGCCGCTGACCGGCGCGTCCACGACCTCGATCCCGTACCGCCCGGCCCGGGTCGCGAGATTCTCGGCCGTCGTCGCGCGGATCGTGGAGTGGATCGCCAGCACCGTGCCCGGCCGGGCGCTCGCGAGCACCTCGTCGCCGACCTCGTTCACCTGGTCGTCGTCCCGCACCATGATCGAGACGAGGTCGGCGTGCGCGGCGACCTCGGCGACGCTCTTCGCCGCCCGCGCGCCCGCCTTCACCAGCGGCGCCATCGCCTCCGGCCGCGCGTCGTGGACGACGACGCCCGCGGCGGCCAGGTGGCCGGCCATCGGTGCGCCCATCTGGCCGAGCCCGATGAACCCCACCGTCATGAGCGGAACACCTCGCCGCCGTCCACGTTGACGATCTGCCCGGTGATCCAGGCGGCGTCGTCCGACAGCAGGAACAGGCAGGCGCCGACGAGGTCCTCGGGCGACCCCATGCGCTTCAGCGCCATCTTGTCCCGGACGATCTTCTGCGACATGTTGCCCGGCACGACGGCGCGGTTGGCCTCGGTGTCGATCGGGCCGGGCGCGATCGCGTTCACCCGGATGTTCATGCTGCCCAGCTCGTGCGCGAGCTGCTGTGTGAGCCCGTTGACGCCGACCTTGGCCAGCCCGTAGAAGCCGGAGTACTGCCATGCCGCCGTGGACGACTGGTTCACGATGGAGCCGCCGCCGCGCTCCTGCATGTGTGGGTAGCAGGCGCGGGCGCACAGCAGCGCGCCGTCCATGTTCACGGACATGAACTTCTTGTAGTAGTCCCAGTCGACGGTGAAGAGGAAGTCCAGTTTCATCGTCCCGAAGATGGCGGCGTTGTTGACGAGATGGTCGATCCCGCCGAACCGCTCCTTCGCGGCCGTCGCCATGGCCTCCACCGACGCGGGGTCGGACACGTCCGTCCGGACGAACAGGCCCTTGATGTCGTCGGCCACGTTCTGCCCGCGCTCGTCCACGTCGGCGACGACGACGTGCGCGCCCTCGGCTGCCAGTGCCCGCGCGTACGCCTCGCCGATGCCCTGCGCGGCCCCGGTGACGACCGCGACCCTTCCCTCGAACCTCATGCGCCCTCCGCGATCGACTTGGTCTCCAGGTACTCCTCGAACCCGGCCACGCCCATCTCGCGGCCGATGCCCGACTGCTTGTAGCCGCCGAACGGGACGTCCGCGCCGTACCAGACGCCGCCGTTCACGCTGACCGTCCCGGCCCGCAGCCGCCGCGCGACCGCCCGCGCCCGCTCCGCGCCGCCGCCGTGCACCGCGCCCGACAGCCCGTACGGCGAGTCGTTCGCGATCCGCACCGCGTCGTCGTCGCCGTCGTGCGGCAGCAGGGTCAGCACCGGGCCGAAGATCTCCTCCCGCGCCGCGCGGGCGTCGTTGGTGAGCCCGGTGATCAGTGTGGGCTCGATCCAGAAGCCCGTGTCGCGGCCCGCCGGGCGCCCGCCGCCGCAGGCGAACGAACCGCCCTCCTCGACGGCGAGTTCCAGGTAGCCCTCGATGCGCTCGCGCTGCTTCGCGGAGATGACCGGGCCGCAGATCGTCCGGTCGTCGCCGGGGTCGCCGACGCCGAGCTTGGCGAGCGTGCCCGCCGTGATCTCGGCGGCCTCGTCGTAGCGGTCGCGCGGGACGAGGATCCGCGTCGTGATCGCGCAGCCCTGCCCGGCGTGCGCGATCCCGGAGAACGCCGCGTACGAGCACGCGGCCCGCAGATCGGCGTCGTCCAGCACCACGAACGCCGACTTCCCGCCCAGTTCCAGGAAGACCCGCTTGAGCGTGGCGGCCGCACTCGTCATCACGTTCCGGCCCGTCGCCGTGGACCCGGTGAACGACACCAGATCGACGCGCGGGTCCTGCGTCAGCTGGGCACCGAGCCCGTGGTCGGACGACGTCACCACGTTCACGACGCCGGCCGGGATGTCGGTCTCCTCGGCTATGACCTCGCCGAGCACCGCCGCGCACCAGGGCGTGTCGGGCGCCGGCTTCAGCACCACCGTGTTCCCGGCCGCCAGCGCCGGGCCGAGCTTGGCCAGGTTGATCTGGTGCGGGAAGTTCCACGGGGTGATGGCGCCGACGACGCCCGCCGCCTCGCGGCGCACCCGGCGGTGGCTGGGCATCCCCATCGGCTCGGCCCGGCCGAGGTCGCGTTCCCACGCGTAGGACTCGACGAGGTCGGCGAACCACCCGAGATCGTCGACGGGCGCGTCCAGCTGCGCCCCGAAGGTCAGGAACCGTGGCGCGCCCACCTCCTTGATCGTCAGTTCGCGCAGCTCGTCGGCGCGGCGCCGCAGACCCTCCCTGAGCTGCCGCAGGCAGCGCACGCGGAACGCGTGGTCGGTGGACCAGGACGTCTCGTCGAACGCGCGCCGGGCGGCGCCGATCGCGCGGTCCATGTCGTCGGCGGTGGCGTCGGCGGCGGTGCCGAGCACCTCCTCGGTCGCGGGGTTGACCGTCTCGAAGGCGCCGCCCGCCCCGGGGACGAGCCGCCCGTCCAGCAGAAGCAAGCGATCGATTGTTCTGGACACTTGTCCAGACTACAGTTCAGCCCGCGCCGGAGCGCAAGGCCCCCGCCGCCGCAATCCTGCCGCAATCCCGCCGGAAAACCCGTTGCGGGCCGTGCGCCGGGGCTGGCACCGTAGGCGGTGTCAGCCCGTCGGCGACGGTGGAGAGGAGGACCGGCCATGGCTCTGGAGCAGTACCGACTACGACTGCCCTCGGCGTCGCACGCCCGCCCCGGCCGGTATCCCGCCTCGTAGCGAGACCCCCGGCCGAGCCGCCGCGAGTGACGCCTCCCTCGCGATCCATGCGGCTCTACCCCAACCGGCAGAGGGGCCACTCTCAGGAAGTGGACGCTCCGGGTTCGAATCCCGGGAGCCGCACGCACGCCTCCGTAGTCCAACGGCAGAGACGGCAGCATGAGGTGCTGTGCGATGGGGGTTCGAATCCCTCCGGAGGTACGACGCGGGTCATCCCGCGTATTGCAGGCCGGTCATGAGGGGCGGCGCCGACGCTCGGAGAGTCGGGCTTGGCTGTAAACCAAGTGCCTCGCGCTGAGTGGGTTCGAATCCCACCCGCCCCACCCGTCCGCCCCGCCACTCCGCCCACCTGCTCGGCCGGCGGGCCCGGCGGCGCGGCGCCGTTGCGCGGGGCGTCTTTCTGAACTAATGTCTGGACACGTGTCCGGTAACGAGCAGCTGACGACCGAGCCCACCCGCCGCCGCCTCACCGAGCGGCAGGCCGACACGGTGCGGCGGCTGACCGACGCCGCCGTGGCCGAGGTCGGCGAGACCGGCTACGAGGGGCTGACCGTCCGCAACGTGGCCAAGCGCGCCGGGGTCGCCCCGGCGACCGCCTACACCTACTTCGCCTCCAAGAACCATCTGATCACGGAGGTGTTCTGGCGGCGGCTCAGCGCGCTGCCGCCGGTGGAGGCGGACGGCACGCTGCTCGAACGCGTCGTGGAGACGCTGCGCGAGATCGCCCTGCTGGTGTCGGACGAGCCGGAGCTGGCGGCGGCGTGCACCACCGCGCTGCTCGGCACCGACCCCGACGTCCGCGAGCTGCGGGTGCGGATCGGCGTCGCGATCCGCGAGCGGCTGCGGGCCGCGCTCCGCGACCAGGACGACCCCAAGATCCTGGGCGCGCTGGAACTGGCCTACACCGGCGCGCTCGTGCATGCGGGCATGGGCTACACGTCCTACGCCCGCATGGCCGACCGGCTCGCCGAGATGGCAGAGCTCATCCTGCCCGACCCCCCGGAGTGAGGTGACGGCCGTGGACCCTGCCGCGCAGGTCTCCTACAGCCCGTTCGACTACGCCGTCCATGAGGACCCCTACCCCGTCTACGAGCGCCTCCGCGAGGAGGCGCCCCTCTACCGCAACGACGAACTCGGCTTCTGGGCGCTGTCCCGGCACGCCGACGTCGCGGCGGCCTTCCGCGACCACGCGACGTTCTCCAGCTCGCACGGCGTCTCGCTGGAACCGAGCGCCTGGGGCCCGCACGCGCACCGGACGATGTCGTTCCTCGCGCTCGACCCGCCACGGCACACGCGGATGCGCGCGCTCGTGTCGAAGGGCTTCACGCCGCGGCGCGTCAAGGAGATGGCGGACGGCATCAGGGCGCTGACCCTGCGCCATCTGGAGCCCGCCCTGGAGAAGGGCGAGTTCGACTTCGTCGCCGACTTCGCGGGCCTGCTGCCCATGGACGTCATCTCCGAGATGATGGGCGTCCCCGAGGCCGACCGCGTGGAGGTGCGCCGCCTCGCGGACACGGTCGTCCACCGGGACGAGGGCCTCAACGACGTTCCGCCCGCCGGGATGGACGCCGCCCTCACCCTCGTCGGCTACTACCAGGACATGGTCGCCGAGCGGCGCCGCAAGCCGTCCGAAGACCTGACGTCCGCGCTGCTGGACGCCGAGATCGACGGCGACCGGCTGGACGACACCGAGATCATCGCGTTCCTGTTCCTGATGGTCGTCGCCGGCAACGAGACCACGACGAAGCTGCTCGCCAACGCCCTGTACTGGGGCGCGCGCAACCCCGCCGAGGCGGCGAAGCCGCTGAACGACCCCGCGCGGGTCGACGACTGGGTGGAGGAGACGCTCCGCTACGACACCTCCAGCCAGATGCTGGCCCGGCAGGTCGCGCAGGACGTCGAGCTGCACGGGCGGCGCGTCCCCGAGGGCGACCGGCTGCTGCTGCTGGTCGGATCGGCCAACCGCGACCCGCGCGTGTTCCAGGACTCCGACACCTACGACCTCGACCGCGACACCTCCCAGCTCGTCAGCTTCGGCGGCGGGCGGCACTTCTGCCTCGGCGCGAACCTGGCCCGCCTGGAGGCGCGCATCGCGCTGACCGAGTTCGTGCGGAACGTCGCGTCCTACGAGGTCGACTTCGCGAAGGCCGAGCGGGTGCATTCGGTGAACGTCCGCGGGTTCGCGGCGCTGCCCGTCCGTGTGGAGGTGCGGTAGATGCCCCGGTTCGACCCCCATCCGGAGCGGCGCCCGGCGGTGGTGACCGGCGCGTCGTCCGGCATCGGCGCGGCCACGGCAACGGCGCTGGCGATGGCCGGGCACCCGGTCGCGCTCGGTGCGCGGCGCGCCGAGAAGTGCGAGGAGCTGGCCGCGACGATCCGGGCCGGCGGGGGAGAGGCGTTCGCGCACCCCCTCGACGTCGCCGACTCCGACTCCGTGAAGGCGTTCGCGGTGGCCGCGGGCGACGCGCTCGGCCCGATCGAGGTCGTCGTCTCCAGCGCCGGCGACCTGTCCGCCAAACGGCTCCACGAACTCGACCCGGACGACTTCCTCGCGCAGCTGCAGGTCCACCTCGTCGGCGCGCACCGGCTCGTGTCGCACTTCGTCCCGCGGATGGTGGCGCGGACGCGCGGCGACATCGTGTTCATCTCGTCCGACACCGTCCCCATCCCGCGCTCCTGGACGGGCGCCTACGTCGCCGCCAAGAACGGCGTCGAGGGCATGGCCCGCACCATGCAGATGGAACTGGAGGGGACGGGCGTGCGCGCGTCCATCGTCAGGCCCGGCCCCACCGCGACCGGCATGGGCATGACCTGGGACGCCGACACCACCGGCGCCGTCCTGGCGGACTGGGCGAAGTGGGGCCACGCCCGCCACCCCTACTTCCTGCGCCCGTCCGACGTCGCCGCCGCCGTCGCCGCGATCGTCGCGACACCGCGCGGCGCCCATCTCCGGCTCGTCGAAGTGCAGCCCGAAGCCCCCCTGGAGGAATCATGACCGCTTTGGTGGAGCCGCGCGTCGTGTCGGGCGGTCCCGACCATCTGGAGGAGCTGCGCACCGACCCGATCGGGCTGATGCGCCGCGTCCGGGACGAGTGCGGCGACGTCGGCGAGTTCGTCCTCGCCGGGCGCCGCGTCGTGCTCCTGTCGGGCGCCGAGGCCAACGAGTTCTTCTTCCGCGCCCCCGACGAGGAACTCGACCAGGCCGAGGCGTACCCGTTCATGACGCCGATCTTCGGGGAGGGCGTGGTCTTCGACGCCACCCCCGAGCAGCGCCGCGAGGCCCTGCACAACCAGGCGCTCAAGGGCTCGTTCATGAAGGGCCACGCCGCGACGATCTCCGCCGAGGTCGACCGGATGGTCGCCGGATGGGGCGACGAGGGCGAGATCGACCTGCTCGACTTCTTCGCCGAGCTGACGATCTACACCTCGTCGGCGTGCCTGATCGGGCGCAAGTTCCGCGAGCAGCTCGACCGCCGGTTCGCCGACCTGTACCACGACCTGGAGCGCGGCACCGACGCGATCGCCTACGTCGACCCGTACGCCGACATCGAGAGCTTCCGCAAGCGCGACGCGGCCCGGGCCGGGCTCGTCGCGCTCGTCCAGGGGATCATGGACGGCCGCCCGCCGAAGCCGCCGAAGGAGGACCGCGACCTCCTCGACGTCCTGATGTCCATCAAGGACGCCGACGGCACGCTCAAGTTCGACGCCGACCAGGTCACCGGCATGTTCATCTCGATGATGTTCGCCGGGCACCACACCACGTCCGGCACCGCCGCCTGGACGCTCATCGAGCTGCTCCGCCACCCCGGCGTGCTCGACGGCGTCGTCCGGGAGCTGGACGAGCTGTACGACGACGGCAGCGAGGTGTCGTTCCAGGCGCTGCGCGCCATCCCGCGGCTGGAGTCGGCGGTCAAGGAGGCGCTGCGGCTGCACCCGCCGCTGATCCTGCTGCTGCGGGTCGCGCAGTCCGACCAGGAGGTGTGCGGCCACCGGATCCCCGCCGGGACGATGGTCGGCTGCAGCCTCGCCGTCTCCAACCGGATCGGCACCGACTTCCCCGACCCGGACGCGTTCGTCCCCGAACGCTACATCGCGCCCCGCGAGGAGGACCTGCTCAACCGCTGGACGTGGGTGCCGTTCGGCGCCGGACGGCACCGCTGCGTCGGCGCGAACTTCGCGATGATGCAGCTCAAGGCCATCTTCTCCGTACTGCTGCGGGACTGGGAGTTCGACCTCGCCCAGCCGCCCGAGACCTACCGCAACGACCACTCCAAGATGGTCGTCCAGCTCGCCCAGCCGTGCGCCGTCCGGTACCGCAGGAGGCGCCGGTGAGGATCGAGGCCGACCTGGACCTGTGCCAGGGGCACGCCATGTGCGAGCTGGAGGCCCCCGACGTCTTCGAAGTCCCGAACCGGGGCAAGGTGCGCGTCCTGGACGCCGAGCCGTCCGAGGACAGGCGCGCCGAGGTGACCTCCGCCGTCCGCTACTGCCCGACCCGGGCCCTCACACTGCTGGAGACATGATGCCCGCGTTCCCCCGTGCAGAACTCGACGCGATGGTCGAGCACTGGCTGGCCGAGAACCGCCGCTGCGAGGAGGCCGGCGACTGGCGTCCGCTGGCCGACCTCTACACCGAGGACGCCACCTACGGCTGGAACATCGGCCCGAACCAGGACTTCATGGCCGTCGGCCGCGGCGAGATCCGCGACATCGCGCTCGGCCTGGAGATGGGCGGCCTCGACGGCTGGACCTACCCGTACCAGAGCATCCTCGTCGACGAGGCCAAGGGCGAGGTCGTCGGGTTCTGGAAGCAGGTCGCCGACGCGAGCCGCCCCGACGGGACGCCCTACGAGGTGCTCGGCATCGGCGGGTCCTGGTTCCGGTACGCCGGGAACCGGCAGTGGTCGTGGCAGCGCGACTGGTTCGACCTCGGCAACGTCACGTCCGTGTTCGTCGAGATGATGAAGGCGGACGTGCTGTCGGACGGGATGAAGCGGCGCCTGGAGCGGGCCGCGTCCGGTGAGCCGATCCCCGGCTACTACCCGCGCGGGCAGAGCCCGGTCCCGATCTGGTGATCAGATCTGGCCCTCGGGCTTCGCCGGGATCGTCGACGTGATCGACGGGCCCAGCTCGATCAGCACGTCCCCGGCCGGGTCGTACTTCGGCGGCACCGTGACCTCGACGTAGGCCTGGCGGCCCACCGCCGTCCACGTGACCGGGCGGTCGGTGGGCGTGCCGAACCAGTCGATCCCGTTGATCGTCACGAGCTGCGACGTGGGCCGGAGCGCGGCCGGCCGGGGCACGCCGCAGCGCAGCGCGATCGCGGGCGACCCCCACGCGGCGGTCAGCGGCGAGTTCGGGGAGGTGTCGCGGCGCTCCTGCCCGTGCACCTTCTCGGGCAGCCGCAGGCCCTGGCACAGCCGGGAGCCGGCCGCGTCCGGGCTCGGCACGGGCACCTGCACGGCACCGCCGCCGCAGGCCGCCGCCAGCACCGCCACCGCGGCGAGCCCCGCCGCCAACGGCCCTTTAGATGTGGACAATCGGGCAGGTGAGGGTGCGGGTGATGCCGTCCACCGACTGGATCTGCGCCACGACGAGCTTGCCCAGCTCGTCGACATTGCGCGCCTCCGCCCGGACGATCACGTCGTAGGGTCCCGTGACGTCCTCCGCCAGGGTGACACCCGTCACGCCGGAAATGTGGCCCGCGACTTCGGCGGCCTTACCGACTTCTGTCTGGATGAGGATGTAGGCCTGCACCATCACGTCCTCCCCAAGCGGAGAATCGACCGTCGGACGGTTCACCGTATCGTGTTACGCGCCGCCACGGGGGCCCGGGGTGCCGGGTGCCGCGCGGTAGCGGGCCGAGCAGGCGGAACACGGGGGACGGGCGCGGATGGGCACGATCGGTGAGCTGGGCGAGTTCGGGTTGATCGGCCGGCTGACGCGGCGGCTGCCGCAGGGCCCGGCGGTCCGGCTCGGCCCCGGCGACGACGCGGCGGTCGTCGCCGCGCCGGACGGGCGCGTCGTCGCCACCACCGACCTGCTGGTGGACGGGCGGCACTTCCGCCGCGACTGGTCCGGCCCCTACGACATCGGGCGCAAGGCCGCCGCGCAGAACCTCGCCGACGTCGTCGCGATGGGCGCCCGGCCGACCGCCCTCCTGATCGGCTTCGCGGCACCGGCCGGCACCGAGACCGCATGGGCCGAGCGGCTCTACGACGGGTTCGCGGACGAGTGCGGCGCCGCCGGGGCGTCCGTCGCGGGCGGCGACGTCGTCTCCGCGCCGCAGATCACGCTCGCGGTCACCGCGCTCGGCGACCTCGGCGGCGCTGCGCCGCTGACCCGGTCCGGCGCGTGCCCGGGTGACGTCGTGGCCGTCCGGGGCAGGCTCGGGTTCGCCTCCGCCGGGCTGGAACTGCTCACCGGGGGGCGCGCGGGGGCGGCGGAGCTGATCGCGGCGCACCGGCGTCCCGAACCGCCCTACGGCGCCGGCGGCGAGGCGCGGGAGTACGGCGCCACCGCGCTGCTGGACGTGAGCGACGGGCTCGTCCAGGACCTCGGGCACATCGCGGACGCGAGCGGCGTCCGGATCGAGATCGACTCCGCGTCCGTGCCGGTCCCGGAGATCCTAGGGCCGGACGGGCTGCGGCACGCGCTCACCGGCGGCGAGGACCACGCGTTCGCCGGGGTCTTCCCCGGCCCGCCGCCGCCGTCCTGGTCGCGGATCGGCGTCGTGACGACGGGATCGGGAGTGCGCGTGGACGGAGGCGAACCGCCCTCCGGCGGGTGGGACCACTTCGCCGTCTGAACGGCCCGCGCACGCACCGCGTACAGCCGTGTGCGTTGCCGCATCCGGTAGGCAGGTTTGGTACGGGTTTGGTATACATCCTGTGATCGAAGAAGGATGGGATGGGACGACACACGAGGAACGAGCAACCGGACGGCGAACCCGCTCCGGGCGCCCCGGCGTCCCGCGGGCCGTACTACGGGGCTCCCTCCGATCCCTCCTACGACGGTCCCTCCCATGACGGTCCGGGCTACGACGGTCCGGGCTACGACCCCTCCTACGAGGCGTTCTCCGGGCCGACCGACGACCGGGTGTTCGTGTCGTCGTACGAGCGGCCCCGGCCGGGCACACCGCCGCCCGACGCCGAGCGCCAGCACGGCCCACCCGGCGGGTACCGGTTCGATCCGCTCCCCGGCGACTACCCGGGCGACTACCCCGGCGCCCCCGCCTCCGACGTGCCCCTGGAACCGCCGGACCGGCGGCGAGCGCCGCTGTCCGACCCTCCCCGCGGCCGCGGCCTCACGAAGTTCGTCTCCATGCTGCCGCTCCCGCTGCTGCCGATCGTCGCGCTCGTCATCGCGGTCGGCATCGTCTCCTACGCGCTGAGCACGCAGCAGATATCGCTCAACTTCGCGGGCGGCGCCCCCCGCGACACCGTGACCAACCCGCGTGACAGCCAGGTCTCCCAGCGCGGCCCGGGCGAGCGCGCCGGCCGCGGCGCGGCCCGCGCCGACGGCCTGGTGATCGCTTTCCGCGCCGTCGCCGAGACGCCCGGCGGCTTCAAGGCCACCGCCACCATCGCCAACGAGGGCGCGCAGCCCGTCACCGGGTGGGCGCTCGCCTTCAAGATCAAGGGTGCCTCGGTCACCGCGATCAGCGGCGCCACCGCCGTCCGGACCGGCAGCGTCCCGTTCGTCCGGAGCCGTGAGGCGATCGCGCCCGGCGCCAAGGTCCGGATCGTGTTCACGGCGCGGGGCACGGCCGCCAAGCCGTCCAGCTGTGTCCTGAACAAGCTGCCCTGCGCCCTGGTCTGAGGAATCGCCGAACCGGTCAGAGCGCCATAGGGTGGGCGGTATGTCGCGTATCCCGCCCTCGCCCCGGACCCCGCCGCTCGTGCTGACCATCGCGGGCTCGGACTCCGGCGGCGGCGCCGGGATCCAGGCGGACCTGAAGACCATGCTCGCCCACGGCGTCCACGGGATGAGCGTCATCGCCGCCGTCACCGCGCAGAACTCGCTCGGCGTCCAGGGCTACTGGGAGCTGCCTCCCGAGGCGGTGCGCGCGCAGCTCGACTCCGTCCTGTCCGACATCGGCGTGCACGCGCTCAAGACCGGGATGCTGGCGTCCACGGTGCTGGTCGAGACCGTCGCCGAGGCCATCGCGGCCTCCGACGCGCCCGCCGTCGTCGACCCGGTGGGCGTCTCCAAGCACGGCGACGCGCTGCTCGCCCCCGACGCGGTCGACGCCGTCCGCACGGCCCTGCTCCCGGCCGCGACCGTCGTGACCCCCAACCTCTACGAGGTGGAGCAGCTGACCGGTATCAAGGTCGTGGACGAGTCCGGGCTGCGCGAGGCCGCCGAGGCCGTCAAGGCACTCGGCCCCGACTGGGTCCTGATCAAGGGCGGCCACCTGCCGGGCGAGCCCGCCGACCTGCTCTTCGACGGGGAGCACGAGCACCGCTTCACCGCTCCCCGGCACGACAACCGCCACACCCACGGCACCGGCTGCACCCTCGCCTCCGCCATCGCCTCCAACCTGGCCCTGGGCGAGGACGTCCCCGCGGCCGTGGCGAAGGCCAAGGAGTACGTCACGGGCGCGATCGCGGCGGGCTTCCCCCTGGGCGCCGGCATCGGCCCGGTGGACCACGCCTGGCGCCAGCGCCACTGACTCGTCCGCCACACCCCGCACCTGGGGCGCGGGATGCGTCTCGTGCGGGACCGCGCTCGACGTTCGGGCCCATCGGGTGGGACCGGCGGTGTGGGCCGGGCATGCAAAAGTCGGCTCATCGGGTTTCCGATGAGCCGACTTGAAGGTCGTGCGGGTGTGCCGCCCCCGGCCGGGGTCAGACCGTGGGCTTGACGATCTTGCCGGCCTTGATGCAGGACGTGCAGGCGTTGACGCGCTTGGTGCTGCCGTTCACGACGGCGCGCACGCGCTGGATGTTGGGGTTCCAGCGGCGCGGGGTGCGGCGGTGCGAGTGGGAGACGCGCATGCCGAAACCGGGTCCCTTGCCGCAGACGTCGCAGACGGAAGCCACGGGAAACTCCAAGTGGTGTAGAAGCTCTGGCCGGAGCGCCGCCCGGTGCCGCCGACGAGCGGGCCGGGCATCATGGGTGCTCACTGATGGGCGCCTCGGAAAGAGGTGCGCGGACCAGACTAGCCGACACCCCGCCGGTAGGCGAATCGCCGGCGGCCGGACGAGCAGGGGGGCGGGTCCTTGGGCGAGGTGCTCGACGCGGCGGCGGTGCGCCGCTGGTGCCGGCTGGCGGCGGAGGCGCTCGGGCGCGCCAGGGGCGAGATCGACGCGCTCAACGTGTTCCCCGTCCCGGACGGCGACACCGGCACCAACCTGCACCTGACCGTGATCGCGGCGGCGGAGGCGCTGGACGGGCTGCCGGACGCCGCCGGCCCCGCCGAGACGTGGCGGGCGCTGGCGCGGGGCGCGCTGCTCGGCGCGCGGGGCAACTCCGGCGTGATCCTCAGCCAGGTGCTCCGCGGCCTCGCGGACGTCCTCGGCCCGCTGCGGACGCCGCCGGACGGCGCCGCGTTCGCGGGGGCGCTGGGGCACGCGTCCGGGCTGGCGCGCGGCGCCGTCGAGCACCCCGTGGAGGGGACGATCCTGAGCGTCCTCGCCGAGGCCGCCGCGTCCTGTGCCGCGTCCTGTGCGGCGTCCGGTGCCGGGTGCGGGAACGGGCTCGCGGAGGCGTGCCGGGCCGCCGCCGGGGGAGCCCGCCGGGCGCTGCGCCGGACCACCGGCCAGCTGGACGTCCTCGCCCGCAGCGGCGTGGTCGACGCGGGCGCCGCCGGGCTGTGCGTGGTCCTCGACGTGCTGGCCGCCGTGGTCACCGAGGAGTACCCCGAGCGGTACGAGGTGCCCGCCCGCGCCGCCGGGACGCCGCCGGTCCTCCCCGGGCGCGGGGAACCGCGGGGGCCCGGCTTCGAGGTCATGTACCTCCTGGACGCGCCGGACGACGCCGTCGGCGCCCTGCGCGCGAGGCTCGACGTCCTCGGCGACTCGCTCGTCGTGGTGGGCGGCGACGGCCTGTGGAACGTCCACGTCCACGTGGACGACGCCGGGGCCGCGATCGAGGCGGGCATGGCGGCCGGGCGCCCGCACCGGGTCCGGATCGGCTGCCTGCACGCGGGCGAGGGGGAGCCGCACGCGCCGCACACCGGCCGCGCGGTGATCGCCGTGACCGCCGCCGACGGGCTCGCCGCGCTGTTCGAGGAGAGCGGCGCGCGGGTCGTCCGCCGGGAGCCGGGGACGATGCCGCCGCTCGCGGTGCTGGCGGAGGCGATCCTCGCGGCGGGCGACGAGGTCGCCGTCCTGCCGAACGACCCCGAGGTCCTGGCGCTCGCCGAGGCCGCCGCGGAGCGCGCGCGGGACGCCGGCGCGCGGATCGCGGTGGTGCCGGCCAAGGCGTCCGTCCAGGGGATGGCGGCGCTGGCGGTGCACGACCCGCTGCGCCGCTTCGGCGAGGACGTCATCGAGATGACCCGGGCCGCCGGCGCGACGCGGTTCGGCCATCTGGAGGTCGCCGGGCAGGAGGCGGTGACGAGCGTCGGGCTGTGCCGGCCGGGCGACGTCCTCGGCCTGATCGAGGGCGACGTCGCCACGATCGGCGCCGGCGTCGCGGAGGTGGCCCAGAACCTCCTGGACCGGATGCTGTCGGGCGGCGGCGAACTCGTCACGCTGATCACCGGCGCCCGGGCCGCGCCCGGCCTGGCCGAGGCCCTCGAAGAGCACCTCCGCCGGGCCCACCCCGATGTGGAGGTCGGCGTCTACGGCGGCGGCCAGGAACGATATCCCTTGCTCATCGGCGTTGAGTGATGCCCCGTCGTTCCCATGGGCTAGAAAAGAGTGCGTGGCGAATCTCGACGAGCCGTTGCGCAAGGTCCTCGGCGACAAGACGGCCAAGGCGCTGGAGAAGGGCCTCGACCTGAGCACGGTCGGCGACCTGCTGCACCACTACCCGCGCCGGTACGCCCACCGCGGCGAGCTGACCCAGCTGAACGGGCTGGAGGACGGCGAGCACGTCACGGTCATGGCCGAGGTCGTGAAGGTCCAGGGGCGCACCCTGACCCGCAACCCCGGCTACGTCCTGGAGATCACCGTGACCGACGGCACGGGGGAGCTGAAGCTGAGCTTCTTCGGCCGCAAGGGCTCCTACAAGGCGGAGAAGGAGCTGTCGCCCGGCACCCGCGGGCTGTTCGCCGGGAAGATCAGCACCTACCGGCCGCGCAGCGGGAACGCCGTCCGGCAGCTCACCCACCCGCAGTACAAGGTCGTCCACGAGCGGAGCGCCGAGCAGGCCGCGCAGGAGTGGGCGGACGAGATCATCCCGATCTACCCGTCCACGAAGGCGCTGCCCATCGAGACGATCGGCACGTCCGTCGGGACCGTCCTGACGTCGCTGGACCTGCCGGCCGATCCGGTGCCCGAGACCCTGCTCAGGCGCCGCGGCCTGATCGGCCTGCGGGAGGCGTACGAGGGCATCCACCGCCCCAAGAGCTGGGACGAACTCGGCCGCGCCAAGAAGCGCCTCAAGTGGGACGAGGCGTTCGTCGTCCAGATCGCCCTGGCCCAGCGCCGCCTCGCCGCCGCGGCTCTTCCGGCCAAGCCGCGCCCGCCGGTGTTCGGCGGCATCCAGGCGGAGTTCGACGCGCGCCTGCCCTTCGAGCTCACCAGGGGCCAGCGTGAAGTAGGCGATGAAATCGCCGCAGACCTGGCCGTAGAACACCCCATGCACCGCCTCCTTCAAGGCGACGTCGGATCGGGCAAAGCACAGCCATTGGATTCTGAGGTGCTGACACCCGAAGGCTTCCGCCGGATGGGGGATCTGGTGGTAGGGGACCACGTGACCACGCCCCGAGGCGAGGTCACGGCGGTGACCGGTGTCTTTCCCCAAGGCGAACGTGATGTATACAGGATCGTCTTTTCTGATGGTACGTCCACTGAATGCGATGACGAGCATCTCTGGGCGGTCAAGACGGACACAGGTTGGTACCGGGGGAGTGCGCTAAAGGTGTTGAGCACTCGCGATCTACGCAACGATCTGCTCCGCAAGTCCGGAACCAGTAAGTGGTATGTGCCTCTCATCGAAGCGCCCGAACTGGACTCGCCTGCGGAGCGGCCGGTCGCCCCATATCTCCTGGGACTGCTGCTCGGGGACGGATACATGAAGTACGGGCGGGTTGAGATCTCGAGCCAGGACCAGGAGATCATCGATGCGGTCGCCGAACTCCTTCCGAGCGGGTGCAGGCTGCGCCGCCGGCGGGATCGTCCGCTCGACTGGTTGATCCTGGGAGAGCGCCGCGGCGCTGGGAATCCGCTGATCGCGGCCCTCCGAGAACTCGGCGTCTATGGCAAGGGCGCTCATGACAAGTTCGTTCCGCCCGCCTATTTGAATGCTCCGATCAAACAACGCCATGCGATGCTGCAGGGTCTGCTGGACACGGACGGGACGCTGAGGGCCGACGGCAGGGACGTCAGCTTGGTCTCCGCGTCCAGGGAACTGGCCGAAGCCACTGCCTGGCTGACCCGTTCCCTCGGCGGGTACGCGCGGTGCCGACGGATCCGGAAGGTCGGCAACCATTACTGGATGACCAGCATTGCGCTGCCGAACGACTACCCGCCTTTCAGACTGTCGCGTAAGGCCGACAGGTTTCAGCCACGCACGAAGTACGAACGTCGCCGCAAAGGAATCCGCGCAATCGAGTATGTCGGGCGCAAAGAGGTTCGATGCATTTCCGTAGCTCATCCTGAGCGTCTCTATGTGACGGACGGCTGGACTCCCACCCACAACACGGTCGTTGCGCTGCGGGCGATGCTGCAGGTCGTGGACGGGGGCGGGCAGGCGGCGCTGCTGGCGCCCACCGAGGTCCTCGCCCAGCAGCACTACCGGTCGATCACCGGGATGCTCGGCGACCTGGCCCTGGCCGGGCAGATCGGCGGCGCCGAGCACGCCACCCGCGTCGCGCTGCTCACCGGGTCCCAGGGAGCCAAGGCGCGCAAGGAGGCGCTGCTGGACGCGGCCTCCGGCGGCGCCGGGATCGTCGTCGGCACCCACGCCCTGCTGCAGGAGAGCGTCCAGTTCGCCGACCTCGGCCTCGTCGTCGTGGACGAGCAGCACCGCTTCGGCGTCGAGCAGCGGGACGCGCTGCGCGAGAAGGTCGGCGGCGGGCGCCCCCACGTCCTGGTCATGACGGCGACGCCGATCCCGCGCACGGTCGCGATGACCGTCTTCGGCGACCTGGAGACGTCGGTCCTCGGGCAGCTCCCGGCGGGGCGGTCGGAGATCCAGACCCACGTGGTGCCGCCCGAGAAGCCCGCGTTCTTCGCCCGCATCTGGGAGCGGATCAAGGAGGAGGCCACGAAGGGGCGGCAGATCTACATCGTCTGCCCGCGCATCGGCGAGCAGGAGGGCGGCGAGGGCGACGAGGGCGACGCCGTGGCCGCGGAGGAGGGCGAGCGCAGGTCGCCGCTCGGCATCATGGAGGTGCTGCCGAAGCTGGAGGAACTCCTCTCCGGCCTGCGCATCGGCGTGCTGCACGGCAAGCTGCACCCCGACGAGAAGGACGCGGTCATGCGCCGCTTCACCGAGCGGGACCTGGACGTCCTGCTCGCCACCACGGTCATCGAGGTCGGCGTGGACGTCCCCAACGCCACCGTCATGGTCATCATGGACGCCGACCGGTTCGGCGTCTCCCAGCTCCACCAGCTGCGCGGACGCGTCGGACGCGGCTCCCTGCACGGCCTCTGCCTGCTCGTGACCGACGCCGAACCCGGCGGGAAGGCCCGCGAGCGGCTCGACGCCGTCGCGTCCACCACCGACGGGTTCAAGCTCTCGCGCCTCGACCTGGAGCAGCGCCGCGAGGGCGACGTGCTGGGCGCCGCCCAGGCCGGCCGCGCGTCCAGCCTGCGGCTGCTCACCCTCCAGCGGGACGAGGACGTGATCCGCGATGCCCGCGACGAGGCGGCGGCCCTGGTCGGGACTGATCCCGACCTCGCGGACCATCCGGGCCTCGCCACCGTCCTCGCCTCGCTCCTGGACGAGGACCGCGCCGACTTCCTGGAGAAGGCATGACACGGATCATCGCCGGCAGCGCGGGCGGCCGGCGGCTCGCCGCCCCGCCGGGCCGCGACACCCGGCCGACCAGCGATCGCGCGAGGGAGGGCCTGTTCTCCACCGTCCTCGCGCTCCTCGGCCCGCTGGACGGCCTCCGCGTCGCCGACCTGTACGCCGGGTCGGGCGCGGTCGGGTTCGAGGCGCTGTCGCGGGGCGCGGCGCACGCGCTGCTCGTCGAGTCGCATCCGCGCGCGATGCGGGTGATCCGGCAGAACACCGAGGCGCTCGGGCTGCCCGGCGCCGTCCCGTGCGCCGACAAGGTCGAGCGGCTCGTCCGGCAGAAGCCCGCCGAGCCCTACGATCTGATCTTCGCCGACCCGCCGTACGCGCTCGCCGACGCGGCCGTCACCGGCCTGCTGGAGGACCTCCGCGACCACGGCTGGGCGGCACCGGACGCGCTGGTCGCCGTGGAGCGCGCCGCGCGCGGGCCCGCGTTGCGCTGGCCGGACGGCTACGAGGCCGAGCGCGACCGGCGCTACGGCGAGGCGATTTTCTGGTACGGCCGTGCGATCGGCCGTTGACACGGGAGGGGATCGGGTAAAGGCATGCCCATGAAGCCCGGGATCGACCGCGCGGTGGGGCGCACCTGGGTCGTCGCTCTGGTGATGGCCGTCGCGCTGATGGCGAACATCACCTACGTCCAGGGCTTCGAGGCGCAGGACCTGCGCGACGACTCCCTCAACGCCCGTCGGCTGCAGGACCGCTTCAAGATCGACCGGGGGCCGATCACCGCGGACGGCGAGCGGCTCGCCTGGTCGGAGAAGACCGGCGGCGACCGCTACCAGCGCCACTACGCGGACGGCCCGGTGTTCGCGCCGATCACCGGCTACTTCTCGGTGTTCTCCCAGACCGGCGTCGAGGAGGCCCAGAACCACTTCCTCGACGGCACCGACGACCGCCTCGCCACCCGGAACCTCGTCGACAAGATCATCGGCAATCCCGTCCCCGGCGGGACGGTCGAGGCCACCGTCGACGTCAAGGCGCAGCGCGTCGCCTACAAGGCGCTGCGGTCCGCCGGCGTGCGCCGCGCGGCGGCCGTCGTCCTGGACGCCGACACCGGCGCGGTGCTGGTGATGGCGTCGACGCCGTCCTACGACCCCAACGACGTCTCGACGCTCGACGGCGACAAGGCGGAGAGCGCCTTCGAGCGGCTCAACGCCGAGAAGCTCAAGCCGCTGCTCGACAAGGCCACCCGGGAGCTGTTCCCGCCCGGCTCCACGTTCAAGACCGTCGTCGCCGCGTCGGCGCTGGAGGCCGGGGCGAGCGGGAACACGAGGGTCAGGGCCGGACGCAGCTACCAGCCGCCGCGCGGCGGCCAGCCGATCAGCAACGACGCGGGCGACATCGGCGGCTCCTGCGACCTGCCCCAGATCCCGCTGATCGAGGCGTACGCGCAGTCCTGCAACACCACGTTCGCCTACATGGGCGCTGAGGAGCCCGGCAACGGCGCCGTCCACAAGGAGGCGGCCGGGTTCGGGTTCGGCGACCGCATCGAGTACGCCGACGGGCTGCTGAGCGCCGCCAGTTCGTTCCCCACGACCGACCAGCCGGTGCTCAGCGCGCTCGGCTCCATCGGGCAGGGCAGTACGGTCGCGACGCCGCTGCAGATGGCGATGGTCGCCGGCGCCGTCCTGAACGACGGCGAGGTCATGCAGCCGCACCTCGTCGACAAGCTGCGCGCCCCCAGCGGCTCCACGGTCGACACCATCGCGCCGAAGCGGATGTCGCGCGCGCTGACCGCCGACCAGGCCAAGCAGATGCGGGACATGATGGAGGCCGTCGTCCAGCGGGGCACGGGCAAGACGCTGAAGGGCACCTCCATCCTCGGCGGCAAGACCGGGACCGCCGACGTCGGGGGCGCCTCCTACAACGACCGCTGGTTCATCGGCTTCGGGCCGCGCCGCGACCCGAAGTACGCGGTCGCGGTGATGACCGAGGCGCCCGGCTACGGCATCGAGTCCGGCCCGATCGCCGCGAAGATCATCGACGCGCTCGGCGACTGAACGGGCGGCGGGCGGGCACCGTCCGGGGACGGTGTGCCGGTCCCGGGTGAAACCGGGCCGAATGGGATTTGGTACGTTCACGCCGCAGGTCAGAAACCGGGACCGAAGGGGTTCGCGTCGTGCGCCGTGTCGTCTGTCCGGGATCGTTCGACCCCGTCACCAACGGGCATCTCGACATCATCAGCCGCGCCTCCCGTCTGTACGACGAGGTGGTCGTGGCGGTGCTGATCAACAAGAGCAAGAAGAGCCTGTTCACCGTGGACGAGCGCGCCGACATGATCGAGGAGGTCACTCGGGAGTACGGCAACGTCAAGGTGGACAAGTTCTACGGGCTCACCGTCGACTACTGCAGGGAACAGGACATCCCGGTCATCGTCCGGGGTCTGCGGGCCGTCAGCGACTACGAGTACGAGTTGCAGATGGCCCAGATGAACCACCGGATCGCCGGCGTGGAGACGCTGTTCATGGCGACGAACCCGGAGTACGCGTTCCTGTCGTCCAGCCTCATGAAGGAGGTCGTGAAGTTCGGCGGGGACATCTCCGGGCTGGTCCCCGACAGCGTCCACGACCGGCTGGTGGAACGCCTCCGGCAGCAGGGCTGACCGCCCGGCCCGCGGGACGCGTCCGGCGGGCCGATCCGGCGGGCGGATCCGGTGGACGGGCCAGGTCGGCGGGGCCGCGAGTCGGGGCCGCGAGTTGGGGCACTGCCCCGGGGACGGTACCCTGGGACATCGGCCATCACAGGCGGCCGCCGTTCACCATGCCTCATGGAAGCAGGAATCCGCTGACTCGCCTCGATCCCCATGCCCCCCTCGTGCTCGACACCCGAGCTCTGAGCAGGCAACCCGGGTCGTCGCGGGAGGAGCGCCTGACCGTGCCGGCACCGGAGGATTTCGGCGTCGAGATGGTGGGCGTCCCCGAGGGCGCCGCGATCGAGCTGGACCTCCGGCTCGAAGCGGTCCTGGAGGGGGTGCTCGTCACCGGCACGGCGACGGTCCCCCTGGAGGGGGAGTGCTCCCGCTGCCTCGACCCGATCGCCTCGACCTTTGAGGCGGACTTCCAGGAGCTGTTCGTCTACGACGACACCCGCTCGGGCGGGAACGCCGGCGACGATGAGCTCCGCCTCGAGGGCGACCTCATCGACCTCGAACCGGTCCTGCGGGACGCGGTGCTGCTCGCACTGCCGCTGTCCCCGCTGTGCCGGGACGACTGCCCGGGCCTGTGCCCGGACTGCGGTGCGCGGCTCGCGGACGTCGAGCCCGGGCACCAACACGACGTCGCCGACCCCAGGTGGGCGGCGCTGCGGGACCTTGCCGGCGACATGGCGCCGGACGCCCCCGAAAGGGGGAACGGAAGCTCCGGCTTCCGTGGATCCGACCGACGAGAAGGAAAGCAGGAGGGCTGACGTGGCCGTCCCCAAGCGGAAGAAGTCGCGCAGCAACACGCGGCACCGGCGCTCGCAGTGGAAGACCGCGGCGCCGAACCTGGTCGAGTGCCCGACGTGCCGCGACCACAAGCTGCCGCACACCGCGTGCGCGACATGCGGCACCTACGACCGGCGGCAGGTCATCGCCCCGTCGGCCTGAGTCTTCTCGCATCCTGGGGGGCGGATCCGCGCGCGGCGCGGCCCGCCCCCCACGGTGCGGGACGGACTTCCCACCCCGACCACCCCGGCGCGCGACGTCGGCGTGGTGACCGGCGCGGAGTTCGCGCCCGGAGCCGTGGTGCACGCCGGGATCAGCAGACCGGCGCGCACCTCGTCTTCGCGGACATCCTCCTCGCCGCGCGTCCTCGCCGTCCCGGCCGCTGCGGCCGGCGCGCCGCTCCAGCGACCGCGCCATGCGCGGTGCACGGCCTGCGAGGAGGGCCCGTGAGCGCCAAGAAGAGCGCACCCACGCCGGACCCCGCGGAACTGACCGCGGCGCTCGGCGTCGAAGTGACCCCCGACCTGCTCGAACGGGCGCTGACGCACCGTTCGTACGCCTACGAGAACGGCGGCCTGCCCACCAACGAGCGCCTGGAGTTCCTCGGCGACTCGGTGCTCGGGCTCGTCGTCACCGACACCCTGTTCCGGGGCCACCCCGACCTGCCCGAGGGCCAGCTGGCGAAGCTGCGCGCCGCCGTGGTGAACATGCGCGCCCTCGCGGGCGTCGCCCGCGGCCTCGGCGTCGGCGCCCACATCCGGCTCGGCCGCGGCGAGGAGGGCACCGGCGGCCGCGACAAGGCCTCGATACTGGCCGACACCCTGGAGGCGCTGATCGGCGCCGTCTACCTGGACCGCGGCCTGGACGAGGCGTCCGCGCTCGTGCACCGGCTGTTCGACTCGCTGATCGCCCGGTCGGCCGGGCTCGGCGCCGGGCTCGACTGGAAGACCTCGCTGCAGGAGCTCACGGCCGTGGAGGAGCTCGGCGTCCCCGAGTACCACGTCGCCGAGAGCGGCCCCGACCACCAGAAGACGTTCCGCGCGTCGGTGCGGGTCGGCGGCAGCACCTACGGGTCGGGCGAGGGCCGCAGCAAGAAGGAGGCCGAGCAGCACGCCGCCGAGGCCGCCTGGAACGAGATCCGCGCGATCGTCGTGCGGCGGGAGGCCGAGGCGCGGGGCGAGCAGGCCGAGCAGGCGCAGGACGCGCAGGACGCGCAGGACGCGCAGGACGCGCAGGCGGCGCAGGGCGGGCAGGACGCGCAGGGCGGGCAGGCGGCGCAGGAGGCCCAGGCCGGTGCCTGAGCTGCCCGAGGTCGAGGTCGTCCGGCGGGGCCTGGAGCGCTGGACGACCGGCCGGGCGGTCGCGTCCGCCGAGGTCCTGCACCCCCGCTCGGTGCGCCGCCACGCGGCGGGCCCGGCGGACTTCGCCGCGCGCCTCGCCGGCCGCACGATGCGGGCGCCGCGCCGCCGCGGCAAGTACCTGTGGATCCCGCTGGACGACGAGTCCGAGGCGGTGCTGGCGCATCTCGGCATGAGCGGGCAGCTGCTCGTCGGGGAGCCGGGCCGGGAACGGGAGAAGCACCTGCGGGTCCGGGTCCTGTTCGAGGACGGCGGCCACGACCTGCGCTTCGTCGACCAGCGGACGTTCGGGCACCTCATGCTCGCCGACCTCGTCCCGGACGCGTTCGGCGCCGGCGCGCTCGTCCCGGAGCCGATCGTGCACATCGCGGCCGACCCCCTGGAGGAGGTGTTCGACGCCGAGGCGTTCTTCCACGCGCTGCGCCGCCGCAAGACCGGGATCAAACGGGCACTGCTCGACCAGTCGCTGATCAGCGGGGTCGGCAACATCTACGCCGACGAGGCGCTGTGGCGCGCGAGGCTGCACTGGGCGCGGCCCACCGACACGATGACGCGGGCCGAGGCCGCGCGCGTCCTGGCGGCCGCACGGGACGTCATGGGGGCCGCCCTCGCCGTCGGCGGGACGTCCTTCGACAGCCTGTACGTCAACGTGAACGGCGAGAGCGGCTACTTCGAGCGCTCCCTGGACGCCTACGGCCGCCGCGACGAGCCGTGCCGCCGCTGCGGCGCGCCGATCCGCCGCGACGAGTTCATGAACCGCTCGTCCTACAGCTGCCCGGTGTGCCAGCCGCGCCCCCGGCGGGCGCGCGACTAGGGTTCCGGAGCGTGATGGACGACGAGGAGATCGTGCGGCTCACCGCCTGGGTGCGCGGGCGCGTGCAGGGCGTCGGGTTCCGCTGGTGGGTGCGGTCGCGGGCGCTGGAGCTCGGCCTGGCCGGCAGCGCGACGAACCTGCGCGACGGGCGCGTCGAGGTCGTGGCGGAGGGCCCGCGCGGGAAGTGCCTGCGCCTGCTCGGCCTGCTGGGCGGTGACGGTGCGGGGGACGGTGCCGGGCGTCCGGGCAGGGTCACGGGCGTGACCGAGCGCTGGAGCGGGCCGCGCGGGGAGGCCGCCGGTTTTCTGGAGCGGTGACCGGGTAGGGCGTTCCGGTTCGTACCTGCTAAACTAGTAGAGGAAGGTTGTTACCGGCCTGTGATGTGCGTCTTGACCAGGACACCGGCCGGTGCGACTCTAGACGATACGCGCACCGACTTCAGTTGATTCTCGTGCGCGATCCCTGCTGGTTACTCAGCGTGGAGGACCCTTAGTCATGGCGAAGGCTCTACTCGGCCACGTCGGCGGTCCCGACCCCCGGATGGTCGCGGAGATGCGGCGCCTGCAGCAGCGCGTACGTGATCTGGAAGCCGAGCTCGTACGGCTTCAGGCAGAGAACGACGCGCTCGCGACGGCGCCGGACGACGATGTGATGTCCCTTGCGGTCAAGGACCGCGAACCCGCGCTGACCTGATATCGGCGCCGTACTCATTCACTGCTCGAACGCGTCTTCGGACGCGGTCGCGACGCCGAGGTCGTCGCGGGGCCGAGCAGCGGACTCCTGGCCCAGACGCCGCCGGACCGGCGGCGCTGGGCCTCTGAATCTTCGATCCCCGAACCGCGCGCGCCCGGCCCTGCCCGGCGCGGTGCGGCGGCCGCCCGGCATCGGATGATCGCAATGCCGGGCCCACCGCGTGCCCGCACTCGGCGGTGCCGCGGTGCGGAACGGCGGCGCACCGTCGCATCGGGGCAAGAGACGGTAAAGGTTCTCCCTCTTTCGGTCTGACCGAATATGGCCGTTCCGTGTTGATCTGTGGAATTGCGGCATCTGCCGGGTGCGGCGGCCGGTGCGGCCGACGCCGGGATCGCGGGCGCGGCCACGCGATAGCCTCTACCGTTGCGGCCGGGCGGCCGGCGGTGCCGCCCGGAGTCCGGCACCGGCGCGGAGCAGGGAGGATGGCGAGGGTTTGTACCTGAAGACCTTGACGTTGCGCGGCTTCAAGTCCTTCGCGTCCTCCACCACGCTGAAGTTCGAGCCGGGGATCACGGCCGTCGTCGGGCCGAACGGGTCGGGCAAGTCCAACGTCGTGGACGCGCTGGCCTGGGTCATGGGCGAGCAGGGCGCCAAGTCGCTGCGCGGCGGCAAGATGGAGGACGTCATCTTCGCCGGGACGGCGAACCGGGCGCCGCTCGGCCGCGCCGAGGTCGTGCTGACGATCGACAACTCCGACGGGGCGCTGCCGATCGACTACACCGAGGTGACGATCAGCCGGCTGATGTTCCGGTCCGGGTCGAGCGAGTACGCGATCAACGGCGACGGGTGCCGGCTGCTGGACATCCAGGAGCTCCTGTCGGACTCCGGCATCGGCCGCGAGATGCACGTCATCATCGGGCAGGGGCAGCTCGACCGCGTCCTGCACTCGGGCCCCGAGGGGCGCCGCGCGGTGATCGAGGAGGCGGCCGGCGTCCTCAAGCACCGCAAGCGCAAGGAGAAGGCGCTCCGGAAGCTGGACGCGATGCAGGGCAACCTCACCCGCGTCCAGGACCTCACCGGCGAGCTGCGGCGGCAGCTGAAGCCGCTCGGCAAGCAGGCCGAGATCGCGCGGCGGGCCGCGGTGATCCAGGCCGATCTGCGGGACGCGAAGCTGCGGCTGCTGGCCGACGACCTGGTCACGCTCGGGACGAGGCTGGAGCAGGAGGCCGCCGACGAGGCCGCGATCCGCGAGCGCCGCACCGAGACCGAGCGGGCGCTGGCCGAGGCGCAGCGGCGCGAGGCGGTGCTGGAGGCCGAGGAGGCCGAGCAGGCGCCGCGGCTCGCGCAGGTCCAGGACACCTGGTTCCGGCTGTCGGCGCTGAAGGAGCGGCTGAACGGCGTCGCCGACCTCGCCGCCGAGCGGCACCGCAACGCCGCCGAGGCGCGCGAGGAGGAGCGCCGCGGCCGCGACCCCGAGGAGATGGAGCGCGAGGCCGCCGAGATCCGCGAGCAGGAGGAGATGCTCCGCGCCGCGCTGGACGAGGCGCAGGACGGGCTGGCCGACGCCGTCCAGGAGCGGACCGGCGTCGAGGAGGCCCTCGCCGCCGAGGAGCGCCGCCTGCAGGCCGCCGCGCGCGCCGCCGCCGACCGCCGCGAGGAGCTGGCGCGGACCCGCGGCCGGGTCGAGGCGCTGCGCAGCAGGGCGCAGGCCGGGCGGTCGGAGATCGGGCGGCTCACCGAGGCCCGCGCGGAGGCCGAGCAGCGCGCCGAGGACGCCCGGATGGAGTTCGAGGCGTTCGAGGCCGAGGTCGTCGAGGACCCGGCGCTCGCCGCCGAGCACGAGGTCGCGCAGGAGGCCCTCGCCACCGCCAAGGACGCCGCCGAGGCCGCGCGTTCGGCCGTGGACGGCCCGCGCCGGGCGCTGAAGGAGGCGCGCGGCGCGGTGGGGGCGGCGCGGTCCGCCGACCAGGCCGCGCAGAAGAGGGTCGCGGCGCTGCAGGCGCGGATCGAGGCCCTGAACCTGACGCTCGCCAGCGCCGCCGACGGCGGCGAGGCGCTGCTGTCGGCGGGTGCGGACGGGACGCTCGACGGGGTGCTGGGGACGGTCGCGTCCCTGCTGAACGTCCGCCCCGGCTACGAGACGGCGGTCGCCGCCGCGCTCGGCAACGCCGCCGAGGCCATCGCCGTCGGCTCCCTGGACACGGCCGAGGCCGCGCTGGCGCTGCTGCGCTCCCGCGACGCCGGGCGCGCCGGGCTGCTCGTCGGCGGGGGAGCGGCGGCACCGTCCGGCCGGGTGCCGGGCGTCGACTACGCGATCGACGCGGTGACCGTCCCGGGCACCGTTCGCCCGGCCCTGGAGCACCTCCTGCGGGACGTGGCCGTGGTGGACGACGTGCCGTCCGCCGCGTCGCTCGTCCGCCGGGAGCCGTCCCTGCGCGCCGTGACCCGCGAAGGCGACCTCGTCGGCGCGCACTGGGCCCAGGGCGGCGCGGCCGGCGGCGGCCAGAGCCTCCTGCGGATGCGCGCGACGCTCGACGAGGCCACCGAGGACCTCGCCGCCGCGGAGACCGCCGCCGGTGCCGCCGCCGACGGGCTCGGCGCGTCGACGGAGCGCGAGCAGTCCGCCCAGACGGCGCTGGAGGCGGCCGAGGCCGCGGCCACCGGGGCGCAGTCGAGCGTCAACCAGGCCCAGGCCGAGCTGGACCGCGTCCGGGCGCGCGTGCGCGAGTTCGACGCGCACGCCGCGCAGGAGGCCAAGCGCGCCGCGCGGCTGGAGGCCGACGCCCGCGGTGCGCGCGGCGAGGTGGAGCGGCTCACCAAGGCCCTCGACGCCGCGAACGAGTCGCTGGAGCGCGACACCGAGGCGGCCGAGGAGCTGGCGATGCGGCTCGCCGAGTCGGAGGAGGCCGCCGAGGTCGCCGACGAGGCCGGCGACGACACCGAGGCCCGCGACGAGCTGAACGCCCGCTGCCAGGAGCTGCGCTCCGCCGAGATGGAGGCGCGGCTGTCGGTCCGCACCGCCGAGGAGCGCGTCCAGGCCATCTCCGGCCGCGCCGACGCCCTGGAGCGCGGCGCCCGCCGCGAGCGCGAGGAGCGCGCCCGCGCCGCCCAGCGCCGCGCCCGTCGCGAGGAGCAGGCGAGGGTCGCCAAGGCCGTCCACCGGGGCGCCCGGACGGCCCTCGGCCGCATCGAGCACTCCCTCGCCGCAGCCGTTCGCCGCCGCGAGGCCGCCGAGCAGGCCAAGGCCGCCCGCGAGGCCGAGCTGAAGGTCGTCCGGACGCAGGTCCGCGAGCTGTCGGCGACCCTGGAGCGGCTCGTCAACGTCGTCCACGGCAACGAGGTCGCCCGCGCCGAGCAGCGGCTCCGGCTGGAGCAGTACGAGCAGCGCGCCCTGGAGGAGTTCGGGCTGGAGGTCGAGTCGCTCGTCGCCGAGTACGGCCCGGACCAGCTCGTCCCGCCCGACCCGGAGAAAGGGGAGGACGCGCGGCCCGTCCCCTACGACCGGACGGTCCAGGAGAAGCGCGCCAAGGCCGCCGAGCGGCAGCTCAACCAGCTCGGCAAGGTCAACCCGCTCGCCCTGGAGGAGTTCGCGGCGCTGGAGGAGCGGCACGCGTTCCTCACCTCGCAGCTGGAGGACCTCAAGAAGACCCAGCGGGAGCTGCTCGGCCTCGTCAAGGAGGTCGACGACCGCGTCCAGGAGGTGTTCGGCACCGCCTACGAGGACACCGCCCGCGAGTTCGAGCGGATCTTCGCGCGGCTGTTCCCCGGCGGCGAGGGCAGCCTCTCGCTGACCGAGCCCGACGACATCCTCACGACCGGCGTCGAGGTCGCGGCCCGCCCGCCGGGCAAGAAGGTCAAGCGGCTGTCGCTGCTGTCCGGCGGCGAGCGCTCCCTGGTCGCCATCGCCTTCCTCGTCGCCGTGTTCAAGGCGCGCCCGTCGCCGTTCTACGTCCTGGACGAGGTCGAGGCCGCGCTGGACGACACCAACACGCAGCGGCTCATCACCGTCTTCGAGGAGCTGCGCGAGTCGTCCCAGCTGATCGTCATCACCCACCAGAAGCGCACGATGGAGGGCGCCGACGCCCTCTACGGCGTCAGCATGCGCGGCGACGGCGTCACCCAGGTGGTCAGCCAGCGGCTGACCTAGCCTCGCGCGGAGCGAGGGCCGCCCGCGCCGCCGGCGGGGGTTCCAGGGGGTCGCCCCATGGGTAGACGCACATCCCCGGACGGACATGAAAAGCTGAGGGGGCTATGGAATATCTGATCGTCATCGCCGCGCTGGCCGCCGTCGCACTGATCGTCGGCGGCATCACCTTGCTGCGGCCACGCCGTACACGTCCGCGCCCGCCGGTGGAGCGGCCGTCGGAACGGACCGGTGGCGCGACCGCCGTCGACGAGGCGGAGGCCGGGGCCCCCACGATCGAGCGGGCGCCGCCGACGGAGGTGCCGGCGCCGCGGCCCACGGTCGAGATCGAGAAGCCGCCGCCGGGCGCGGGCCGGCTGGTCCGGCTGCGGGCGCGGCTCGCGCGCTCCCAGAACACGTTCGGCAAGACCCTGCTCGGCCTCCTGTCGCGCGACACGCTCGACGACGACGCCTGGGAGGAGATCGAGGACACCCTGATCACCGCCGACATGGGCACCGCCGTGGCCCGCCAGGTCACCGACGACCTGCGGACCCGCGTCCAGGTGCTCGGCACCCGCGGCCCGGGGGAGGTCCGGGCGCTGCTGAAGGAGGAGCTGGTCAAGCAGATCGGCCCCGACCTGGACCGCTCGCTGCGCACCGAGGGGCACGGCGACCGCCCGGCGGTGCTGATGGTCGTCGGCGTCAACGGCACCGGCAAGACCACCACCTGCGGCAAGCTCGGCCGCGTCCTCGTCGGCGACGGCGACACGGTCCTGCTGGGCGCGGCCGACACCTTCCGCGCCGCCGCCGCCGACCAGCTGGAGACGTGGGGGACGCGGGTCGGGGCGCAGGTCGTCCGCAGGGACGAGGGCGCCGACCCGGCGAGCGTCGCGTTCGACGCGGTGAAGCAGGGCATCGAGTCCAAGGTCAACGTGGTGATCATCGACACCGCGGGCCGGCTGCACACCAAGACCGGGCTGATGGACGAGCTGGGCAAGGTCAAGCGCGTCGTGGAGAAGCAGGCGACGGTGGACGAGGTGCTGCTCGTCCTGGACGCGACGACCGGCCAGAACGGCATGCAGCAGGCGCGCGTGTTCGCCGAGGTCGTGAACGTGACGGGCGTGGTGCTGACGAAGCTGGACGGCACCGCGAAGGGCGGCATCGTCGTCCAGGTGCAGCGGGAGCTCGGCGTCCCGGTGAAGCTGGTCGGGCTGGGCGAGGGCCCGGACGACCTCGCTCCGTTCGAGCCCGAGGCGTTCGTCGACGCGATCCTGGGCGACTGAAATTCCCCTATTAACGGCTAAAGGCGGCATGTGAGGACTTAGAAACACCGGGGAAACACCCGGGGGTGGGTTTTCACACCGGTGAAACGCAGGGGCCCCGCGCGCGAAACCGCCGAGGTCGAGTCTCTGAGCAGTTCGAAGTTCCCTGGCGAGGAGGGACTGTCTCAGAGATGAAGATCGATAGCGGTAGTACCGCCTGGATGCTGACGAGCACCGCGCTCGTCCTGCTGATGACACCCGGGCTTGCCTTCTTCTACGGAGGCATGAGCCGCGCGAAGAGCGTGCTCAACATGATGATGATGAGCTTCGTCAGCATCGCCGTGGTGGGCATGGCGTGGGTCGTCTACGGCTACTCCCTCACGTTCGGCGACGGCGGCGCGCTCAGCCCGGTCATCGGCGGGTTCGGCGACTGGGGGCTCGTCGGCCTGGAGAAGGCCGCCACGGCCGGCGACGGCACGGGCATCCCGCAACTGGTGTTCGTGGCCTTCCAGGCGACGTTCGCCATCATCACCGTCGCGCTGATCAGCGGCGCCGTCGCCGACCGCGCGAAGTTCGGCGCCTGGGTCGTGTTCACCCTGGTCTGGGCGACGCTCGTGTACTTCCCGATCGCGCACTGGGTGTGGTGGTCCGACGGCCAGGACGGCGGCAAGTCCGGCTGGCTGTTCGACCTCGGCGCGCTCGACTTCGCGGGCGGCACGGTCGTCCACATCAACGCCGGTGTCGCGGCGCTGGCGCTCGTGCTCGTCCTCGGCAAGCGCAGGGGCTGGCCGAAGGAGCCGATGCGCCCGCACAACCTGCCGTTCGTCCTGCTCGGGGCGGGCCTGCTGTGGTTCGGGTGGTTCGGGTTCAACGCCGGATCCGCCCTGTCCGCCGGCGCCACCGCGGCCGTCGCGTTCATCAACACGCTCGCCGCGACCTGCGCCGCCGCGTTCGCCTGGATCGTCGTCGAGAAGCTGCGGGACGGCGCGTCCACCACGCTCGGCATCGCCTCCGGCGTCGTCGCCGGGCTGGTCGCCGTCACCCCGGCCTGCGCGTTCGTCACCCCGCTCGGCGCCATCGTCCTCGGCCTCATCGCCGGCGCGGTGTGCGCGTTCGCGGTCGGGCTCAAGTACAGGCTCGGGTACGACGACTCGCTCGACGTGGTCGGCGTCCACATGGTCGGCGGCATCGTCGGCGCGCTGCTGATCGGCTTCCTGGCCACCACGGCGGTCAACGACGCGGGCGCCGACGGGCTGCTCGCCGGCGGCGGGTTCGCGCTGCTCGGCAAGCAGGCCGTCGCCGTCCTCGCGACGCTCGCCTACTCGTTCACCGTGACCTTCCTGATCGCGAAGGTCATCGACCTGACGATGGGCTTCCGGATCAGCGCGGACGACGAGGCCGCCGGCATCGACAGCACGGCGCACGCGGAGACCGCCTACGACTTCGGCACCATCCGCGCGGGCATCGGCTCCGGGGCGACCGCGGCGGCGCCCGCCGCCCCGGCGAAGAAGGTTGAGGCGTAGGGATGAAGCTCATCACGGCGGTCATCAAGCCGTTCAAGCTGGACGAGGTCAAGAAGGCCCTGGAGACCTTCGGGGTCAGGGGGATGACCGTCAGCGAGGCCAGCGGCTACGGACGGCAGAAGGGGCACACCGAGGTGTACCGGGGCGCCGAGTACCAGGTCGACCTGGTGCCCAAGCTCCGGATCGAGGTCCTGGTCGACGCCGCCGACGCCGACGACATCATCGACGTGATCGTCCGCGCCGCCCGCACCGACAAGATCGGCGACGGCAAGGTGTGGGCGGTCCCCGTCGACACGGTCGTCCGCGTCCGCACCGGCGAGACCGGCACGGAAGCCCTCTAGGCCGCCCCGTGCCCCGCACCCGCCGGCCCGCCGCCCCGGACGACGGCCCCACCGCGGCCGAGCGCGACCGCGCTCGGCCGCCCGGCCGGCCCGAGCCCTCCGGCGCGGCGCCCGACACGCCCGACACGGCCCGCGCTGCCCTGGCGGCGGCGCGGGCCGCCCGCGCCGCCGACCTGGACCGGGACCTGACCGCCCTTCTGACCACGGCCCGCGGGGGCGGAGGCGCGGGCCCGGCGGCGGCGGAGGGGATCGCGCTCGTCGCGGTCGGCAGCCACGCGCGCCGCGAACTGACGCCCGGCGGGGACCTCGACCTCGTCCTCCTGCACCGGGGGCGGGCCGACGTCGCCGGGATCGCCGACCGGGTCTGGTACCCGCTCTGGGACTCCGGGACACGCCTCGACCACTCCGTCCGCACCGTCCACGAGGCCCGTGCCGTCGCGCGCACCGACATGAAGGCCGCGCTCGGGCTGCTGTCCGCGCGCCGCGTCGCGGGCGACCGCACGCTGGTGGACGAGCTGCGCGCCGCCGTCCTCGCCGACTGGCGGGCCGACGCCGCCGCCCGGCTGCCCGAACTGTCCGCGATGTGCAGGGAACGCTGGGAGACCCGCGGCGAGCTGGCCTTCCTCCTCGAACCCGACATCAAGGAGGCCCACGGCGGGCTGCGCGACGTCCACGTGATGCACGCCGTCGCCGCGTCCTGGGTGGCGTCCGCCCCGGACGGCCGGGTCAGGGCCGCCCACGACCTGCTCCTCGACGTGCGGCACGCCCTGCACGAGGTCACCGGGCGCTCCGCCGACCGCCTCGTCCTCCAGGAGCAGGACGCCGTCGCCCGCGCCCTCGCCCTGCCCGGCGCGGACGTCCTGCAGCGCTCCATCGTCGACGCGGCCCGCACGATCACCTACGCGGGCTCCAACCTGTGGCGCCGCGTCGACCGCGTCACGCGGTCCAGGGCGGCCCGCTCCACCCGTGACCTGCCCGACCATCCCGACTCGCCGGCGGCGCGCCATGGGACGGCCGGTCGACCGGCCGCTGGACGGCCGGGCAGGCGGCCCGCGGACGCCGGACGGCGGCAGCCGGTCGAGCGGCGCCCCGTCGGTGACGGCGCCGTCGAGCACGGGGGCGAGGTCGTGCTCGCGCGGAACGCCGATCTCGGCGATCCGGCCCTCGTCCTGCGCGTCGCCGCCGCCGCGGCGCAGGCCGGCCTGCCGCTCGCTCCCGCGACCGCGGCCCGGCTCGCCGAACGCGCGGCCCTGCCGCCGGTGCCGTGGCCCCCGAGCGCCCGCGACGCGCTCGTCTCCCTGCTCGGCGCCGGTCCCGCCGCCATCGCCGTCTGGGAGGCACTGGACCGGGCCGGGCTGATCGTCCGGCTGCTGCCCGACTGGGAACATGTCCGGAACCGGCCGCAGCGCAACCCCGTCCACCGCTTCACCGTCGACCGCCACCTCGTGGAGACCGCCGCCGGCGCCGCCGCCCTCACCCGTGCGGTCGCCCGCCCCGACCTGCTGCTCATCGGTGCCCTGTTCCACGACATCGGCAAGGGCCGGCCCGGTGACCACTCCACCGCCGGCGCCGCCGCCGTCCGCGGCATCGGCACCCGCCTGGGCCTTCCGGAGGACGACGTCCGCGTCCTCGAGGCGCTCGTCCGCCACCATCTGCTGCTCCCCGACACCGCCACCCGCCGCGACATCGACGACCCCGTGACCGTCCAGACCGTCATCGACGCCGTATCCGGGGTGCCGGGACGCGAACGCGAGGTCCTCGACCTCCTCGCCGCCCTCGCGATCGCCGACGGCACCGCCACCGGCCCCGCCGCCTGGGGCGCGTGGAAGGCCGGCCTCGTCGCCGAACTGGCCCGCCGCGCGGCCGCCGCCCTGACCGGCGGGACGCCGCCGCCCCCGCCCGTCCCCGACCCCGCCCACCTGGCCCTGGCCCGCCACGACGGCGCGGCCGTCCGCGTCGCCGGCTCCCGGATCACCGTCGCCGCCCCCGACCGTCCGGGCCTCCTGTGGCGCGCCGCCGGTGTCCTGGCCCTGCACCGCCTGGCCGTGAAGACCGCCCGCACCACCTCCGGGGCGGTCGGCGGCCGGGCGGGGGAGACGGCGGTCCTGGACTTCACGGCGGTGCCGGAGTTCGGCACGCCACCGGACCCGGCCGGCCTGGAGGCGGACCTGCGGCGCATGCTCGCCGGGCGCCTCGACGTCGCCGACCGCCTGGAGCGGCGGGCGCGGTCGATGCGGACACGCCCCGGGGCGACCGTGCCGCCCCCGCGCGTCATGATCATCGAGGACGCGTCGCGGACGGCGGCCGTCATCGAGGTGCGCGCCCACGACCGTCCCGGCCTGCTGTGGAGGGTCGGGCAGGCGCTCGGCGCATGCGGCCTGCAGATCCGCGCCGCCCAGATCGACACCCTCGGCGCCGAGGCCGTCGACGTCTTCTACGTGGTGGACGACGAGGGACGCCCCCCGCACGACCCGTCCACCCTCGACACCGTCCAAGCAAAGATCACCACAGCCCTCCCCTGACCCCGCCCCCCGCGCGGACCCCTGCCACCGTGTCGCCTCACCGCGTGCGGGCACAGCTCTCCCGGGTGCGGCGGTGAGGTCGGCGCAACCAACAGGGTGACCCGATACGCTGATAGTCGATCCCAAAAGCTTTCCAAGGACGGTCCAGACACGTGTTCGAGACGCTCTCCGACCGGTTGACGACGGTCTTCTCGTCCCTGCGCAGCAAGGGCCGGCTCTCCGAGGCCGACATCAACGCGACGGCCCGCGAGATCCGGATCGCGCTCCTCGAGGCCGACGTCGCGCTGCCCGTCGTCAAGGACTTCATCGCGCGGGTCAAGGAGCGGGCCGCCGGCGCGGAGGTCTCGCAGGCGCTGAACCCGGCGCAGCAGGTCGTCAAGATCGTCAATGAGGAGCTCGTCGAGATCCTCGGCGGCGAGACCCGCCGGATCCGGCTGGCCAAGACGCCGCCCACCGTGATCATGCTCGCCGGCCTGCAGGGCGCCGGTAAGACCACCCTCGCCGGCAAGCTCGCCCGGTGGCTCAGGCAGGAGGGCCACACCCCGATGCTGGTGGCCGCCGACCTGCAGCGGCCCAACGCCGTCCAGCAGCTCCAGGTCGTCGGCGAGCGGGCCGGAGTGCCGGTGTTCGCACCCGAGCCGGGCAGCGGCGTCGGCGACCCGGTGGACGTGGCGCGCCGCTCGCTCGACCAGGCCCGGCACGCCCTGCACGACGTCGTCGTCATCGACACCGCGGGACGCCTCGGCGTCGACGCGGAGATGATGCAGCAGGCCATCGACATCCGCGACGCCGTCCAGCCCGACGACATCCTGTTCGTCGTCGACGCCATGGTCGGCCAGGACGCGGTCAACACCGCCCAGGCGTTCATGGACGGCGTCGGCTTCGACGGCGTCGTCCTCACCAAGCTCGACGGCGACGCGCGCGGCGGTGCGGCGCTCTCGGTCCGGCACATCACCGGGCGTCCGATCATGTTCGCCTCGACGGGCGAGAAGCTGGAGGACTTCAGCGTCTTCCACCCGGACCGCATGGCGGGCCGGATCCTCGACATGGGCGACATCCTCACCCTGATCGAGCAGGCCGAGCAGGCGTTCGACGCCGAGCAGGCCGAGAAGATGTCCACCAAGTTCGCGTCGGGCGAGGACTTCACCCTCGAGGACTTCCTCGAGCAGATGATGATGATCCGCAAGCTCGGCCCGATCGGCAACCTGCTCGGGATGATGCCGGGCATGGGGCAGGTCCGCGACCAGATCAGCCAGATCGACGACAAGGACCTGGACCGCATCGCCGCGATCATCCGCTCGATGACCCCGCAGGAGCGCTCCGAGCCGAAGATCATCAACGGCTCGCGGCGGGCCCGCATCGCCAAGGGCTCGGGCGTCGGCGTGGGCGAGGTCAGCAGCCTCGTCACCCGGTTCTTCGACGCGCAGAAGATGATGCGGCAGATGGCCGGCGGCATGGGCCTGCCCGGTATGCCGGGCGGACGCCGGAAGGCCGCGAAGGCGGCCGCCAAGAAGAGCAAGAAGGGCAAGCAGCGCAGCGGCGACCCGCGCAAGCGCGCCGCCGGCAAGGACCGGCAGCCCGCCGCCGACGCTCCGCCCCAGGGCCTCCCGCCGGGCCTCGGCGGCGGCCCGGGCGGGCTCCCGCCCGGCCTGGGCGGCCAGCTGCCGCCCGGCTTCCAGATGCCGGACCTCGGCAAACTCCAGGGCCGCAAGAAGAAGTGACCGCACGGCCGCCGCGGCGCCGTGTCCCCGAGCCCGTCCGAACCCGGACGGGCTCGGGGACACGGCGCCGCGCGATTGCACCTTTACACCGAACGTCTGGCAGAATGACAGGCTGGAAACCCGGAATCGCGAGGCGCCCTCTCTCGTCCTGCGCGGCCGGAGTCCATCGGACGGCCGTGAGCCGGTGTTCCCCACCTGGCACGGGCCCGTCCACCCAGTAACGAAATCGGAGTACACCACACCCGTGGCAGTCAAGATCAAGCTCAAGCGCCTGGGGAAGATCCGGAACCCGCAGTACCGGATCGTCGTCGCCGACGCCCGCACCAAGCGGGACGGGCGCGCCATCGAGGAGATCGGCCTCTACCAGCCCAAGCAGGAGCCGTCGCTCATCAAGATCGACTCTGAGCGGGCGCAGTACTGGCTCGGCGTCGGCGCGCAGCCGACCGAGCCCGTCCTGAACCTGCTGAAGATCACCGGCGACTGGCAGAAGTTCAAGGGCGAGCCGGGCGCCGAGGGCACCCTCAAGGTCGCCGAGCCCAAGGCCGACCGGAAGGCCGCCTTCGAGGCCGCCGTCAAGGAGTCCCTGGGCGACGAGGAGGCCGCCGGCACCGCCTCCCGCGCCAAGAAGAAGGCCGAGCCGAAGAAGTCCGAGGCCAAGGCCGCTGAGACCGACGAAGCCAAGAGCGAGGGCTGACAGTGCTCGAAGAAGCGCTCGAGCACCTGGTCCGCGGGATCGTGGAGAACCCGGACGACGTCCGGGTCCGCGCCCGGCGGATCAGGGGCGGCCGGGTCCTGGAGGTGCGCGTGCACCCCGAGGACCTCGGGAAGGTCATCGGCCGCGGCGGCCGCACCGCCAAGGCCCTCCGCACGGTGATCAGCGCCCTCTCCGGGGGCCGCTACGTGCGCGTTGACCTGCTCGACGTCAACGAGGTCCGCTGAGTGGCGTTCCGATGAGCGAACCGCTCGTAGTGGGACGTGTCGGGCGGCCTCACGGGGTCCGTGGCGAGGTCACCATCGACGTCCGCACGGACGAGCCGGACACCCGGTTCGCCGCGGGCGCGGAGATCGCCACCGACCCCGGCGCCGCCGGCCCGCTCACCATCGAGCGGATCCGCTGGCATTCGGGACGCCTGCTCGTGCGCTTCGCCGGGGTCGGCGACCGCGACGCCGCCGAGGAACTGCGCGGTACGTGGCTCGTCGTCGACCCCGGTGACATTCCCCCGTCCGCCGACCCGGACGACTTCCACGACCAGGAACTGGTCGGCCTCGCCGTGGTCACCGCGGACGGCGCCGCCGTCGGTGAGGTCGCGGAGGTCCTGCACCACGGCCAGGACCTGCTGGTCGTACGCGGGCCCGGCGGGGAGAAGCTCGTGCCCTTCGTGGCCGCGCTCGTCCCCGAGGTGGACGTTCCCGGGGGGCGGCTCGTCATCGACCCGCCCCCTGGTCTGCTCGACGAATCATGAAAATCGACATCGTCACGATCTTCCCCGAGTACTTCGCCCCCCTGGAGATCTCCCTCCTGGGCAAGGCCCGCCGCGCCGGCCTGCTGGACGTCAACGTCCACGACCTGCGCGCCTGGACCCACGACCGGCACCGCACCGTCGACGACACCCCCTACGGCGGCGGCCCCGGCATGGTCATGAAGCCGGACCCGTGGGGCGAAGCCCTCGACACCCTGATCCCCCCACCCCCCGCCGACACCACGCCGACTCCCAGACCCGACGCCCCCGTGTCCCCTGGCGAGGCAGCCCCAGCCGACGCCATCACGCCGCCCGGCGGGACCGTGCCGACTGGTGGAGCCGTACAACACGACGAACCCGTGCCGCCCGGCGGACCGGCGTCAACCGACGACACCACGCCGGACGAGCGCCTCCCCTCAGCCGGCGGCGCGCCCTCCGGCGGGATCGTGTCGCCTGGTGAGGCCGTACAACACGACGAATCCTTGCCGCCCGGCGGACCGGCGTCAGCCGACGACACCACGCCGGACGAGCGCCTCCCCCCGGCCAGCGGCGCGCCCTCCGGCGGGATCGTGTCGCCTGGTGAGGCCGTACAACACGACGAATCCTTGCCGCCCGACCGACCGGCGTCAGCCGACGACACCAAGCCGGGCAAGGGCCTCGCCCCGGCCGGCGGCGCGTCGACCGGCGGCTCGCTGTCACCCGGCGGGGCGGCGTCAGTTGACGGCACCATGCCGGGCGAGGGCATCGCCCCGGCGGGTGGTGTGCCGACTGGTGAGGGCGCGCCGTCCGATGGCTCGGTGTCACCTGGCGGGGCGGCCTCAGGTGAGGTCCCATCGGCAGGTGGGGGCGCGTCAGTTGGCGGACCGGTGTTGCGCGGTGGGGCACTGCCTGCCGGCGGTACGCGATTCGCCGAGACCATGTCAGCCGCTCAGATCACACCATCTGGCGGATCCGTGTCACCTGGCGGGGCGCCGACCGGCGAAGGCGCACCGACTGGCGAGGACGTGCTACCCGGATCCGGGGAATCGTCTTCGCCCGGTGCGGGGGCCGTGCCGCGGCTGATCATTCCGACGCCGAGCGGGCGGCCGTTCACGCAGGCCGACGCGGTGCGGTACGCGGCCGAGCCCTGGCTCGTGTTCGCCTGCGGGCGTTACGAGGGCATCGACTCCCGCGTCGCCGAGGAGGCCCGCACCCGCATGCCCGTGGACGAGGTCAGCCTCGGCGACTTCGTCCTCGCCGGCGGTGAGGTGGCAGTCATGGTGATGATCGAGGCGATCGCGCGGCTCGTGCCCGGTGTCCTCGGCAACGCCCAGTCGGTCACCGACGACTCCTTCGCCCCGGGCGCCATGGAGTCGCTCCTGGAGGGCCCCGTCTACACCAAGCCCCCCGTATGGCGGGAGCGGCCGGTTCCGGACGTCCTCCTCTCCGGGCACCATGGGGCGATCGCCCGCTGGCGGCGGGACGAGGCGCTCCGGCGGACGGCCCGGCACCGTCCCGAACTGCTCGCCCGCCTCGCGCCGGAGGATCTCGACAAGCGGGACCGCGCCGTCCTGCACGAGGCCGGTTTTCCGGTTGACGGCGAAGGTGTGGCAGACTAGAGCGTCCGTGCCTCCAGAGCGCACGGCACCCGAATACCACTTCCCGCGGCGCGACGCCCCCACGAAAGTCCCACCGGGGCCTCTCGACGCCCGCGTTCGACCACGAGGAAACGCTGCGATGCACACCCTGATCCAGGAGATCGAGAAGGCCGCGATGCGCGCCGACGTCCCGGACTTCCGTCCGGGCGACACGCTTAAGGTGCACGTGCGCGTCACTGAGGGCAACCGTAGCCGTATCCAGATCTTCCAGGGCGTGGTGATCCGGCGGCAGGGCGGCGGCGCCCGGGAGACGTTCACCGTCCGCAAGGTCAGCTACAGCGTCGGCGTCGAGCGGACGTTCCCGCTCAACAGCCCGTCGATCGACAAGATCGAAGTTGTGACCCGCGGCGACGTGCGCCGCGCCAAGCTGTACTACCTGCGCAACCTCCGCGGCAAGGCCGCGCGCATCAAGGAGAAGCGCGAGCACTGAGCCGATGGACCTCGACGCCCCGGGAACCCGCGACGGTGCCCGGGGCGTTGCCCGTTCCGGACTGGTACGACCGGCTCGTCCGCCCGCGACACGCCCGTGGGCGGGGTCCCGCAGGCTTTGCGGCGCTAGGCTTTCGCTCTGATGACTGAAGAGGACGATCGGAGAGACGTGCGATCCGAAGCCGAGGGCGCGGTGCCCGAAGAGAAGGAGCCCGTGGACTCGGCCGAGGAGACGGCCGACGACTCCGAAGACGGCGGCAAGGGCAAGAAGAAGAAACAGGGATCGTTCTGGAAAGAGCTCCCGGTCCTCATCGTCGTCGCCGTCGTACTCGCACTCGTTATCAAGGCGTTCGCGGTCCAGGCCTTCTACATCCCGTCCGGCTCCATGGAGAACACCCTCCAGGTCGGCGACCGCGTCCTCGTGAACAAGATCGTCTACCACACCCGGGACATCGCCCGCGGTGACGTGATCGTCTTCAACGGCCTGGACTCCTGGGACCCCGAGGTCCAGGTGGACGAGCCCGGTAACCCGATCTCCAAGGCGCTGCGCGCCGTCGGCACCGCGTTCGGTGTGGCGCCCAACGAGAAGGACTACATCAAGCGCGTCATCGGCATCCCCGGCGACCACGTGAAATGCTGCGATGCCAAGGGGCGGGTCACCGTCAACGGCGTCCCGCTGGACGAGAAGTCCTACATCTTCACCGACCCGATCACGCACGAGCAGAACAAGCCGTCCAACGACCCGTTCGACGTCACGGTGAAGCCGGGCCAGCTCTGGGTCATGGGCGACCACCGCGAACTCTCCTACGACTCCCGCTCCCACCGCGGCGACCCCGGCGGCGGCACCATCCCGATCGACCGCGTCATCGGCCGCGCCTTCGTCATCGTGTGGCCCCTCGACCGCATCAGCACCCTCCCGATTCCCGGCACTTTCAAGCAGCGCGGCCTAGAGAAGTCGGCCGCCGCCGCCGTCCCCGCCGCCCCGTACGCCATGGCCGTGCTCTGCACGCTCCCGCTCGCCTACTTCCGCCGCCGTCACCACCTCAGAGCCCGCTGACCCGCCCGCACACCCACCACCGCCCCGCCGCAGCGCGCAGCCCCCTTCACCGCGCCGCCCGCACACGGCCACCCACGCCCGCCTCGCTCGAAGCGCGTGCCCTCCAGCACGGCCACGGACACCGCATGCCACACGCATGGCCGCAGGCCCCAGGCCGTCCGGGCTGATGCAGTCACGGCGGGGTCTGTCCAGTTGTTAAACCGTACAGTCCCTCACGGCGGGCGCCAGGAGCGTTGCCGCCGGGAGGAACTGTGCGGTTTTCGGCTCTGTCGCAGTTATAACTGAGCGACAGAGCCGTTAACTGGACAGACCCGTGGCGTGTGATGTCTGACGGCGTGCCACCTGCCGCTGGTTTGGGCTTCGGTTGACGGCCCGGCGCTGCGTTCTGCCGTCGTGCGCGTTTTGCCTGGCGGCTGCATGTTTCTGGGTGGTCGTGGGATTTGTTTGACGCCGGGGCCCCTGCTGCTTTGTGGGTGCCTTGGGGCTTGGCGGGCGATCGGGGGGATTCGGGGAGCGGGGCCGGGGGGCGGGGACGTACGCTTCGGAGCATGAAGGGACGTCCACTCCGCTTCACTCCGCGCCGGGACGCGGGGCTGTTCGCGTACGAGCGGGCCTTGGCGCATGGCGGGTTCAGCCCCGTGGCCGGCGTCGATGAGGCCGGGCGGGGGGCCTGCGCGGGGCCGTTGGTGGTCGGCGCGGTGATCCTCCAGGGCGGACGTGGCCGGATCGACGGCCTCACCGACTCCAAACTGCTGTCTCCGGGACGCCGCGAAGAGCTGTACGCGGAGATCACCGAGCGCGCGTACGCGTGGAGCGCGATCGTCATCCCGTGCTACGACATCGACCGGATCGGCCTTCACCGGTGCAACATCACCGGGATGCGGCGCGCTCTGGCCGCCCTGGACGAGCGGCCCGCCTATGTGCTGAGCGACGGCTTCCCGGTGCCGGGACTGGACGTTCCCGGCCTTGGGATGATCAAAGGCGACCAGGCCGCGGCGTGCGTGGCCGCGGCCTCCATCGTCGCGAAGGTCACCCGAGACCGGATCATGGTCGGGCTCCACGAGCGGTATCCCGAGTACGGTTTCGACGTCCACAAGGGCTATGTGACGCGGGCGCACGGTGAGGCGCTCGCCGTGCACGGTCCGTGTCCGGAACATCGGTTCTCCTACGTCAACGTTGGGCGTGCCTTGCGCAACAATGGAGAGGTGGCCGTGGGGGAGGAGACCGAAGGGGAGGTCTCCGGCGGGGGCCGCGCGGAAGGGGCACGAGCGTGAGCGCCGAGGATCTCGAGAAGTACGAGACCGAGATGGAGTTGCAGCTCTATCGGGAGTATCGCGACGTCCTCGGTCTGTTCAGCTATGTCGTCGAGACCGAGCGCAGGTTCTACCTCACGAACTCCGTCGACCTGCAGGTGCGCGGCGCCGACACCGGTGATGTGTTCTTCGAGGTCACGATGCAGGACGCATGGGTGTGGGACATGTACCGCCCTGCTCGTTTCGTCAAGAACGTGCGTGTTGTCACGTTCAAGGACGTGAACGTCGAGGAACTCGCCAAGAGCGACTTCGAACTCCCTTCGAACGACTGATTCGCGGGCCGGTCGGTGCTTGCGGGTGCCCTGGGCTGCTCCTTGTTCCAGGGTGTTGGCGGGCCTGGTCGGGTGGGCGGCGGCGGTCTGGTTGCTCCGGTCATTGCGGAGCCTCAGGCGGGACGGGCGGCGGCTGAGGTCTCTCGTGTTCTCCAGCGGGGCCTTTGGGGGACTTTCCGGATTTCGTCAGGCGCCAGCCGGATGGGGCGCGCTCGATGAAGCCGGACGCGGACAGCAGGCCCAGCTTCGCGTTGACCGTGGTCAGATCCACGCCCGCCTTGACGGCGAGCTGTGCCGGGCCGGCCGCGCCGCGGGCGGGGAAGGCTTCGAGGACGGACCGGGTGACCGGTTCGAGGCGGTCGCGGGGGAGGACGGGGGTGTTGGGCGGCGGTGCCAGGTCGGCACCGATGCGGCCCACGGCCTCGATGATCTCCGCTGGGCGGGTCACCAGCGTCGCGCCCTCCTCGCGCAGGAGCCGGTGGCAGCCGACCGAGCTGCGGGAGGTGATCGGGCCGGGTACGGCCATGACCACGCGGCCGAGCTTGGACGCCCACCCGGCGGTGTTCAGGGCACCGCTGCGGGCCTCCGCCTCGACGATGACCGTCCCCCGGGACAGTGCCGCGATCACCCGGTTGCGGACGAGGAAGCGGAGCCGGTGCGGATGGGTGCCCGGTGGTGACTCGCTGACCAGCAGGGACCGCCGTGCCATCTCCGCGAACAGCCCCTCGTTGGACGCCGGGTAGGGGACGTCGACCCCGTTGGCGAGGACGGCGACCGTGGGGCCGTCGGCGGCCAGCGCACCGCGGTGGGCCGCCGCGTCGATGCCGAGGGCGCCGCCGGAGATCACCGTCCAGCCGTCGTCGGCCAGGTCGGAGGCGAAGTCGGCGGCGGCGCGCAGGCCGTAGGGGGACGCGGCGCGGGAACCGACGACGGAGACCGAGCGCAGACAGCAGTAGCGCAGGTCGCCGGGGCCGCGCAGCCACAGGGCGTAGGGGCGTCCGGAGCCGAGGTCGTCGAGGGTCGTCGGCCATTCGGGGTCTCCGGGGCAGACGAGGCGGCCGCGGAACCGGGCGCAGACGGCCATGTCCTGGTCGGGTTCGGCGGCGATCAGGCGGATCCGCCACTGGCCGAGGCGCTGAACCTCCTTCTGAGTGGCGTCCACGGCCCCGGGGAGGCGGCCGGTGCGGATCGTTTCGAGCGCCTCCTCGGGACCGTAGCGGTCGATGATCCGGTTGAGGAAGGCGTCGCCGGGCTCGGCGACGGCGGTGAGGGTCGCGCGGGCGGTGCGCTCGTCGCTCATTGGCGCCCCGCAGACCACAGAGCGAGTGCGCCGCCGACGTCGTCCGGGCCGGGCTCGTCGTGGCCGGCCAGGTCGGCGATGGTCCAGGCGACCCGCAGGATCCGGTCGAGCCCCCGCGCGCTGAGCGTGCCCCGCTGGAGGGCCTCGTCGGCTCCTCGCATCGCCTCGGCGGAAGGCGTGAAGCGTCTGCGCAGCTCCGGGCCGGGCACTTCGGAGTTGGAACGCCAGGGAGTGTCGGCGAGGCGGTGGAGCGTCCGTTCCCTGGCGAGCTGGACGCGTTCGGCCACCACCTTGCTGGATTCGGCGAACTCCAGGTCGTAACGGAGTTCGGCCCGGCTGGCGGGTGTCAGCTCCAGCTTGAGGTCGATGCGGTCGAGGAGCGGACCGGTGACGCGGCTGGCGTACTTGCGGCGGACGCCCGGGGCGCAGGAGCAGTCGATCTGCTTCGCGGCGGCGCACGGGCACGGGTTCGCCGCGAGGACGAGCGTGAACCGCGCAGGAAAGTGGGCGATGCCCTCGATGCGGGTGATGCGCACCACGCCCTCTTCGAGAGGCTGGCGCAGCGCGTCGAGCGTCCCTCCCAAGAACTCGGGGGCCTCGTCCAGGAAGAGGATCCCGCGGTGGGCGAGGGACACCGCGCCCGGGTGGAGCACGCGGCCGGAGCCGCCGCCGACCATCGACGCACGCGAGGCCGTGTGGTGCGGGGCGTAGAACGGCGGCTGGGTGATCAGCGGCTGCCCCGGCCGGAGCGTCCCGGCGACCGAGTGGATCGCGGTGACCTCCAGTGCGATCTCCGGCTCCAGCGCCGGCATCAGCGTCGGCAGCCGCTCCGCGAGCATCGTCTTGCCGCAGCCCGGGGGCCCGGCGAAGAAGAGGTGGTGCCCTCCCGCCGCGCCGATCTCGAGTGCGCGGCGCGCCTCGGCCTGCCCCCGGACGTCGGCCAGGTCCAGATCGGGCGGGATCTCCTGCTGCCTGATGGCGTACCCGTCCGCGGGGAGGGCGAAGTCGTCCTCCTCGTCCTCGTCGATGGGCGGCGGCTCGTCGCGCAGGCGGCACAGCAGCCCGCGCAGCGTCCTCGCGGACACGACTTCCATGCCGGGGACGAGTTCCGCCTCGGCGGCGTTCGCGCGGGGCACGACGACGGTGCGGCAGCCCCGGTTGGCGGCGGCCAGCACGGCGGGCAGGATGCCCTGGATCGGGCGCAGGCGGCCGTCCAGGCCGAGCTCGCCGATCAGCACCAGGCCCGCGCAGCTGCGCGGGGGCACGACCTCCGCCGCCGCGAGGAGGGAGATGGCTATGGCCAGATCGAACGTGGACCCCTTCTTCGGCATGCTCGCCGGGAACAGCGACACGGTCACGTGGCGGTTGGGCCAGTCCTCGCCGGAGTTGAAGATCGCGGCGCGGACGCGGTCGCGGGCCTCGCTGAGCGCCGTGTCGGGGAGGCCGACCAGATGCAGGCCCGGGACGCCGCTGGTGATGGCCGCCTCCACGTCCACGACGAAGCCGTCCACCCCGACCAGGGACACCGAGCGGGTCTTCGCGAGCGTCATCAGCACACCTCCCGCAGGTGATCGATCGAGAAGCCGTCGCCGTCGCCGGTCAGGCCGAGGACGTCGACGCGCATGGCCGCGCCGCCGACCCCGTGGGCGGCGGCCCACCGCCAGGCCAGTCGCCGTAACCGGGCCGCCTTCTCGGCGGTGATCGCTTCGAGGGGGTCGCCGAACCGGGCGGAGCGGCGGGTCTTCACCTCGCACACGATGTGCCTCCGCCCGTCGTGGGCGACGATGTCGAGTTCGCCCTCACGGCATCGCCAGTTGCGGTCGAGGATCGTCCAGCCGAGGCCGACCAGGTAGTCGGCCGCCGCGTCCTCGCCGCGCCGGCCGAGTCTGATGTGAGCTTTCATGGGTGCCTCACCTCCGGCCTCCGACGCTGCCGCAGCATGACCATGCGTAATAGTGGAATCGCATTCTGTGGATAACCCGGCTGGAGGTCGGCGGCGATTCCGTGGCGCTCCCGGCCGGTGCTTGCGCCGGACGTGCCGTTGGCGCAGCGTGACCGCTGTGACGAATGCGTTTGAGGGCGCCGTAGCCGATTTCGGGCGGCATCTCAGGGCCGAACGCGACGTGTCCCCGCACACGCTGCGCGCCTATCTGGGCGATCTGGCTGATCTGTCCGCCTATGCCGCTGCCACCGGTGTTACCGAACCCGCGCACCTGGACGTCTCGCTGCTGCGGGCATGGCTCGCCCGCCAGCATGCTCTCGGCCGCTCCCGCGCCACCCTGGCCCGCCGGACGGCCGCCGCCCGCGCGTTCACCCGGCACCTGCACCGGCGCGGCCTCCTGCAGGACGACCCGGGGCTCCTGCTGGGCACGCCCAAGCGGCAGCAGGACCTCCCCGACGTCCTCACGCGGGACGACGCGGCGCGACTACTGGACACCATGGACGCCCAAGGCCCCATCGGGCTCCGCGACCTGGCCGTCCTGGAGGTCCTCTACGGGACGGGTGTCCGCGTCAGTGAGCTGTGCGGGCTCGATATCGACGACCTGGACACCGGGCGCAGGACGGTTCGCGTCCTGGGCAAGGGAGGACGAGAACGCACCGTCCCGGTCGGGGAGCCGGCCGTCCGCGCTGTCCAGGACTGGCTGCGCGCGGGGCGCCCTTCCTTCGCGAACGAGGACAGCGGCCCGGCACTCTTCCTCGGGGTTCGCGGAGGACGACTCCACCCGACGACCGCACGCCGCATCGTCCATGGACGGATATCAGAGGTCGGCCAAGTCCCCGACCTGAGCCCGCACGGACTCCGCCACAGCGCCGCGACACATCTGCTGGAAGGCGGTGCCGACCTCCGGAGCGTCCAGGAGATCCTCGGCCACGCCTCGCTGCAGACCACCCAGCTCTACACCCACGTCTCGGCCGAGCGGCTGAAACAGGTCCACCGCCAGGCCCACCCCCGCGGCACCCACCCCGACCGACCGTGACGATGCAGGCGAACACCTCTCGGCGGCATCTGCCCCTCAGGGTGCAGGTGAGTGCTTCTCGGCGGCGTCTGCTCCGCCGACCGTGGGGATGCAGGTGAGCACTTCTCCGCGGGATCTGTCCCGCCGACTGGCCCCGTGGCTCGAGTGACCGGACGACGATGACTCCCCTATGCCCCGAGACAGCACGGTGGGTACGGGGTGGCCGCCGCTCTGCCACGTCCCACTCCGGTGGGTGGCAGAGCGGCGGCCCGGCTGGTCATGGGGTGCGGCGCAGACGGCGTTCGTGGGCGAGGTCGATGACGCCCGGGGGCGTACGGCGGCGACGGTGGAGGCGGAAGCGGACGCGGCTGCGCCGCCAGGCGAAGGCCGCCGTCAGTGTCAGGACCATGCCCGTCAACGCCCCACCCGTCGCCGTGGTGGCATCGCGCAGGGCCATCCGCGGCTGCGGCTGCGCGCCCGGTGTGCTCTGGGGCGGAGACGGCGACGCGGATGGGGACGGGCTCGTCCAGCGGGGGAGAAGGCGCACCTGGCGCCGGACCAGGCTGAGCGGGTCCAGGTAGAGGGCACCGCGGCGCAGCCCCCAGTGCAGACAGGGCAGGCGACAATGGAGCCGCCCGCTCTCCAGGACCCCGATCCGGGTACCGGACGCGACCCTGCGCCCCACCTGCACGCTCGGACGGACGGGCAGGTACGTCGTCCGCAGCGTCCCGTGATCGATCGCGACGACACCGCGCCCCGCCAGGCGGTCGGCGTAGGAGACCCGCCCCGGCCCCGCGGCGTAGACGGCCTGCCCGGGGCGGCCCGCGAGATCCACCCCGCGGTGGCCGGGCCCCCACGGGTCGGCCGGCGGCGTGAAGGCCCGCAGAACCCGCGGCGCGGGCGGGCCTAACGGCCACCGCCACGCGTCCAGGCCCGGTCCGCCGACGGCGATCATGCAGGTGAGCAGCAGCGTGAGCAGTGTCATGCAGCGCAGCCTGCCGGGTCCCCGCCGCCGCGTCGACGGGGTCGGCGAACTGTGGATAACCCTGCGGACCGTTGATGCCCGGACGCGTCGGCGCCCTGATAATCTGTAAGCGTGCCCGAAAGGACACCGGCCAGGGCCAGGCCGTCATCGACCCACCTCCGGGTGGGGAGGCGAGAAGCCGCTCCCGGAACGGACAGGCCCAGACCCGGCAACGGGCCAGCCGCCTGGGACACCCACGGCGGCTGATCTCACGCGTCCGCATGCCACCGCAGGTCTAGGTGGGGCGCAGTCCCTCGGTCCGTCGCTTCGGCGGCGGTGGGACGGCACCCGGATGCAGGCAGACAACCAAATGCGGCCCGATAGGGCCAGAGAAGGAGAACACGGGCAATGGCACCCGTCGTCACCATGCGGCAGCTCCTGGAGAGCGGCGTCCACTTCGGCCACCAGACGCGTCGGTGGAACCCGAAGATGAAGCGCTTCATCCTCACGGAGCGCAACGGCATCTACATCATCGACCTGCAGCAGTCGCTGTCCTACATCGACCGCGCGTTCGAGTTCGTCAAGGCCACGGTGGCCCACGGCGGCACGATCCTGTTCGTCGGCACCAAGAAGCAGGCGCAGGAGTCCATCGCGGAGCAGGCCGCCCGCGTCGGCATGCCCTACGTGAACCAGCGCTGGCTGGGCGGCATGCTCACCAACTTCTCCACCGTCCACAAGCGGCTCACCCGGCTCAAGGAGCTGGAGGAGATCAACTACGACGACGTGGCCGGCTCCGGCATGACCAAGAAGGAACTGCTCGGCCTGCGCCGCGAGAAGGACAAGCTGGAGCGCACCCTCGGCGGTATCCGCGACATGGCGAAGGTTCCGAGCGCCATCTGGATCGTGGACACCAAGAAGGAGCACATCGCGGTCAACGAGGCCAAGAAGCTCGGCATCCCGGTCGTGGCGATCCTCGACACCAACTGCGACCCGGACGAGGTCGACTACCCGGTGCCGGGCAACGACGACGCCATCCGCAGCGTCAGCCTGCTGACCCGCGTGGTGGCCGACTCCGTCGCCGACGGCCTCCTCGCCCGCGCGGGCGCCGCGACCGGCGGGGACGAGAAGCCGGCCGCCGCGGCCGCGGGCGCCGCCGAGCCGCTGGCCGAGTGGGAGCGCGACCTGCTGGAGAACAAGCCGGCCGAGGGCGCCGAGGCGCAGGCCCCCGCGGAGACCCCCGCGGAAGCCGCTGTGGAGACCCCGGCCGACGCTCCGGCGGAGACTCCGGCCGACGCCCCGGTGGAGGCCCCGGCCGACGCCCCCGCGGCCGAGCAGGCCGAGGTGCCGGCCGAGGCCGAGGTGCCGGCCGAGGCCGACGCGGCCGCCGAGGCGCCGAAGCCCGCCGAGGCCGAGCAGGCTTGATCCCGCGGTCCCGGCGGCCCCGCGCAGGGCCGCCGGGACCGTCGCGGGTCCACGACCAACGACGAGAGAAGCGAAGAGAGCGATGGCCAACTTCACCGCCGCTGACGTCAAGCGGCTGCGCGACCTGACCGGCTCCGGCATGATGGCCGTGAAGAACGCCCTCACCGAGGCGGACGGCGACTTCGAGAAGGCGACGGAGCTGCTGCGCCTCAAGGGCGCCAAGGACGTCGGCAAGCGCGCCGAGCGCACCGCCGCCAACGGCCTGGTCGCCGAGCACTTCACCGGCTCGGGTGACGGCGCGCTGCTGGAGCTCAACTGCGAGACCGACTTCGTCGCCAAGAACGCGCAGTTCATCGAGCTGGCCCAGCGCCTCGTCGAGTTCGCCGCCGGCAGCGGCGCCGCCGACGCGCCGGCCGTGCTGGCCGCCGAGATCGAGCCCGGCACCACCGTCCAGGCCCTGATCGAGGAGAACAGCGCCAAGATCGGCGAGAAGCTCGAGCTGCGCCGCTTCGCCCACTTCCAGGGCGCCTACGTGGCCAGCTACCTGCACAAGTCCGACCCGTCCCTGCCGCCGACCACCGGCGTGCTGGTCGAGCTGGACATCGAGAACGCCGAGGTCGCCAAGGACGTCGCGCAGCAGATCGCGGCGATGGCGCCGAAGTACCTCACCCGCGAGGAGATCCCCGCCGAGGCGGTCGAGAAGGAGCGGGCGCTCGCCGAGCAGCTCACTCGCGACGAGGGCAAGCCCGAGCAGGCCATCCCGAAGATCGTCGAGGGCCGGGTGAACGCCTACTTCCGCGACTTCGTCCTCGTGGAGCAGGCGTTCGTGAAGGACAACAAGAAGACGATCGCGAAGGTCCTCGACGAGGCCGGCGTGAAGGTCGTCCGCTTCGCCCGGTTCAAGGTCGGGCAGGCGTAAGGGCACTCTGGAGACAGGGACCCGAGATATCGCGACGAACGAGGAGGCCGCCGACGTGCCGGACAAGACGACCACTAGCGCGGCGGCGGCCTCGTCGTCCGCCCGGACGGCGTCCGGCGGGCGCGGCGGCGGGCATGCCCCGCGGGCCGGCTGGAAGCGGGTGCTGCTGAAGCTCTCCGGCGAGGCCTTCGCCGGCCGCGAACCGCTCGGCATCGACCCGGAGGTCGTCCAGCACGTCGCCGAGGCCATCGCCGAGGCCGTCCGGGACGGCGTGCAGGTGGCGGTCGTCTGCGGCGGCGGCAACATGTTCCGCGGCGCCGTCATGGCCGAACGCGGCATGGACCGCGGCCGCGCCGATTACATGGGGATGATCGGCACCGTCATCAACTGCCTCGCCCTGCAGGACTTCCTGGAGAAGCTCGGGCTGGACACGCGGGTGCAGACCGCCATCACCATGAGCCAGGTCGCCGAGCCGTACATCCCGAGACGCGCCATCCGGCACCTGGAGAAGGGCCGCGTGGTCATCTTCGGCGCCGGTCTCGGACAGCCGTTCTTCTCCACCGACACCACCGCCGCCCAGCGCGCGCTGGAGATCGGTGCGGAGGCGGTACTGAAGGCCACCCAAGTGGACGGTGTATACGACGCCGATCCACGAAAGAATCCAGACGCGGTCAAGTTCGACCGCTTGGATTACGGTGAGGTTCTACAGCGGGGTCTGAAGGTCATGGACGCCACGGCCATCAGTCTCTGCATGGACAACACTCTTCCCATCGTGGTCTTCGACCTCATGGGGCAGGGAAACATCGTCCGGGCCGTCCGGGGTGAGAAGATCGGCACGCTGGTCAGCCCGGCACAGGGCTGACCGCAGCCCTCGGCGGTGCCCCGCGCGCCGCCGGACCGCACGATCAGGGCCGACCAGATGACACGGGAGTCACAGTGATCGACGAGACCCTCCTCGAGGCCGAGGAGAAGATGGAGAAGGCGGTCGCGGTCGCCAAGGAGGACTTCCAGGCCATCCGCACCGGCCGGGTCACCCCCGCGATGTTCAACAAGATCACCGCCGAGTACTACGGGACGCCGACGCCGATCAACCAGCTCGCGTCGTTCACGCTGCCGGAACCGCGGATGGTCATCGTCCAGGTGTTCGACAAGTCGTCCATGCAGGCGGTGGAGCGGGCGATCCGCGACAGTGACCTCGGCGTGAACCCCACCAACGACGGCAACGTCATCCGCGTCGTGTTCCCCGACCTGTCGGAGGAGCGCCGCAGGGAGTTCATCAAGGTCGCCGGGACGAAGGCCGAGGACAGCCGGGTCTCCATCCGCAACATCCGGCGCCGCGGCAAGGACACCCTCGACAAGCTCGCCAAGGACGGCGAGGCCGGCGAGGACGAGGTGCGGCGTGCGGAGAAGGAGCTCGACGACACGACGCACCGCTACGTGGCGCAGATCGATGAGCTGCTCGAGCACAAGAAGGCCGAACTGCTCGAGGTCTGATGGAACTCGACGATGCCGGGGAGCCCTCGGGTTCCCCGGATGAGCCGGAGGTCGACATGGCCGGCCCGCCCCCCGGAGAAGCACTCGACCCGCCCTCCGGGCAGGACGGCTCCGCGAAGCGCGCCCCCTCCGCGGACGTGCCGCCCACCGGCGCCACCGCCGCTCCGTCCCCGGATGCGCCCGCCGGCGCGTCCGAAGGGAAGCGTGAAAGCAGGACGGGCCGCAACCTGCCGCTCGCCGTCGGCGTCGGCGTCGCCCTGGGCGCGCTGGTCCTGCTGTCGCTCTACACCGTCAAGGAGATCTTCCTTGGCGTGATGATCGTGTTCCTCTTCCTCGGTATGCGCGAGCTGACCGAGGCGCTCAAGAGCCGCGGCATCCGCGTCCCGTTCATCCCGGTCGCGACGGGCATGGTGGGCACACCGGTCGTCGCGTACGTGTGGGGGCCGACCGCCGCGGTCGCGGCGGTGTCGCTGACGGTGCTCGCGCTGCTCATGACGCGGATGACCGAGGGCTCCGACGGATACGTCCGGGATGTCGCCGCCGGGTCGTTCGTGGCCGGCTACCTGGTGCTGATGGGCGGAATCGTCGCGCTGCTCATGCGGCCGGACGACGGTGACCACCGCATCGTCATCTTCATCGCCACGACCGTCGCCAGCGACATCGGCGGCTATTTCGCGGGGTCGTTCCTGGGCAGGCACAAGCTGGCGCCCACGATCAGCCCGAAGAAGACGTGGGAGGGCGTCACCGGTTCCGCCATCACGTGCATGGCCGTCGGCGGATGGCTGGTGTGGTGGCTGCTGGACGGCGGTCAGGTCTGGCAGGGCGTCATCATCGGGCTCGCCGCCGTGGTCACCGCGACCGCCGGCGATCTCGTCGAGTCGATGGTCAAGCGCGATCTCGGCATCAAGGACATGGGAACGCTCCTTCCCGGCCACGGCGGAGTGATGGACCGCCTCGACTCCCTGGTCGCGACGGCCCCCGTCGTGTGGCTCCTCCTGGAGCTCTTCCTCCCGACCTAGGAGATGACCCAGGAACGGCCCTGCTGCGCGAGGCGCCGGATGAGCGCGTCCGATCCCTCGCTCTTGGCGTAGCGGTGCTCTTCACCGGTGATGGGCACGAGCCACAGCCACCGGACGGCGTCGCCGTTGAGCGTGTGTCCGGTCAGGGCGGGCGCCTCAGGGCCCGCCAGACGGTTCGGATCGTCCAGGAGCAGGACGCCTTCCCAGGACGGCTCGCCGCTGCCCAGCGGGAACGTGCGGGCCTCGTGGTACCACTTCACGACGTCGCCTGGAGCGAACCAGGTCACCGACCGCCACGGGTACTGCGCGAGCCAGGGGAAGATGCTGCCGGCCTTCTGGCTGGGGAGCGTGCTGGCGACGGCGAGTTCGATCCGTCCGTAAGGGGCGACGTCGTCTTCGTACAGTTCGACCGTGGGCATGCGCTGGCGGCTCATCCCGACCGTGCTCAACACGGTGAATTCTCGGCCGCCCTTCGCGGGACGCTCCGACACCCCTACCGTCGGGGCGACCCCCGCCCTGCCGCTCGCCAGTTGCCGTCCGACGTCGTGCCAGTAGTGGCCACTCGGGCCGAGCCGTTGCAGCAGGTGGCCGAGCACCGACTGCTGGAACTCCGCCCAGGAGTCGTCGGCCCGGCACCGCTTCCAGTGCTCGCGCGCCAGTTCGATGCGCGGACCGAAGTCGGCGATCTCCTCGTCCAGGGGGAAGGCGAACGGGCTCTGGCGGGTGGCGTCGCGCGCGTATCCGGGGATGCCGCGTCCCATGTCGGACCAGCCGGGGATCACGAACAGCGGGTCGCCGGCCTCCAGGACGGCGACTCCGTCGCCCTCCTCGAACCACACGACCTCCAGGGACTCGGCGTCCAGTGCCTTGCGTCCCGCCGGATCGCGCAGGTGCGACTCGGGCAGGAGGGGCGGGCGGCCGGCGTCCAGCCGGGACTGGTCCAGGTCCCGCGGGGCCTTCCGGTGGTTCGCGACCCAGGCGGCCCCGACCACCGAGTCGCGGGCGTCCTTCAGGTAGGCCGCGGTGACGTCGCCGTCGGTCTCGATGACGAGCCGCCGGCTGCCGTAGGGACTCGCCGCGGCGTGGACGACCCTGGCCGCGGATCGCCGGGGCGAGACACCGCCCTTACGCAAAACCGACATGATCGAGACCTTAGTCGCACACAAGGTCATGTGCAGGAATGTCGTCTTACCGGTAAGGACGTCCACCGGCGGACGGACGATGCACGGGCCGGTGTTTGCGACACTGGGAGGACCATGTCTACGACCCAGCCCGCCGCCGCCCAGCCCGCAACCACCGGCACCGCGCCCAAGAAGACGCCGGCGAAGCTCGTCTTCGCCGCCCCGAGGCGCGGCAAGCCGCCAACGCATCTCGCCGACCTGACCGCGGCGGAGCGCCGGGAGGCGGTCGCCGCGCTGGGGGAGAAGCCCTTCCGAGCCGACCAGCTGTCACGGCACTACTTCGCCCGCCTGGTGGACGATCCCGCCAAGATGACGGACCTGCCCGCCGCCGTCCGCGAGCGCCTGGCCTCGGAGCTGCTGCCGTCGCTGCTGACGCCGGTCCGCGAACTGGACTGCGACGGCGGGACGACGCTCAAGACGGTCTGGAAGGCGTTCGACGGCGTCCTGTTCGAGTCGGTGCTGATGCGGTATCCGGACCGGGCCACGATGTGCGTGTCCTCCCAGGCGGGGTGCGGCATGAACTGCCCCTTCTGCGCGACCGGCCAGGCCGGGCTGACACGTAACCTCTCTACCGCGGAGATAGTCGAACAGGTCGCGGCCGGCGCGCGCGCACTCGCACGTGGGCGCGTCCCCGGCGGGCCCGGCCGGGTCTCCAACATCGTCTTCATGGGCATGGGCGAGCCCCTGGCCAATTACAAGGCGGTCATAGGCGCGGTACGCCGCATCACCGATCCGGCACCCGCCGGCCTGGGCATCTCCCAGCGCTCGGTGACGGTCTCCACGGTCGGACTCGTCCCGGCGATCGAGAAGCTCGCCGCCGAGGACATGTCGGTGCGGCTGGCGGTCTCCCTGCACGCCCCCGACGACGAGCTGCGCGACGACCTCGTGCCCATCAACAACCGGTGGAAGGTGTCGGAGGTCCTGGACGCGGCCTGGGCCTACGCCGACCGCAGCGGGCGCCGTGTCTCGATCGAGTACGCCCTCATCAAGGACATCAACGACCAGGCGTGGCGGGCCGATCTTCTCGGCAGGCTCTTGCGCGGGAATCTCGTACACGTCAATCTGATCCCGTTGAATCCGACGCCGGGTTCCAAGTGGACCGCCTCCCGGCCGGAGGACGAGCGCGAGTTCGTCCGGCGCCTGGAGGCCCACGGGGTCCCGGTCACGGTGCGCGACACTCGGGGCAGGGAGATCGACGGGGCCTGCGGGCAGCTGGCCGCGTCGACCGAGGACTGAGCGCGCCGCGGGCGGTGCCCCTGGCCTCCCGCCGGCGCGGGTGGAGGAGCACGGTACCGGTGAGGACGGGTGCGCGGTTGCCGGTGGTCCTGCGCGGCTATGACCGCACGCAGGTCGACACCCTGCTGCGGCGGGTCTCGCAGGCGCTGGACGGCGGGCCGCCGATCTCCGCGGAGGAGGTGCGCGGGACCCGCTTCGACGTCGTCCTGCGCGGCTACGACAGCCGTTCCGTGGACGAGCTGCTGCGCGAGTGCATCAGGGAGCTCCAGGCGAGGGCGCCGATCGGGGAGCGTCCCGGACGGCCGCGCGCGCAACCCGCCTGGCTGATCAACTGGATCCAGAACGCCCGGTTCTCCGGTGCCCGCCTGCGCAGCGGCTACGACGTGCGGGACGTGGACGCGTTCCTGGACCGGGTGGTCGCGGGCCTGCGCGGTGCCGCCCCGGCCGTGACGGCCCGCGACGTGCGGGAAAGCGCCTTCCGCGTGGTGCGGCTGGGCCCCGGCTATGACGAGCAGGAGGTCGACCGCTTCCTGGTTCAGCTCGCCGGCGCCCTGGAACGCTGAGTTATCCACAATTTCGCCGGATGCTGCGCGCGGCACCTCGCGCGGGTCACGCTACGTGCATGGACCACTTCATCGCGCAGTTCCGCCGGCTCCGCGTCCTGCTCGACGCCTTCCTCGACCCCGAGATCACGGCCGTCCTGATGCCCCTGGCCAGGCCGGCACTGAAGCTCGGCACCGGCGACGGGGTTCCCCTCAGGCTCGGCGGGGCGCCCCTCCTCCCGCCGGACGAGCCGTGGCCCGTATGGAACGGCCGCCCTCTCCGCTTCCTCGGCGCGATCGACTTCGCCGCCCTGGTGCGCTTCGGCGAGATCCCCGGCCTGCCCACATCGACCGCCGCGTTCTACTACGCGACCGAGACCCCGCGCCCCTGGGGCGACTCGGCCGCACAGCGAGACGGCTGGCGCGTGTTCACCGGCACCCTCCAGGCCACCACGCCCAAGGCGGCCCCCTACCCCGAGACCACGCTGACCGCCTCCCCGTTCCTCTCCCTGCCCTCGCCTCAGGAGCCCGCAGTCCAGCGGGTGGAGACGATCTACAGCGGCATCCTGCCGGTCTACGCGCAACTCCACGCCGCCTGGACGCGGCACACCTGGCCGGAGAACGCCCCGGTCCACCAGCTGGGCGGCTGGCCGGCCCTCGTCCAGCGCCCGGTGGGCCCCGACTGCCTGTACGCCTCGACGGGCCGCCCCCTGGACTCCCCGAAACCCCCGCCCCTCACCCCCGACGAGCAGCGCACGGCGGAGGAGTGGCGCCTCCTCCTGCAACTCGACTCCGACCCCCGCCTCGGCTGGTACTGGGGCGACCCGGGCCGCGTCTACTTCTGCAACCGCAAGGACACCCCACTGGAGGAATCCTGGCTAACCCTCCAGGCCGCCTAAATCTCCAGGCCGCGTGCCCCTTTAGGCCGCGTATCCCTCCAGGCCGTGTGAGCCCTCAGGCCGCGTATCCCTCCAGGCTGCGTGAGCCCTCAGTCTGCGTGAGCCCTCAAGCCGTGTGACCCTTCAGGCCGTGTGACCTTCAGGCAGCCTGCCCCTTTAGGCCGCGTGGCTCCCACGTGCGGCGGGCGGTGGGGGTCAGGGGCGGCGGCGGGCGGTTGTGGCGTAGAGGGCGCCGACGACGAGGGACCAGAGGAGCAGGTGGAGGGCGACGGCGGGGAAGTGGGAGGTGAAGGCGTCGGGGCCGTCGTGGGCCGCGCGCAGCCAGTCGATCATCGGGACGGAGAGCCAGGCGAGGGGGCCGATGCCGAGCAGGAGAAATCCCAGGGCTCCGCCCAGGAGCGCGAGCAGCGATACACCGGGGTCGGGGATGACGGCGCGGCTCGTCCATGCGCCGAGCAGCGTGCCCGGGGCGGCGACGAGGAGGTTCAGGGCGCAGCCGGTCAAGATCGCCGAGCCGGGGGAGCCGGCTTGGAGGGCCTGCAGGAGAGGAATGGCCAATGCGACGACGCCGAGGCAGAGATTCATGGCATACGCCGCGAGGAGTCCCGCCCACAGGGGGGTGTGAGGGACGCGGGCGGCGGTGGCCGTCAGCGCACGCTGCTCGTCGGGCTGCGTGTCGAGCAGTGCGCGCGCCGCCCAGGCCCAGACCGGGAACATGAAGGCCGCCACGTCCGCGAACGTCCGGGCGGCGAGCGTGGAGGCGTCGGGCCCGCTCGGTCCCTGGGAGAGGATGAGCGCCGCGAACAGCGCCACGACGATGAGCGGCTGCAGGACGCGGAGCGAACGAACGTAGCCCGCCATCTGGAACCGGACGAGCGCGATCACTGTCCGGCCCTTCGCACCCGGTAACCGTCCGCGCGCAGCTTGGTCTCCAGGGTGGCGGCCTCGTCCGCGGGCACCTCGACCTCCAGGACCGTCCAGTCATCGGCGGTCCCGTCGGGGGCGAGACGCGTCACCGCCGCGTCCGCCACCCGTAGCCGCTCGACTCCCGGCAAGGTCTCTATACAGCGCTGATGATCGCTCACGACGACGGTGGCGCCGTCGGCCGCCAGCCCGGAGATCAGCTCCGGCAGCGCGTCACGGATGGCGGCGTCCAGGCCTGCGAAAGGCTCGTCCAGGATCAGGAGTTCCGGGTCGCCCATGAGGGCCTGGGCGAGCCCGACCTTCTGACCGCTGCCCTTCGACAACTCAGGGAGCCGCACATCGAGGAGGTGATCGAGGTGGAGCCGCTCCGCCCAGGCATCGACCGCGTCCCGGGGCACCCGGCGCACTGCGGCCATATGCCCGAGGTACCCGCGGACGCTGAACGGCTGGTCGACGGGAAACCGCTCGGGCGCGTACCCGACCCGGGCGGGACGATCCTTGACGACGCCCACGCGCGGGAGGCGCAAACCGGCGATCACGCGCAGCAGCGTGGACTTGCCGGCGCCGTTGTGCCCCGTCACCTCGGTCACGCTGCCGACCGCCAGGGACAACGTGACATCCCTGAACACCCAGGGATCCCGCCGCCGGTAACGGAAGGCGACATTCTCCAGCCGCATGAAAACCACACGATAAGCGCCACGGCGTAAGACCGGCGTTAATCCGCCACACCCGCCTGTGTCCAAGCTGGGGCGAAGACGGCCTACACCGAGGGATGCCCTTCAACCCCGCCGGGGGCAGCCAGCCGTGACCGAGGCCGACGAGGCGCCCGGCCGGCGCCGATCGGTCGTGGCGGCAGCGTGACGCGCGCCGGCGGCGCCTCATTGTCGGGCCAGGCTGCGGGAGGGGCCGGGAAGGGGCTCGGGTGCGGGAGGGGCCGGGAGAGGCTCGTTGCTCGGGTTGGGCTGGAGGAGGAGCCCCGGGGGCGCTCGTCGTTGGGTTGGGTCGGGGGAGGGGCTCGTTGTCGGGGTTGGGCTGGGGGAGGGGGCCGGGGGCGCTCGTTGTCGGGTTGGGTTGCGGGAGGATGAGGGGATGGGTGAGTCAGTGGGCCGGGCTTGTGTGTTCTGCGAGATCATCGAGGGGAAGCGGGATGCGCATGTTGTGCTGGATGCGCCGGATGTCATGGCCTTCCTCGATGCGCGGCCGTTGTTCAAGGGGCATACGTTGCTGGTGCCCCGGGCGCACTACGAGACGCTCACGGATCTCCCCGCCGATGTCCTGGGCCCTTTCTTCGGGCACGCTCAGCGGCTCGCCGGGGCGATGGAGTCGGCGCTCGGCGCGGCCGGATCGTTCGTCGCCATGAACAACCGGATCAGCCAGAGCGTCCCGCACCTGCATGTCCATGTGGTTCCGCGCAACCGCAAGGACGGGCTCCGCGGCTTCTTCTGGCCGCGGCAGAAGTACGAGTCCGACGCGGAGGCCGCCGCGTACGCCGCGCGCCTGTCCGAGGCGGTTCCACCGGGGAGGTAAGGCCACGGCCCCCAGTAAGGCGGCGAAAGGGGTGGGCGGGGAGGTCAGGCCAGGGCCCCAGTAAGGCGGCGAAAGGGGTGAATGGGGAGGTCGGGCCGGGGCCCCAGTAAGGCGGCGAAAGAGGTGGGCGGGGGCGGGGCTGTTGGTTGGTGGCCGAGGCGGTTGACGGGGCGGTCAGGCCAGGGCTGTTAGTAGGGCGACGAAAGGGGCGGATGGGTCGGGGGCCGTGGGGGCGGCGGCGGGCTCCGTGGCGGCGGCGTGCTCGTAGAGGTCGCGTTCGGCGCGGTCCAGGGCGGCGGACAGGACGTACTCGGTGACCGTCCAGCCGACCAGTTCGGCGGCCTTGCGGATGACCAGGGACTGGTCGTCGGAGAGGTGGAAGGCGATGTGCTCGGTGGCGGGAAGGTCCTCGCGGACCGACTCGGGCATGGCCGGTCTCCCTCCTTACGGCATCTCAAAGTACGCCGAGAGGTCTTGCCAGGGCATCCCCATTGAGAACGAGAATCGTCGGGTGTGCGGAGAAGTCAGCGCGTACCCCAGGAGTAGGTCTGTTTGCGCAGTTTGAGGTAGACGAAGCTCTCCGTGGAGACGACGCCCGGGACGGCGCGGATGCGGCCGAGGAGCTCCAGGAGGCGTTCGTCGTCCTCGCAGACGAGCTCGACCAGGATGTCGAACGAGCCGGCGGTGATGACCACGTAGTCGATCTCCGGGAGGCCGGCCAGCTCGTCGGCGATCTTCTCCAGGTCGCCCTCGCACTTGACCCCGATCATCATCTGCCGGGAGAAGCCCAGCGTCAGCGGGTCGGTGACGCCGACGATCTGCATGACGCCGGCGTCGAGGAGCTTCTGCACGCGCTGGCGGACGGCGGCCTCCGACAGCCCGACGGCCTTGCCGATGGCGGCGTAGGAACGGCGGCCGTCCTGCTGGAGCTGCTCGATGATGTGCTTCGCGGTCTCGTCGAGCTGGACGCGTGCGGCGCGTTCCACGATGGTCTCCTAGCTGCGGCATCGAGGGTGTGAGGCTGCTGGGTCAAGTGAATTAGTCGTGAAGCTGGATCGTAACAACGGAATCACTTGTGTTGGGCGGGATCCTCTGTAAGGGTCTGGGCCAACAGGACACAACGGGCGACGGTGCCCAGGAGGGACCTGAGGATGAGCGGCGAGCGGCTGCGCAACTTTATCGGTGGCGAGTACGTGGACGCCAAGGACGGGCGGACGCTGGAGGTGGTCGACCCCAGCACCGGCGAGACGTACGCGGAGGCGCCCGTGTCCGGCGCCGCGGACGTCGACGCCGCGTTCCGCGCGGCGGCCGACGCCTTCCCCGCCTGGCGCGACGCCACCCCGGCGGAGCGGAGCCTCGCGATGCTGCGGTTCGCGGACGCGGTCGAGGCGCGGGCCGGGGAACTGGTGCGGGCCGAGGTCCGCGACACCGGAAAGCCCGTCCAGCTGACCCTGGACGAGGAGATGCCGCCGATGGTGGACAACCTCCGCTTCTTCGCCGGTGCGTCCCGGGTGCTGGAGGGCAAGGCGACCGGCGAGTACATGGCGGACCACACGTCCTCGGTCCGGCGGGAGCCGATCGGGGTGTGCGCGCAGGTGACGCCCTGGAACTACCCGATGATGATGGCGGTCTGGAAGTTCGGCCCGGCGCTGTCGGCGGGCAACACCGTCGTGCTCAAGCCGTCCGAGACGACGCCGACGAGCACGCTGATGCTGGCGGAGATCGCGGCCGAATTCCTGCCTCCGGGCGTGTTCAACGTGATCTGCGGCGACCGCGGCACCGGCCGCGCCCTGGTGGAGCACCCGACGCCGCAGATGGTGTCCATCACCGGCAGCGTCAGGGCCGGTATGGAGGTCGCCGCGTCGGCGGCCAAGGACCTCAAGCGCGTGCACCTGGAACTGGGCGGCAAGGCGCCCGTGGTCGTGTTCGACGACGCCGACGTCGAGGCGGCGGCGACCGGCATCGCCGAGGCCGGGTACTTCAACGCCGGGCAGGACTGCACGGCGGCGACGCGCGTGCTCGTCGCCGAACGGCTGCGAGGCGAGTTCACCGAGGCGCTCGTGGAGGCCGCCAAGGGGACGGCGGTGGGTCCGCCGAGCGACACCGACGCCTACTACGGGCCGGTGAACAGCGAGAACCAGCTCCAGCGGGTGCAGGGGTTCATCGAGCGCGCGCCCGGCCACGCCGAGGTCCTGGCCGGTGGCGAGCGGGTCGGGGACCGCGGCTACTTCTTCGCGCCCACGGTCGTCGGCGGCCTGAAGCAGGACGACGAGATGGTGCAGAACGAGGTGTTCGGCCCGGTCATCACCGTGCAGGGCTTCTCGGACGAGCAGCAGGCCGTCGCGTGGGCCAACGGCGTCAAGTACGGCCTCGCCGCGAGCGTGTGGACGCAGAACCACGGCCGCGCCATGCGCATGAGCAAGGCCCTCGACTTCGGGGCCGTGTGGGTCAACACCCACATCCCGTTCGTGTCGGAGATGCCGCACGGCGGCTTCAAGCACTCCGGCTACGGCAAGGACATGTCGATGTACGGCATCGAGGACTACACCCGCGTCAAGCACGTCATGCACTACATCGGCGGCTGACCACCGCCGAACGAGCCCGTGAAGGAAGACCGGCCATGACCGAGACCCAGCAGGCCCCGGCACGCGAAGACCCGGGTCGCGCAGTCCCCGCCATCGAGCTCACCGGAGTGGAGAAGGCGTACCACGCCCATGGCGAGACCGTGGCCGCGGTCCGCGGCATCGACCTGGAGATCGCGCAGGGCGAGTTCTTCTCGCTGCTCGGCCCGTCCGGCTGCGGCAAGACGACGACCATGCGCATGATCGCCGGCTTCGAGGAGCCGACGGCCGGCAGGGTCCACCTCCTCGGGCAGGACGTCACCGGCGTGTCCCCGAACCGGCGCGACGTGAACATGGTGTTCCAGTCGTACGCGCTGTTCCCGCACATGAGCGTCTTCGAGAACGTCGCGTTCGGGCTGCGCCGGCGCGGCGTCCCGAAGGCCGACATCACCCAGCGGGTCGGGGACATGCTGGACATCGTCGACCTGGCGGGACGGGAGAAGCGCCGTCCCGCCGAGTTGTCCGGCGGCCAGCAGCAGCGCGTCGCGCTGGCCCGCGCGCTGGTGAACCGGCCGCGGGCCCTGCTGCTGGACGAGCCGCTCGGCGCCCTCGACCTGAAGCTGCGGCAGGCGATGCAGGTCGAGTTGAAGCGCATCCAGCGCGAGGTCGGCATCACGTTCGTGTACGTGACGCACGACCAGGGCGAGGCGCTGACGATGTCGGACCGCATCGCGGTCATGAACGACGGGCTGATCGAGCAGCTCGGCACGCCGCGGGAGATCTACGAGTGTCCCGCGTCCCGGTTCGTGGCGGGCTTCATCGGGACGTCCAACCTGCTGTGCGGCGAGATCGCCGAGGCGGGGCCGGGCGCCGCGGTCATCTCCTACGGCCCCGACGGGCGGATCGAGGTCCCGGTCCGCGACGGGCTGAAGGCCGCGGCGGGGGAGCGGCTGGAGCTGACCGTCCGCCCCGAGAAGATCGGCATCGGCCCGGACAAGCCGGCGGACGGCCTGTGCGGCGTCCGCGGCACCGTGACCGAGGTGGTGTACCTCGGGACGGCGACGAACTACACCATCACCACGCCTGCCTCCGCCGGAGCCGACGTCGTCGTCTTCCTGCAGAACGCCACGTCCGCCGCCGACATCGCCGCCCGCGGCGACAGCGTCTGGCTGTCGTGGGACCCGCGCCACTCTTACGCCATAGGAGCCCCCCAGTGAGCAACATCGACCCCGCATTCCTGCGCGGACTCACGCGGCCGCGCCTGGCACGTTCCAGCTTCGCCCGCCGGGACGTCCTCCGGATGATGGGCGCGGCCGGCGCGGGGCTCGCGCTGTCGGCCTGCGGCGTGCAGGGGCAGGGCGGCAAAGAGAAGGTCAGCCGGACCGACGTCCAGGAGTACTGGGCGGGCAAGGCCGGGAACGGCAAGCTCAACTGGGCGAACTGGCCGGGCTACATGCAGGACGACCGGGAGACGATCAAGGCGTTCGAGAAGGAGACGGGCATCCAGGTGACCTACAAGGAGGTCATCCAGGAGATGGGCCCGTGGTTCGGCAAGATCCAGGCGCCGCTGTCGGCCGGCCAGTCCATCGGCTTCGACCTGATGATCATGACGAACGGCATCCAGCTGGAGCAGTGCCGCCAGCTCGGCTACCTGGCGCCGCTCGACCTGGCCAAGCTGCCGAACTTCGAGAAGAACGCGGGGCAGGCGTTCAAGAACCCGTCCTACGACCCGGGCAACGCGCACACGGTCCCGTACGAGTCGGGCGTCACCGGCATCGCGTACAACACCAAGTACGTGGACGAGGAGATCACCGGCATCGCCCAGCTCTTCGATGCGAAGTACAAGGGCAAGGTCGGCATGATGGGCGACTCCCAGGAACTCGGGAACTTCGGGATGTTCCTCCTCGGCATCGACCCGGAGAAGTCGACGAAGGCCGACTGGGAGAAGGCCGCCGCGAAGCTCCGCGAGCAGCGCGACAAGGGCATCGTCCGCAAGTACTACAGCCAGGACTACGTCGACGCCGTCAGCAAGGGCGACGTGTGGATGACGATGGCCTGGTCTGGTGACGTCTACAGCCTGACCAGCCCGGACGTGAAGTTCGTGGTGCCCAAGGAGGGCGGCACGATCTGGACCGACAACATGTGCATCCCGAAGACCGCCGAGAACCCGGTGGACGCGCTCACGCTCATGGACTGGCTGTACGTCCCGGAGAACAACGTCCCGCTGACCGAGTTCATCAACTACATGCCGCCGATCCCGTCCACGCAGGAGATCCTGAAGCAGAAGGCGGCGGCGGCCACCGGCGACGAGAAGAAGGACCTGACGCGGCTGAGCACCAGCTCGCTGATCTTCCCGTCCGAGGCGGACCTGGCGCGGCTGCGGCACTACCGGCGGCTCACCCAGGCCGAGGAGGCCGAGTACCAGAAGATCTTCGAGCCCATCGCCAAGGGGTCGTGATGGCGCGGGGACGGGGGCGGCTCGCGCCGTACCTCATGATCCTGCCGAGCGGGCTGTGGATGGCGGCGTTCTTCCTCGTCCCGATGGTGCTGATGGTGTCCCTGTCGCTGCAGACGGGGAACCTCATCGACGGGTTCCGGCAGACGTTCCACTGGCAGAACTACATCGACGGGATCGACACCTACGGCGACAAGTTCGTCCGGTCGCTCTGGTACGGGTTCCTCTCGACGGTCCTGTGCATCGCGATCGCCTACCCGGCGGCGTACTGGATCGCGTTCCGCGGCGGACGGCACAAGTCGACGTACCTGTTCCTTCTCCTGCTTCCGTACTTCGTCTCGTTCATCCTGCGGACGGTGTCGTGGAAGCTGGTGCTGACCGACAACGGCCCGATCCTCGGTCCGCTGCGCGGCACGATCCTGCCGAACGACTTCCACATCCTCGACACCGGTGTCGCGGTCGTGTCCGGGCTCACCTACAACTTCCTGCCCTTCATGGTGCTGCCGATCTACGTGGCGCTGGAGCGGATCGACCACCGGGTGGTCGAGGCGGCCTACGACCTGTACGCGAGCCGGCTGCAGGCGTTCACGCGGGTGATCCTGCCGCTGTCGCTGCCCGGCGTCTTCGCCGGCGTGATCATGACGTTCGTGCCGGTGTCGTCCGACTACGTCAACGCCGAGGTCCTCGGCGGCCCGCAGAACACCATGATCGGAAACGTGATCCAGACCGAGTACTTCAACAACAGCGCCTACCCGATGGCGTCGGCGCTGTCGTTCTCGATGATGGCGATCCTGCTCGTCGGGATCTTCGCCTACGCGCGCACCCTCGGCACCGAGGACGTTCTGGAGGCGGCGGGACGATGACGACGCTCACCACCACCGAGACCCCGGCGAAGCGGGGCCCCGCGCGCCCGCGCCGGAAGATCTCCGGCCTGCACGCCTACACGCTCGTGCTGATCGCCTGGCTGATCCTGCCCATCGCGATCATGATCCTCTTCGGGTTCAACGACACCCGCAGCAAGCAGAACTTCGAGTGGCAGGGCTTCACGCTCAAGTGGTACCGGCACCTGTTCGACAAGAGCGACCTCACCACCGCGGTCATCAACTCCCTGACGATCGCGCTGCTCAGCACACTGATCACCACGGTCCTCGGGACGTTCGCGGGCCTCGCGCTCGGCCGCTACCGGTTCCGCGGCAAGGGCTCGACGAACCTGGTGCTGTTCATGGCGATCTCCTGCCCGGAGATCGTGATGGGCGCGTCGCTGCTGTCGATGTTCGTGACGTTCAACCTGCCGCGCGGCTACCTGACGATCCTCGTCGCGCACGTGATGTTCTCGATCGCGTTCGTGGCGGTGACCGTCCGGGCCCGCGTCGTCGGCCTCGACCCGGCGGTGGAGGAGGCCGCGCAGGACCTCGGGGCCGGGCCGTGGACGCGGTTCCGGCTGGTCACGCTGCCGATGATCATGCCGGGCGTGCTGGCGGGGGCGCTGCTGGCGTTCGTGCTGTCGATCGACGACTTCATCATCACCAACTTCACCAGCGGCGCGACCGTCACGTTCCCGCTGTGGATCTACGGCTCCACCCGGACGGGCACGCCGCCGCAGGTCAACGTGATGGGCACGCTCATCTTCGCGGTCGGCATCGTGATCGCGGTCATCTCCGCCCGCCGCAACATCCGCGCCGCCCGCTGACGCCGTTCCTGGACATGCTGGTGCTGGAGGCGGGGATTAGTCGGGGGAGGCGTCGGTGCTGCCGAAGATGACCGAGGAGACCTCCAGGTAGAGCTGCTCCGGGTACGGCATGTACGGGATGCTCTGCAGCCACTGCTTCTGCCCGGCGGTCTCGGTGCGGAACTCGCCGTAGCCGAGCATCCGCCCGGCCATGGACCGGTTCAGCGTGATGTCGGTGACCTTCGAGAGCGGCATCATCACGACGTTGCGGTTGAACACGCCGGTGATCACCATCACCCGGTGCTCGGTGACCAGGAAGAACTCCACCGACCACGCGATGACCTTCCAGGTCAGGAAGGCGACCGTGACCAGCCACAGCCACCAGATCCAGGCGATGCCGGTCACCGCGCTGACCGCGCCGCACGCCACGAGCCCCGCGACGACGGCGAGGACGGGCAGCCACAGGACGGCCGGGTGCTTGCGCACGGCGATGACGCGTCCCTCATGGGACATCAGATATTTGTCGACGGTGCGCGACGAGTTGTCGCGGTGCACCATCATGTCCTGCAGATTCACGGCGGCGTCCTCGTCATGATCCGGTCGGCTACAACGGTAGCCGACGCGCCGCCGGCCGCGCAGGGGCCGCGCGGTAAGGGCTCTGGCCCCCGAGAGGATCTTGTGGACGGGAGATCGCGCGCCGGATGATGGAACCCATGGAGTTCGCCCCGGACGTGACCGGACGCCCCATCTGGCGGCTGCTGCTGCGGGGCCTCGGCGTGTACCTGCCGGGCTGGGAGATGCCGGCGGGCGCGCTGCGCGTCCGCCCGGGGACGCCGGCGGACGGCTTCGGCCCGCCCGCCTACCTCGACGGCGACGCGGGTTTCGGGGTCCAGATCCCCGGCCGCAGGCGCGGGCTGGAGCCGGACCGGGAGATCTACGTCCGCGGCCGGGAGAACCCGAGCTTCGGCATCGTCGTCGCGGGCCCCGCGGCGGCGATCGGCAGCCGGGTCGTGGACGCCGGCGCGCTGATGCGGTTCGCGCGCCGGCTGACGTTCGAGGAGCTGTTCGACACCGGCGACGCCGACTCCGTCCCGTACGCGGTGCGCGGCGCGCGGGCGGTGGAGAACGTCGTGTTCCTCGACCGTGCCGCGGGGATCGGGCTGTGCGCCGAGGTCGACCCGCTCACCCGCACCGCCGCCTGCCCGCTGTACGTGCGGGTCGGCAGCCCGGTGGAGCGCACCGTGCGCGTCTACGGCGCCCCGCCCTACACGCTCGCCCAGGCGGTGAGGTCCCACAGCTGATGGGACGGCAGCCGCCGCAGCCGGACGGTCGCGGCGGCCGGGTCCCAGAACACCTCGTCGCTCTCCAGCTCCAGCGACTGGCCGGCCGTCAGCACCGCGCACAGCAGCTCGTCACGCGTCCGCACGGCCATCAGCGGGCCGATCTGCGCGACGGCGCCCGAGCACTCTGAGAGCGTCCGCAGGAGGGATTTGAGGGCCGCCTCGTCCTCGGGCGGACGCACCGGCTCCACCCCCGACGGGACGCCGGGCTCGACGCGGGCGAGCCCGCGCCGGGACTCGTGCGACCCGTTGCGCGGCAGGTCGGCGCCCGTGGAGATGAGCAGCGCGCTGAACACCCCGGCGAGGTCCTCGGAGGCGTGCCCGCCGAGGAAGTAGCGGCGGCGTTCGGGGGAGCCGGGCGCGGGGCCGTCCGAGCCCTCGGCCGTGCGGAACCGGACGTTCAGCCGGCTGGCGCGCACGCACCGCTCGTACATCTCGCCGAGGATGTCGTCGAGCTGGTCGTCGCGGGTCCACAACCGCCCGGTGGCGGTGACGGCGTCGCCGTGGGGGCGGGGACGGCCGGTGAGCGCGGCGGTGACGGTGTCGTCCAGCTCGCCCTCGGTGAACTGGAGCAGTTCGGCGACGACGTCCTCGACGTCCTCCAGGGTGCGGGTGAGCGTGCGCTGCAGCTCCAGCATCTCGGTGCCGCCGCGTTCCAGCTCGGTGAGCCGGTCGAGGGCCGCGTCGACCTTCCCGGCGGCCGACTCGCCGTGCGACCGGGTGACGGCGCGCACCGACGTCTCGACCTCGCCGAGCTTGCGGCGCAGCGCCGCGAGGGTGATCCGCTGCTGCTCCAGGTCGCGCAGCCGGCCCGCCTGCGTGCGCAGGTACTCGTCGGCCCGGTGGACGAGGCCCGCGAGCTCCTCCACCTGCCCGGTGTTCTGCCGGAGCCGGGTGTCGAGCGCGGGCAGCACGTCCTGCTTGACCCGGGACAGTTCGGCGGTGAGCTGCTCGCCGACGGTGACGAGGACGTTGTTCTGCTTGGTGACCTGGTCGTTGAGCTCGTCGATCCGCCGGGTGAACGCGTTGGCCTGGTCGCGGCTCTGCTTGCCCGCGTAGAGTTCGAGCGCCCCCACCACGACGCACATCACCACCAGAATGACCGTCGTCATGGCACTCCTCGGGGGCGGCGGTGGTTGCCTGAACGGGTTTTGATCGCGACCATAACTTACGATCACGCGCGCCGACCGGAACTTACGTAACCGTCTGATCTCCGTGACCGGCCGGTCCCGAATACCCTTCCGGCGCCATTCCGTGACCATTCCGCTTCTTAGGGTGACGACCGTTCAGACGCAGCCTTCGAACTGCGGGACGGTGGTGGTGAGTTTCAGCCCGGTGTCGCCGAACCACCGCTTCAGCAGCCGCGGCGCGGTGCCGTCCTGGTACATGCCGGTGATCGCCTTGTTCACCGCTTCGCAGCCGTCCACGTCCCCTTTCCGGATGCCGACGCCGTACGGCTCGTCGGTGAAGGGCGCGTTCACGATCCGGAGTCTGTGGCCGCTTCCGGACGCCTCGCCCGCGAGACCCGCGAGGATCAGGTCGTCGGTGGAGACCGCGTCCAGGTCGCCCCCGACGAGGTCGGTGAGGCAGTCGGAGTAGCCGTCCTCCTCGACCGGCAGCGCCGCGATGCCCTGCTCGTCGTGGACGCGCGGGAACGACACCGATCCGCGCACCTTGCAGAGCCGGCGGCCCTTCAGGTCGTGGATGCTCCGGATCTTCCCCGCGTCCGCCGCGCGGACGAGGATGTCCTGATGGGCGACGTAGTAGGGGCCCGCGAAGGAGACCTTCACCTTGCGCTCGGGCGTGACGGAGTAGCTCGCCACGACGAGGTCGACCTCGCCGCTCTGCAGCATCCTCTCGCGCGTCGCGGAGTACACCCGCCTGAACGTCACGCCCGGCCCGGCGACGCCGAGCCGCCCGGCGATCTCCTTGGCGATGTCGATGTCGAACCCCTCGTACCGGTCGCCCTCGCGCGCGCCGACGCCCGGCTGGTCGGCGTTGACGCCGATGACGAGCCGGTCCTTGCCGACGACGGAGCCGTCGGCGGCGTCCGCGACGCCGCACGCGGCGGCGGAGCCGAGGAGCGCCGCCGCGGCGGCGACGCCCGCGGCGGTCCGCCGCGCGCTCACTTCGACCACCGGTACTCGGCCAGGCGGGGACGGACGCCGGCGAGCACGAGCAGGGCGATCAGGACGCCCGCGGCCGGCAGGACGGCGTACCAGCCGCTCGTCCCGGCGTCGCCGTCCGCGACGGCCTCGTCGAACGCCTTCTGGTGGATGCGGGCCAGGTCCTGCAGGGAGCGGTCGTACCGGGTGAAGTCCGCGGCGGCGGCGCCGCGGGCGGTCACGGCCTCGTCCCGCTGCCCGCCCTTGACGAGGTCCCTCATCCGGCGGTCGTTCGCCTGGACCTTCTGGTAGGCGGCCAGGGCCTCGTTCATGCCGTCCGCCAGCCGCGCCCGCTGCTCGGCCGACTCCGCCGGCCGGTTGGCCTCGGTGCCGAGGAACCCGAGGAACGGCGCCCGTCCGGGCTCGAACGACAGGCCCTTCTGGACGGCGTCGTTGTACTGGGTCAGGTTTCCCGCCTTCAGATACAGGACGGTCTGCGATTTGCTCAGATACACCTGCTCATAGGCGTCCGCCCGTCCCGGGTCGAGCAGGAACCGGGTCTCGTCGGCGTTCGCGCTGTTGCTGATGGCGCGCGTCCGGGAAAGCGCCAGGATCGAGTCGAAGCCCTCTTCCTTGGCCTTGCGCAAATGGTCCGCCTGGCCGGACAGCATCAGTGTCCCCGCCCCGGTCAGAACGAGCGTTCCGAGCGTGGCCAGCGCCAGCGGCACGTTCAGCAGGCGGCGGAAGCGCCGGGTGAGGTACAGCTGGAAGACGGCCAGGGCCGCCAGCAGCGCCAGGCCCGCGACCAGGATACCGGTGCGGCCCATCAGCACCGACGACCGCTTGTCCTCGTAGGTGTGCCGGACGAGGGTGCCGTTGTCGAGCGTCAGGTTGTACGCCTTGGGCAGCAGGTCCAGCTTCATCAGGTCGGTCGCCTGCCGGTAGAGGCCGACGACCTGCTGCGACGGCGGCCCGGACGCGTGCGGGGACTGCCGGTCGAGCAGCAGCGCCTGCCCGGCGAGGCGCTCGTAGCGGCCGAGCGCGTCCAGCAGGTCCCGGGCGGTGTTGTTCTCCGTCGTCTCGTCGGCGAGCTTGGCCGCCTTCAGCAGCGCGTCGCCGGCCTTCTGCCGGTTGTCGTCGTAGCGCTGGAGGGCCTGGTCGCGCCCGCCGCCCGCCGCGGTCCCGATCAGCAGCGCGTTGGCGAGCTGCGCGTCCATGTCGCTGAGCTGGAAGTACAGGTCGCCGGTCGCGACGACCTGCGGGCCCGCGTCGTGGCCGATGACCCGCACGCCCTCGCGCGCGTTCACGATCGCCGCCCACCCGATGCCGAGCAGCACCAGCAGCAGGACCAGCGACAGCGCGGTCAGCGCCCGGATGCGGGCCGCGACCGTGCGCGGCAGCAGCCGCCCGGCCCCGCCCGCCGGCCGGCCGGACGCCCGCTGGAGCGCGCCGGCGGAGTCCCGCCGCGCGGGCGGCGGCGCCTGCGCGGAACCGGCGGGCGGCCCCGCCGGGGGAGCCTGCTGAACGGCCGTCATGTCGCCTCGCCTCGGGTGAGGGTGATGGTGGTCCAGGCGCCCACGTGGATGCGGTCGCCGTCGGAGACGGGGACCTCCACGTTGTAGGGGATGGGGTCGGTGGACCCGTTCACGCAGGTCCGGTTGGTGGATCCGGGGTCGACCAGCGTCCAGGTGCCGTCCGGCTTGGCCAGCAGCACCGCGTGGACGTGGGAGACGCCGGGGTCCTCGGGGGGCTCGCGCAGGTCGATCTCGGGCGGGGACGGCTGCGCCGAACTGCGCCGGCCGATCCTGACCTGCGGCCCGGTCAGCGGGATCCGCCGCTCGGGCGCGTAGGGCGGGAAGGCCAGCGCCGCGGAGTCGGGACCCTCCTCGGCGATGACCGTGCTGAAGTACTCGCGGTCGGCCGTCACCACCGCCGTCCACGCCGCGCCCGCGGCGGGCGGAGGCGGGACGGGCGGGGCCGGGTCCGGTATGCGGGGCGGGCGCGGCGCGGGCGGCGGCTCGGACGGCCCCCGGTGCGGCGGAGCGGGCACGGGCGGCGCCGGCGGGACGGGCGACCCCGAGCCCGGCCCTGGTGCGGGTGCGGGTGCGGGCGCTGCGGGGTGGGCCGGCTGGGCGAGGTGGGCTGGCTGGGCGGCTTGTGCCGGCTGAGCGGGCTGTACCTGCTGTGCCGGCTGTGCGGGCTGGGCTGGCTGTGCGGGCTGTGCCTGCTGTGCCGGCTGAGCGGGTTGGGCCGGTCGGGCCGGCTGGTCGGGGTAGCCGGGTTGGCCGGGTTGGGTTGGTTGGGCGGGGGCCGTTCGCGGTGTGGGCAGGCCGCCGCCGGTCGCGAAGTCGTAGCCGCACATCTCGCAGAAGCGGTCGGCGCCGGGCGTCCCGCAGTCCGGGCAGGGCGTCCCGCCGGGCGCGGGCGCGGGAGCCGCCGGGGCGGGCGGCGGCGCGGGCGCACCGGTGCCGCCGCCGGCCGTGCCGCCGCTGATGCGCTCTCCGCAGACGTCGCAGTAATCCGCCGACTGGGAGGCGTGTCCGTTCGGGCAGCTCGCCATGCTCAGCCCTCGCCCCGCCGGGTGGTCACCGTCTCGTCCTTGCGCGTCCGGACCGTCTTGGTCGACCGCGTCTCGATCTCCATCTCGGCGGCCTTGTCGACGTCGCGCTTCAGCCGGACGGTGCCGGTCGCCGGGTCGACGACGTCCACGACCTTGCGCAGCATCGCGGTGATCGCGTCGTTGCCGGCCTCGTCGGCGAGCACCACGGCGCGGCCGAGCCGGGCCGTCGCGGTGTCGAGGTCGCCGTCCCGGCGGGCCTGCAGCCCCTCCTGGATGACGGCCGCGAGCTCCGCCTGCCCGGTGTAGTGCGCCACCCGGTCGTTGATCTTGGTGGACTGGGCCTCGTCGTCGGTCCACTCGGCGAGGACGTTGGCGGTCGCGAGGACCTGCGCCTCCTCGCCCGGCCCGCCCGGCACGACCAGCTTCACCCACGCGGCGCGCATCTCCTTGCCGCCCACCTTGCCGGGCGTCATCTCGACGCAGACGTGGTAGTCGCGGCTCTCCGCGCCCCACGCGCCGAGCGGGTAGTCGCCCGCCTGCGGCGCCGACTCGACGCGCTTGCCGGTCAGGTCCTCCACCGCCGGCATGACCTGCTTGACGAACCGCAGCGCCGCCGTCTGCGGCGTCCAGATCCGCAGCGCGACGTCGGCGACGGACTTGCCCATCGCCGCCTCCGTCATCGCCCGGAAGTCGGCGACGAGCCCGGCCGGGTCGGCGACGATGTCGACGCTGCCGAGCATCGCGGAGGCGACCTTGCGCAGCTCGGCGACCTCCCAGTCGGTGCCGACGCCGCGGCAGTCGCAGACGAACCGGCCGCCGCACGCCGCCAGCGCGGCGTCCAGCTCCTCGGGCGTCTCGTGCTGGTTCTTGCCGTCGGTCAGCAGGATCGCGTGCCGGATCCCGCCCGGCACGGTGTCGAACAGCTGGCTCGCCAGCCGCAGCCACGACCCGATCGCGGTGCCGCCGGACGCCGTCAGCCGGCCCAGCGCCTGCTTGGCCTCGCCCCGCGTCTGCGGCGACGCCGCGACCAGCCCGGCGTGCTTGGGGAAGATCATGGCGGCGGTGTTGGAGCCGGAGACGATCGCGAACTCCACGCCGTCGCGCAGCGTGTCGACCGCGACCCGCGCGGCCGCCACCGCCGCGCGCAGCTTCGCCTCCGGGTAGGACATCGAGCCCGAGGTGTCGATGATGATGACCTCGGACGCCCGGGCCGTGGACGGGGCGGGCACGCCGCCCGCGGCGGTCGCCTCGACGGACACGATGGCGTGCACCTCGCGTCCGCCCTCGGGCAGGTACCGGTTCTGGTCGATCTTGACGGTGAACTGCGGCTGCTCGCTCATCGGGGCTGCTCCGTGCTCGGGGTGTCGCTGCTGCGGGCGGTGGGCCGCCGGTCGTCGGCGGTGGCGGGATCGGCGGGGGACGGGAGCGGGAGCGGGATCACGGCGACGGTGATGTTGTCGCGGCCGCCGGCGTCGAGGGCGTGCCGGACGAGCGTCCTGGCCGCGCCGAGCGGGTCGGACGCCGGATCGGGCGCCGGGTCGGGGGACGGGTCCGGCGCGCCGTCCGCGCCGGTCCGGCGCCCGCCGGGTCCGCCGGCCAGCAGGGCGGCCAGGTCGCCGGCCGCCGGGAAGTAGTTCCACAGGCCGTCGCTGCAGACCAGCAGCGTGCCGGGGCCGGCGGGCCGGAACGTCGCGACGTGCGGGCGGACGTCGCCGGCGTCCACGCCCAGCCACGCGGTGATGACGTGCGCGTTCGGGTGCGCCTCCGCCTCCGCCTCGCTCAGCGAGCCCTCGGCGACCATGAACGCCGCCCACGAGTCGTCCTCGGTGAGCCGGCGGGACGCGCCGAGCTCGGCCATGTCGCCGGTACTGACCTCGCTCTCGTCGAGGCCGGCGCCCTCCGCGGCGGCCTCGTCCGGGGCGGCGTCCGCGCCGCCGCCCGACAGCCAGTAGGCGCGGCTGTCGCCGACCCAGCCGACGGTGACGGTCGGGCCGCGGGTCACCGCGGACACGTAGGTGCAGGACGGCGCGTCCGACGGCGAGGTGGCCAGCGCGGCGACGGCCGCCGCCGCGCGCAGCGCCGCGTGCCGGGTGGCGTCCTCGGGGCCCTCACCCGCGTCGAGGCGCGCCACCAGCTCGGCGGCGCCGGTGTCGGCGGCCGCGCGGGAGGCGTCCTCGGGGCGCTGGGACGATCCGACGCCGTCGGACACGACCGCCGCGATCCCGGCGGCGTGCGCGGCGAGGGCGAGCGCGTCCTCGTTGCGGCTGTAGCGGAGGCCGCGGTCGCTGGCGCCCGCCGCCACCACCGGGCCGGCGCCGTTCGCGCCGGCGGCCGGCAGTTCGATCTCGACGTGGTCGCGTTCGGCGGGCTGGCGCAGCCCGCAGTTCTCGCAGTAGCCGTCGGCGTCGATCGCCGGTCCGCCGCAGCTCGTGCACGCCCGCGCCGCGCCCTGCTCCGTCCCGCCCCGCTCCGTCCCGGACCGTTCCGACCCCGCCGCGGCGGCCGGCTCCGGCGCGCCGGAGAGCCGGTGCCCGCACTTCTCGCAGAAGACCTCCTCCGCGTAGACGATCTCGCCGCAGGAGGGGCAGGACAGCTCCGCCGCCTTCGCGTGGTCGGCCGCCGCGCGCTCGGCGCCGGCTCCGGTCAGGTCATCGGTCACAGCAGCGTCCTCGGGCGTACGGCGTTGGCGGAGTCGACGAGGCGGCGGCACTCGTCCCGGTCGCGGGTGCGGCGCGCGAGCTCCCGGTACGTCGCCTCCAGCAGGCGGCGCAGCGCGGTCTCGGTGAGCGGGGCGCCGAGCAGCGACCCGCCCTGGGAGCGGCCCTGGGCGGCCCCGGCCCCGCCGGAGCCGGCGAGCAGCCAGTCGAGCGCGGCCTCCAGCACCTCGGCGGCGAGCCGGTCGCGGCGCTCGGCGTCCAGGTCGAGGCCGCCGAGCCGGTCCCCGGCGGCGACCAGCTCGGCCGCCGACAGCTCCCCGGCCGGCCGGCCGCGCACCGCCGTCGCCACCGCCGCGACCTGCGCGGGCACGTACCGGATGGAGATCCTCGGCACCGAGTCGAGCGCGGCGACCGCCGCGCCCCGGTCGCCCGCCGCGAGATGCAGCCGGGCCAGGCCGAACGCGGCGTTGAGGTAGCCCTGGTCGGTGCGCCACACCGTCTCGTACAGGCGGACCGCGCCGGCCGGCGCCGTCCGCTCCCGGCAGCAGGCGAGCGCCAGCTTGGGCGCCGCCTCGCCGGGCAGCAGCCCGTACAGGCGGTCGAACAGCGGCTCGGCCTCGGCCGCCCGGCCGCGGGCGAGCAGCCCGACCGCGCGGTACCAGCCGACCCGCCAGTCGCCGGGGCGCTCGGCGTCCAGCTCGTCGAGCAGCGCGTCGGCCTCCTGCGCCGCGGCCAGCTCGATCTTCACCCGGGCGAGCGCCAGCCGGACCTCCGGGGTGCGCGCCGGCGCGTTCGCCGCCGCCTCCACGACCTGCGCGGGCTCCAGCGCCGACAATCCGGACACGAACGCGGCGGCCGGGTCGCTCCCGTCCACCAGCGGCACCGGCAGCGCCGCCGCGGCCACCTCCGGCGGGACGGGCGGCAGCGCCTGCTCGCCCGCCGCCCCGCCCGCCATCCGGGCGGTGAACCGCTCCGGCCCGAACAGCCCGGACGGGGCGGGCCGCGGGTCGCCGTCCTCGGCGGCGAGGACCTCGCGCAGCACGCCGGTGAGCTGCTCGGCCATCTCCGCCGCGTCCTGGAACCGCTCGGCCGGGTCGGCGTGCGTCGCGCGCAGCAGGAACCGGTGGAACGACTCGAACCGCTGGAACACCGGGACGTCCTCGCGCGGCGGCAGCGAATTGACGTACGTCCTGGTGTAGCCGCGGAACGGGAAGCTCAGCACGGCCAGCGCGCGGCCGACCGTGTACAGGTCGGAGGAGATGGACGGCCCGTCGTCGGCGATCTCGGGCGCCTGGTAGCCGACCGTGCCCCAGATGGCGCCGTCCGGGTCGTCCAGCCGCCGGACGCCGCCGAGGTCGATCAGCCGCAGCTGCTCCTCGGACTGGATCACGTTGTCCGGCTTGAAGTCGCAGTAGATCAGGCCCTGCGCGTGCAGGTACTCGAACGCCCGCAGCGCCTCCAGGCCGTAGGCGATGGCCTGCGCGAGCGGCAGGTGCCGCTCGCCCGGGGGCTGCGGCTGGCGCAGCAGGATGTCCTTGACCGACTCGCCGCCGACGTACTCCATGACGATGTAGCCGTCGCCGTCGTGCTGGACGAAGTTGTAGATCTTGACGATGTTGGGGTGCTCGACCTCGGCGAGGTAGGCGCGCTCGGCGGCCGCCGCGGCCATCGCGTCGGCGTCGCCGCTGTCCAGCAGGCCCTTCAGCACCACCCAGCGGTCGCTGACGTTGCGGTCCTTGGCGAGGTAGATCCAGCCGAGGCCGCCGTGCGCGAGGCAGCCCAGCACGCCGTACTGCCCGCCGACCAGGTCGCCGGGGGCGAGCTTCGGGGTGAAGGAGAACCGGGCGCCGCACTTGGGGCAGAAGCCCTCGGACAGGCCGGGCCGGTCGCCGCGGCCCCGGCCGACGGGACTGCCGCAGCTGCTGCAGTACCGCTTGGGCTCGGCGACCTGCGGGTCGCTCATCACCGCGCTGGAGGGGTCCCGGTAGGGGACGCGCGGCACCTCGACCAGCCCGGCGCCGAGCATGCCGCGGCGGCCGGACGAGCGCGACGACCCGGTGCGGGTGCTGCCCGTCCGGGTGCTGCCGGTGCGGGCGCTGCCCGCGGTGCCGCCCGTGGACGCCGTCGCCACCCGGGCCGTGCGGGCGGGCGGCGAGCCGCACACGTCGCAGTAGCCGTCCATGATCGTCCCGGTGCAGCCCGCCTGGGCGCACGCGTCCGGGGGCGACTCGGCGGCCGGGCGCGGGGCCGGCACGCCCGGCGCGGCCCGCTCCGGCGGGTTGCCGCAGACGTCGCAGTAGCCGTCCGAGATCGTCCCGCCGCACCCCGGCCGCGCGCAGCCGCCGGGTGCCGCCGGCGGCGCCGGGGTTCCAGGTGAGGCCGCCACGCCGCATACGACGCAGTAGCCGCCGTCGACGGTTCCCCCGCAGCCCGGCTCGGTGCACTGGCTCATCGTTCCGCTCCCTCCGCCCGCGACATGATGGCCCGCTGGTACCCCGACAGCGACACGGTCGCCTTCCGCAGGTCGCAGGGGGAGGTCCAGAGCAGCTCGCGGGCCTGCTCGTAGATCCGGGCAAGTTCGGCGTCCTCGGCGTGGCCGAGCCGTGCGGCCTTCACCCGGTAGGCCTCCAGCCGGCCGCGCAGCTCCTCGCGGCGGTCCAGCAGCCCGCGGACCACGCCCGCGGTCTCGCGCGCCCGCTCCAGCGCCGCGGCGGCCGCGCGCTCGAGGTCGGCGACCCGTCCGGCCAGCTCGTGCCAGCCGCCGCGCGCCGTGCCGCCGAGCGCGGCGAGCCGGTCGGCGAGGCCCGCCGCCAGGTCGGGCGGGTCGGGCAGCGCCGGGGAGGCGATCTTGGCGAGCACCTCGTCCCGGACGGCGCGGGCCTCGGCCTCCGCCTCGCGCAGCAGCTCCACCACGGCGGCGATCGCGTGGATCCGGTCGGCGTACCCGTCGCGCAACCGCTCCGCCTCCGCCAGCGCGCGGCGCACCCCGGCGAGGCCGGTGCGGACCGCGTCGAGCCGCGCGGTGTCGGCGCGGCCGTCCCGCGCCAGCGCGAGGGGGTCGCCGCGGACGACGGCCGCGACCGACTCCAGCTCGCCGCGCAGCCGGTCGAGCTCCGGGTCGGGCCCGCCCAGGGACGCCAGCAGCTCCTCGGCGGCCCGCCGCTCCGCCTCGACCTCCGCGAGCCGGGACAGCAGCGTCGACCAGACCGCGTCGAGCGCCGCGACCGACCGCGCGACGTCCTCGTACAGCGGGGTCATCCGGTCGACCGCCGCGCGCAGCGTCAGCCGCTCGCCGGACGGGACGGCCAGCAGCGTCCGCCGCTCCAGCGGGACCTCGCGGACCGGCAGCTCCACCGCCGGCCCGGCGAGCAGCCGGCTCAGCTCGGCGAGCTGCGCCTGCCCCGGCCGCGAGTGGCGGGCCCGCAGCTCCCCGGCGGCGTCGACCGCGCGCCCGTACAGGTCGAACAGCGTCCACAGCGACGCCATGCGGGTCCGCACGTCCGACTGCACGCGCAGCGTCTCCCCGGTCAGTGCCGCGCCCTCCAGCAGCTGGTACCCCTGGTGGGCCTCCAGCTCGAGCAGCGCGCCCGCGATGCGGTCCTTCTCGTCGCGGAGCCGTGCCAGTGCCCGGTCGGCCTCCTCGCGGCTCATCGGGGCACCGGTCACGCGCGCGTCACTCAACGCCGGTCCGCGGTTGAACCATGTTCGCCCCCGATTCCCCCGAATAGAGCACGTTGTGAAGCCTCAGTTTTCCCCATGCACGGCCGCCTTCTCAACCGCGGGCCGATCTTCGCCGCCGACCGGCTCCGCGCTGCGTCACGCGACGCGATCCGGCCGTGCCCGAAGGGTGCAGAATGTCAGTGTTCGAACGTATGATCGAACCATGGCGAACGTTGCGACGCACCCCCAGACCGCGCCCACCGCGCCGGCCCCGCTCAGCGCGGCCGAGATCGCCGCACTCGCGCTCTCCCTCGCGCACCTCGGCACCGGCCCGCAGGCCACGACCGCCCGCCGGGCCCTGCACGCCCTCCTCGACGCCACCCCACACGACGACGTCGTCACCACCACCCTCGCCACCCTCACCGCCCCGCTGGACGCCTCCACCTCCGACCGCGCCCGCGTGATCGCCGCCGCGATCACCGAGCACCGCGTCGTCCGGCTCTGCTACGGCGACGCCGGCGCCAACGTCACGATCCGCGAGGTCGAGCCCGTCACCTGCCTCGTCCACCGCGACCACTGGTACCTCGTCGGCTGGTGCCGGATGCGGCGCGGCGTCCGCGCCTTCCGCTTCGACCGCATCCTCGCCGTCGAGTCCACCGGCCTCCGCGCCCGCCCCCGCCGCGCCGACCGCTACCTGCCCTTCCAGCCCAGGGGGGCGACCTCCTGGAACCCCCGTTAGCGACGCAGGCGATCCTCACGCCGCCGTTGCGGTCTGTCGTGCCCGTCCTGGCGTGCGCGGCGTCGCCGGGCATGCCCGCTCCGGGTGCTGGAGCGCCCTCCGCGTGCCTTCCCGTAGCCCCGGCTGAGGTTCAGATGGGGGCGTAGAAGGAGTCGACGGCCGGCTGGCCCGTGTAGTTCGGGCCTGCCCGGTCGTCGGCGCCCAGGTAGCGGTAAGGCAACTCAATCGTGCGGTGGCCGCGTAGTGAGATGCGGTGGCGGCGCGCGTCGTAGGTGAAGCCCGCCTGGCGGAGGGCCGCCGTGAGCCGGCGGCCCGCAGGGGAGCCGTCGGGGAGGCGGACGCTTCGGGCGTCGAAGTTCGCGATCAGCAGGCCGTTCTCGGTGAGCCAGGACGCGGCGCGGGTGAGGGTCGTCAGTTTGTCGCCCACGTAGTGCAGGCCGTGGACGCAGGTGATCAGGTCGGCTCGGTCGTCCGGCGTCCACGTGGTCACGGAGGCGGTGACCAGGCGTACCGAGGCCGGTGCGGGGGCGAAGTGGGCGACCAGGTCGACGCCGGTGATCTCCAGGTCCGGGTTCGCCGCCGCGGCCTCGGTGAGGGCTCGGGCGGCGCCGCAGCACAGGTCCAGCCAGTGGCCGGCGCCTGCTTCGGCCAGGACGTCGACGCCGAGTTCGCGGACGTAGCCCTTCAGGGTCCGTTCGCGGTTCATGGCGCAGTTGGCCACGACCGGTGAGCTCTCCAGGGCGGCGTCGTCCAGGTGGGGCATGGGGGCGATACTGCCCGATACTGCCCGATACTGCCCGATCAGACGTCCGTGGTGCGGTCGGCCGCGTCGGCGACGACGGCCGCGATGTCGTGGGTGCGGGCGTGGACGCCGCGCTGGCGGCGGGCGCCGTTGCCGCGTTCCAGCAGGACGTGCAGGAGGCGGGCGGCGGGTTCGAGGTCGCCGGCGCGGTCCAGCGCGGGGGTGAGGTGGTCGAGCAGCGCGCCCACGACGGCGGCGGCGGGCGCGGCGCGGCAGGTCCGCGGGTCGACGAGGTCGCCGCGCAGACCGGAGCGGCCCGCCCGCCACATCGCCAGGCGCATCAGGTCGGCCCGCACCGGGTCGGGCGGCGCGCCGGCGTGCCACGCCTCGGCGGCGGTGTCGACCAGGGCCCGGACGAACGCGGCCATCAGCACGGCGTCGTCGGCGTCCAGGCACACGTCCGGCACCCGGATCTCCACCGTCGGGTAGTGCCGGGACAGCCGGGCGTCGAAGTAGATCATGCCCTCGTCGACGAGCGCGCCCGTCGCGAGCAGCGCGTCGATCGTCGACCGGTAGCGCGCGGCGGAGCCGAACAGCTCGGTGGGGCCGCTGGACGGCCAGCGGCTCCACACCTGGTGCCGCCAGCTGTCGTAGCCGGTGTCGGTGCCCTGCCAGAACGGCGAGTTCGCGCTGAGGGCCAGCAGCGGCGGCAGCCATGGCCGGATCCGGTCCAGGACGGCGACGCCCTCGTCCGGCGAGTCGATGCCGACGTGCACGTGGCAGCCGCAGGTGAGCTGCTCGTCGGCGGCGGGCCCGTAGGCGTCCGCCATCCGCAGGTAGCGGTGCGACGGGGTCAGCGACGGGCGGACGCTCACCGGGGAGGTGGCGAGGGCGGCGACGGCCGCGCCCACCCCGGCCGCCGACTTCGCCGCCGCCAGCCGCGCCGTCCGGACGTGGTCGGACAGCTCCCCGAGCGTCCGGCAGACCGGCGTCGCCGTCTCGAGCTGCTCGCGCTGCAGCTCGGTCTCCAGCGACCTCGACCGCCTGCCGCCGGTCAGGAACAGCTCGTCGTGGCGCCGCGCGTAGCGGATGACGGAACCGGAGACGGCCTGCGGCGCACCGCTCGCCGGGTCGACGAGGAGCAACTCCTCCTCCACCCCGAACGTGCGCGGACCCGTGTGAACACTCACCAGGGTCTCCTTCCCGCGAGTGCACCGATGTACGTACCGGGAGGGGATCGTCCTGGTCGGGGGCCTGTGCCTACACTGCGCCATGTCCGATCTCGTCGGCCACCGCGCCGCAGGGCTGCCGGCGCGGTAGCCCCACGTCGTCTGCCACGCCGGCGGGCCTGCGCACCCCGCTGAGGGTGCCGCTGGTCACTGGTCGGCGTCTGCTCCGCCGAGCCAGCCGGCGACCAGTTCCCCGGTCTCCTCCAGGCGGTCGACGTAGAGCATGTGCCCGGCCTCGATCTCGCTGATCACGAGGCGGGGGCCGAGCGCCGCGCGGCAGTCCACCACGAACTCGGGCCGGACGAGGTCGGCGCGCGTCGCGATGACCAGGTGGGTGGGCAGGTCCGCGGGCGGGGTCAGGTGGGGGCGGGCCATCTCCGAGTACGCGGTCACCACCGCCGCCGGCTCGAACCGCCACCGCATGCGCCCGTCCGGAGACGGTTCGAGGTGCTCGGCGACCTCCTCATCGACGATGTCGGCCGGCGCCCCCGACCAGCGCGCCGCCAGGCTGGCGCGGGCCTCCGCCACATCGGCGAACGTCACGGGGGACAGGTACCCGCGGGCCTCGCGCGCCGCGTCCGCCGGGGCGAGCCCGATCGCCGGGTCGAGCAGCAGCAGCCGCCGGACCCGCCGCGGCGCCGTCCGCGCCAGATGCAGCGCGATCATCCCGCCGTAGGAGTGCCCGGCGAGGTCGGCCCGCTCGACGCCCTCCGCGTCCAGCAGGGCCAGGACGTCCGCGACGTGCCGCTCGACCGTCCACGGCGGCTCGTGCGGCGACCGCCCGTGCCCGCGCAGGTCGGGCGCCAGGACGGACCGGTCCGCCAGGTACGCCTCCGCCGTCCGCCGCCACCGCGCCCCGTGCCCCGTCACCCCGTGCAGCAGGACGACGGGTTCTCCCGCCGGGTCTCCATATCGATGCACATGCAACGCCGCGTCCGTCATGGAGTGAAGCGTATGCGGGCGCGGCTCGTGCCGGACGTCCTTCACCGGCCAGAGCACGGATCGGTCAGGGCCGTTCCCACCGGACGGAGCTCAACGCCAGCAAGGCGACATGGAACGACACGCAGGACTCCACGTCGTCGAGATCGGCGTCGAGGACCCGCTCGATGCGGTGCAGCCGCTCGTAGAAGGCGGGCCGGGACAGGTGCGCCTGCTGGGCGGCGACCGCCTTGTTCCGGCCCGACTCCAGGTAGAGCTCCAGGATGCGGGTGAGGTCGCTGCCGCGCTGCGCGTCGTACTCCAGCAGCGGCCCGAGTTCCCGCTCGACGAACGTCTGGACGCGGGCGTCGTCGCGGAGCAGGTGCAGCAGGCCGCGCAGCCGCAGGTCGGGGAGCCGGTAGAACAGGCGGGCGCCCGAGCCCCGGGCGGCGACGTCGGCGACCTGCTCGGCCTCCAGGAACGACCGCCGGACGTCCTGGATCGTCTCCACCACCGACCCGGCCGCCAGCACCGTGCCGCCGGACCGCTCGCGGACGCGGGTGGCCACCTCGGTGAGCACCGTCTCGGCGTCCGCGCGGGCCGGCAGCGAGGCCAGGACGCCGACGCGGGCGTGCGGGCCGCCCTCGTCCAGCACGCCGACGAGCGCGGCGAGGCGGGCGCCCCGGCAGGCCGCGGCGGCGCTCTCGGCGAGCGCGGCCAGCTCCCCGGCCGGCGGCGCGGGCGAGCCGGGGCCGCGGTGCCGCAGCACCACCCCGAGCAGCCGCCGGCCGGCCAGCGGCACGCCGAGCGCGCGGGCGCGGGCCGCGGCCTCCTGCGGATCGGAGTAGGCGTGCGCGAGGATCCGGGCGATGATCGTCCCGTGCGCCTGCCGCTCGACGCTCTCGGCGTGCCGGTCCAGCAGCCGGCCGAGCGCGAGGGTGGTCGCGGCCCGCTCGATCAGCACGGTCTCGCGCGGCGACGGCGGCGCCCCGAGGTCGATGATGAGCCGGCCCCAGTCCTCGCCGCGCGCGCCGACCATCGTCACCAGCCAGCCGGACACCGGGTCGTAGCCGGTGCGGCGGCCGGGCCGCACCGCCCGCGACCGGGTCTCCCACGCCGACAGCAGCTCGGCCGGGTCGGCGCCGCCCGCGTCGGCGGCCAGGACCTGGTGGGCGAGGTTCTCCAGCACGACCGGGTGCCCGCCGAGCGCGGCGACCTGCCGGACGACCTCGTCGGTGGAGGCGCCCTCGACCGACAGCTGGGTGAAGATCTCGTGCAGCCGCTCGGAGGCGCGCAGCTCCGCGAACTGCTCGCGCACGATCCGGGCGTGCACGGCCTCGGTGATGTCCACGAACGCGGGCTCGTGCGCGAGCACGACCACCGGGAGGCCGTGGTCCTCGGCGGCGGCGACCAGCGCGGGCGGCAGCACGCTGGCGTAGCGCCGGCCCAGCTCGATCATCAGCCCGCTGACCCCGACCTCGGCGAGGTCGGCGATGTAGGCGCGCAGCCGCTCCGGCTCGTCCGGCAGCGCGATCCCGGTCGTCAGCACCAGTTCGCCGCCGTGCAGCAGGTGCGCGATGTCGGTGACCTCGGCGACGTGCACCCAGCGGACGCGGTTGCCGGTGCGGTCCGCGCCCGCGACGACGTGCGGCTGGCCGCGGCGGACCGCGTCGAGCTGGAGGACGTCGTCGACGGTGGGCAGCATCGCCGCGATGATATCGGGGCGGTACCCGCCGCGAGCAGACCGTCAACGGGAGGCGCCCGGTCGTGACACTCTGCGGGTGGCCAGGGCCGTCCGCACCGCCGAGACTTGGGGCATGTCGGAACACGCGAACCTGCTCCGGCGCCACAGGGCGGTCATGCCGTCCTGGATGGCGCTCAACTACTCGGACCCCATCGAGATCGCCGGCGGCAAGGGCGCCCGCGTGACCGACGCCGAGGGGAACGGCTACCTCGACTTCTTCACCGGCATCCTCACGAACATGCTGGGCTACGACGTCCCCGAGGTGCGGGACGCGGTGGAGCGGCAGCTCGCCACCGGCGTCGTGCACACCTCCACCGCCTACCTGCTGCGCGGCCAGGTCGAGCTGGCCGAGAAGATCGCCCGGCTGTCCGGCATCCCGGACGCGAAGGTCTTCTTCGCCAACTCCGGGACGGAGGCGAACGAGACGGCGCTGCTGCTCGCCGCGTACGCGCGGCGCAGCGACCAGGTCCTCGCGATGCGGCAGAGCTACCACGGCCGGTCGTTCGCGGCGGCGGGCGTCACCGGCAACCGGGCCTGGCGGAACCTGTCGTTCTCGCCGCTGGACGTCCACTTCCTGCACGGCGCCGACCGGCACCTCCCGCAGTTCGCCGGCATGTCCGACGAGCAGTACATCGACGCCTGCACGGCGGACCTGCGGCACGTGCTCGCCACCGCGACCGGCGGGGACGTCGCCGCGCTCATCGCCGAGCCGATCCAGGGCGTCGGCGGCTTCACGATGCCGCCGGACGGCCTGTTCGCCGCCTACAAGGGCGTCCTGGACGAGTTCGGCATCCTGTTCATCTCCGACGAGGTCCAGACCGGCTGGGGGCGGACGGGCGAGAACTTCTGGGGCATCTCCGGCCACGGCGTGACCCCGGACATGATGACGTTCGCCAAGGGCCTCGGGAACGGCTTCGCGGTCGGCGGCGTCGTCGCGCGCGGCGACCTCATGGACGGGCTGCCCGCTCTCGGCATCTCGACGTTCGGCGGCAACCCCGTCTCGATGGCCGCGGCGAACGCGACGCTCGACTACGTCCTCGACCACGACCTGCAGGCCAACGCCGCGCGGCAGGGCGCGACGATCATCGGCGGGCTGCGCGGCGCCGCCGCCCGGCTGCCGATCGTGGCGGAGGTGCGCGGCAAGGGCCTGATGTTCGCGGTCGAGCTGGCCGACCCGCGCACCGGCGAGCCGAGCCCGCCGCTCGCCGCCGCGCTGATGGAGGCGGCCCGCGAGCGGGGCCTGCTGATCGGCAAGGGCGGCCTGTACGGCAACGTGGTGCGCATGGCGCCGCCGATGACCCTGACCGACGCCGAGGCCGCCGAGGGCCTCGGCATCCTGATCGCAGCGCTGGAGAGCGTGCACCGGGACGCCGCATGACCCGGCACGTCACGCACTGGATCGGCGGCAAGCCGTTCGACGGGCGGTCCGCGCGGCGCGGCGACGTCTACGAGCCCGCGTCGGGCCGCGTCGCCGCGCCGCGGCGGTCGACTTCGCCGGGCGGGACGAGGTCGACGCGGCCGTCGCCGCCGGGGCCGCGTTCCCCGGCTGGCGGGACGCCTCGCTCTCCCAGCGCACCCGGGTGCTGTTCCGGTTCCGCGAACTCGTCAGCGCGCACCGGGACGGGATCGCGCGGCTGATCTCCGCCGAGCACGGCAAGGTGGTCTCGGACGCGGCCGGCGAGGTGGCCCGCGGCCTGGAGGTCGTCGAGTTCGCCTGCGGCATCCCGCACCTCCTCAAGGGCGGGTTCTCGGAGAACGTGTCCACCCGCGTGGACGCCTACTCGATCCTGCAGCCGCTCGGCGTCGCGGCGGGGATCACCCCGTTCAACTTCCCGGCGATGGTGCCGATGTGGATGTTCCCGGTGGCGATCGCGTGCGGGAACACGTTCGTCCTCAAGCCGTCGGAGAAGGACCCGTCGGCGTCGGTCCGGCCGGCGGAGCTGTGGGCCGAGGCGGGCCTGCCGGACGGGGTGTTCAACGTCCTGCACGGCGACAGGGCCGCCGTGGACGGGCTGCTGCACCACCCCGGCGTGAAGGCCGTCAGCTTCGTCGGCTCGACCCCGATCGCCCGGTCCGTCTACGCGACCGCGGCGGCGAACGGCAAGCGGGTGCAGGCGCTCGGCGGGGCGAAGAACCACATGCTGGTGCTGCCGGACGCCGACCTCGACCTCGCCGCCGACGCCGCCGTGTCGGCCGGGTTCGGCTCGGCGGGGGAGCGGTGCATGGCGATCTCCGTCATCGTCGCCGTGGACCTGGTCGGGGACGAGTTGATGGCGAGGATCCGCGAGCGCGTCGGCAGGCTCAAGGTCGGCCCCGGCGACGATCCCGAGTCGGAGATGGGCCCGCTCGTCACCGGCGCGCACCGCGACAAGGTGGTCTCCTACCTGGACTCCGGCGTCGCCCAGGGCGCCACCCTGGCGGTCGACGGGCGCGACCCCGACGTCCTCGGCGGCGCCGGCGGCGGGTTCTGGCTCGGCCCGACGGTCCTCGACCACGTCACCCCCGAGAGATGGACGCCTACAAGGACGAGATCTTCGGCCCGGTGCTGTCGGTCGTGCGGGCCGGCTCGTACGAGGCGGCCATGGAGCTGATCGCCGCCAACCCGTACGGCAACGGCACGGCGATCTTCACCAGCGACGGCGGGGCGGCGCGCCGCTTCCAGAAGAACCTGGGCTTCCCCACCAGCGGCTGACGAGCGTCCGAACGAGCGCCCGCATGCGCGGACCCGCGCGTTCGGGAATTTCCCACGGACACTGAATTTCGTCGTTGATTTTTTTCTCTCGCTGCCGCGCGAATAATGCCAACACCCATTGACGCGCTCTGTGTACGGCGACACAATCTGACTGTCTCAATTAATTGAGGCGAAATTGAAAAGTCAGGGTCGGCAGTCAAGGGAGCCGCGCTATGACCGCAGGCGACCACGCCGCGGAGGCGGACGCACTGGGAAGGCGATTTCCGGGCTGGACCATTTGGTTCGGCCTGTGCACCGGCCACTGGTGGGCGCTGCCGCCCGCCGGCCGCGACGTCGGCGACTTCCTGGAGGCCGACACCCCGCAGCGGCTCATCGCGCGGATCGAGGTGGTCGCGCGGGCCGCACCGGGGCGGCCGCCGGCACCGCGGCCCGCCCCCTTCGACCACGGCCGTTCGCGGCCGTCCCGCGACACCCGGCCGGACGTGCGGCGTCCCTCGAACCTCCGCCGTATCGAGGGCGTCACACCGTCGCCGTTCGGCCGGGCACCGGTGATCGCGTGGCCGGGCAGCACCGCACGGTGATCCGCTGTTCCCCACCCTCGCCACGCCCGCCGGTGCCGCCGCGGCCCCGGGACGGACGGCAGCCCGCGCCATATCCCTCTCCGGCACCCTCCGTGTATGGCGCGGACGCCAGCACCCGCCGTTCCCCCGGAGCCGCGGCGGTTTCTCCGTCGCGGACCCGTCCGAAAAGCCGCACATAATGGTGCGGCAATGGTCAGGTCATTCTTACCTTTTGGAAACGCGGCGGGCGGGCGCCCCGGTCGCGATCATCGGTAATTGGCCGCCGCTCCACGGCCCGCCGTAGGGAAAAGGGCCGGGAAACCGGCGATCCGATCGCGGCGGCCCGCCGGCGCCACCGGAATGGCGGCGGGGCGCGTCCGCCCGCGCCCGCGCCCCGCGGGTACCCGCCGTCCCGCCGGGCCGGACGCGCTACGCTGCGCCGATGGGCCCGTTCGCGAGGGGGAGGGCCCGGGGCACGGATCGGGAGCGACATGCGGCGGACGGCCACGGCACGGGTCACCACGGCGCGCGCCAGGGCGGCGGGCGCCCTGCTGGCGGCCGCGGCGGTCGCCGCGGGGGTCCTCGCCGGCTGCAGCGACGACGGCGGCGAGCCGGTCGGCGTCGCCAAGGTCGCGACCACCCTCGGCCCCGGCGAGGGGGTGCTCAACCTCGTCGCGCTGCCCGGCTCCATCGAGAGCGGCGGCACCGACCCGCGCGTCGACTGGGTCACCCCCTTCCAGGAGCGCACCGGCTGCAAGGTCGGGCTGAAAGTCGCGCGCACGCCCGAGGAGATGGCCCGCCTGATGCGCGACCCGGGCCGCCGCTACGACGGCGTCGCCGCGCCCCCCGAGGTCGCCGGCCGGCTCATCGCCGAGAACCAGGTCGTCCCCGTCAACACCGATCTCGTGGACGGGTACAAGAAGCTCGAACCCAAGCTCCGCGGGCTGCTGGAGCGGGACGGCAAGCACTACGGCATCCCGTACGTGTGGGGCTCGAACCTGCTCATGTACGACACCCGCACCGTGCCGCCGCCCGCCGGCTGGGCCGCGATCTTCGATCCCGCGCAGGCCCGCCGCTACTCCGGCCGGATCGTCATGCGCGACAGCCCGCTCGCGATCGCCGAGGCCGCGCTCTACCTCAAGGGCAGGGAGCGCAAGCTCAAGATCCGCGACCCGTACTCGCTGACGCCGAAGCAGCTCGCCGCCGCCGGGCGGGTGCTGGCGAAGCAGCGTCCGCACGTCGGGGAGTACTGGGACCTGCCCGCCGACGCGGTCAGCGCGTTCGCGGGCGGCCGCGCCGTGCTGGGCCAGGCGTGGCCCTACCAGGTCGACGTGCTGAGCCGCGCGGGCCGGCCCGTCCGGGGCGTCGTCCCCGCCGAGGGCGCGACCGGCTGGATGGACGCGTGGATGATCGGCGCCCGCGCCCAGCACCCGAACTGCATGTACCAGTGGCTGCAGTGGACGGCGTCGCCGGACGTCCAGCAGCAGGTCGCCGAGTGGACCGGGGTGGCGCCCGCCAACCCGCAGGCGTGCTCGGGCGACCGGCTCAGGTCCGGTTTCTGCGCCGCCTACCACGTCGGCGACCGCGGCCATCTCGACAAGATCATTTTCGCGCACGCGCCGTCGAAGGCGTGCGGCGGGAGGTCGGACGGGAACGACTGCACCGACTACACCGAGTGGACCAGGGTGTGGATCGAGGCGACGCACCCGGAGTCGGTGAAGAAGCCGCAGGCCAAGCCCTGACCGGGGCGGTGGCCCGCGGCTAGAGGTCTCTCCGGCGCGCCCGGCCGCCCCCAGCCGGGCGCGCCTGCCGGGTGGTCCCGGGCTTCCCCCCGAACGCCCGGGTCACCCTTCTCCCTGGAGAGACCTCCACGACGACGGACGCGAGGCCCGCCGTCCTCGCCGGCGCCGGCTCTCCGACCGGCCGTCCGGCGTCCGTGCGCGGCTCCCCAGATCCCCGCCGCGGGCGGGGTGCCGGCGGGGCGGGTGCGCATTCGTCGCACGCGAACACCCCGGACGAGTCCGGCAGGCGGCCGACGCGGACGCGCGGCCGGGGCCACTTCTTGCGGCAGACGACGCAGGCGTCGCCCAGGAGCTGGGCTTCGGTCAGCCCACCCGGGTCCACCGTCGGCTCGCCTGTCTGGCCCATGTTCCATCCCCCTGGCGGGAGTCGCCTTCACGTGACTCCTTTATAAGCGGGGCAGGGTGTTGGCACCGTTACCGAACGTGAAAAGGGCGGCAAAGCCTCTCGTGTCGATCGCCCGCCCGGGAGGGGACGGACTATGCGCCCCGCGCGCGGCCGTGAGGGGGCCGCCTCGGCCGTGGCGTATGCAGACCAGGCTTATGCGATCACCGTCCGGGTGCTTTGCCGTCGATTGGAGCCGATGTGCGTACAAAGGAGACATGTCGGCACGGAACGGTGATACCTCGTCCGTCCGGCCGCGCAGGTACCGCCCCGTACCCGTGACGCCGGACGCCGCCGGCGTGCCCGGCCTCCTGCCGGCGGCCGCGGTCGCCGCGGCGGCCGCCGTGCTCCACCTGCTCGGCGGCGTCCGCAGGCCGGGCGTGCTCGCGGCCGTCATGACCGCGCTGGCCGCCGCCGCCTCCGCGCTCGCCGCCCGGGACGCCCGCCGCGCGGCCGCCCGCGCGCTGGCGCCGCTGGGGCGGCTCCAGCAGGACCTGGCCGCACTCGATGAGACCGGCCCCGGCGACCGCGTCGGCGTCCCGCCCACCGGGGACGACGTCGAGCGGCTCGCCGGCCGCGTCAACGTGCTGCTCGAACGGCTGGAGCGCGTGACGGTCCAGCGCCGCTCCTTCATCGCCGACGCCTCGCACGAGCTGCGCACGCCGCTCACGGGGCTGCGCACCCGCATCGAACTGGCCCTGGACGAGCCGGACCGCGCCGACGCCGACAGCCTCCGGCGGGCGCTCGCGGACATCGACCGGCTGCACCGGATCGTCGAAGACCTCCTCATCCTCGCCCGGCTGGACTCCGGCGACGCCCCCGACCGGGACCGCTTCGACCTCGGACGGCTGGTGGAGACCGAGGTCGCCCGCCGCTCCCCGCCCGTCCCGACGACCGTCCGGGTCGAGCCGGGCGTGACGGTCGAGGCCAGCGGGCCCCGGGTCGGCCGGGCCGTGGGCAACCTGCTGGCCAACGCCGAGCGGCACGCGGTCGCGCGGATCGAGGTCTCGGTGTGCGCCCGGGGCGGCGACGCCGTCGTCGAGGTGCGCGACGACGGCCCCGGCATCCCGCTCGCCGACCGCGACCGGGTCTTCGACCGCTTCGCCCGGCTCGACACGGCCCGCAGCCGCGCCGACGGCGGCAGCGGCCTCGGCCTCCCGATCGCGCGGGAGGTCGCCGTCGCGTACGGCGGCCGCGTGTACGTCGCCGCCGGCACTGGGGCCCGCCTCGTCCTCCGCCTACCCCTCGCCCACTGACCGCGCCCGCCGCCCGTACCGGCCGCCTGCGCCCGAACGCGGCGCGCCCGCCGGTCGTGCAGGCCGGTCGTGCCTGAATGTGGCGCGCCCGCCGGTCGTGCCGGCCGGTCGTGCCCGAACGCGGCGTGCTTGAGCGCGGCGCGCCTGCGGTGCGGGGCAGACCTGGGCGGGGGAATGCCGGACAATGGAGCGGTGATGTCTCCCTCAAGCACCGACAGCGCGAACACGGCCGCCCGCGAGGTGGTCGTGCTCGGTTCCACCGGCTCGATCGGCACCCAGGCGCTGGACGTGGTCCGGCGCAACCCCGGCAGGTTCCGGGTGACCGGCCTCGCGGCCGGCGGCGGACGGGTGGAGCTGCTGGCCGAGCAGGCGCTGGAGTTCGCACCCGAGGTCGTCGCGGTGGCGAAGGCGTCCGCCGCGCAGGACCTGCAGCTGGCGTTCTACGCCGAGGCCAAGCGGCGCGGCTACGCCACCGGCGACTTCGCCATCCCCAAGATCGTCGCGGGGCCGGACGCGGTCGCCGAGGTCGCCGCCTGGCCGTGCGACGTCGTCCTGAACGGGGTGACCGGCGCGCTCGGCCTCGCCTCGACGCTGGCCGCGCTGGACGCCGGCCGGACGCTCGCCCTCGCCAACAAGGAGTCGCTCATCATGGGCGGCCCGCTGGTCAAGGAGCGGGCGCGGCCCGGGCAGATCGTCCCGGTCGACTCCGAGCACTCGGCGCTCGCCCAGTGCCTGCGCGGCGGCCGCGCGGACGAGGTGCGGCGGCTCGTGCTGACCGCGAGCGGCGGCCCGTTCCGCGGCCGGAGCCGCGCCGAGCTGGGCGAGGTGACCCCCGAGCAGGCGCTGAACCACCCGACGTGGACCATGGGCCCCGTCGTCACCATCAACTCCGCGACCCTGATCAACAAGGGCCTGGAGGTCATCGAGGCGCACCTGCTGTTCGACGTCCCGATGGACCGGATCGAGGTCATGGTGCACCCGCAGTCGGTGATCCACTCGATGGTGGAGTTCACCGACGGCGCCACGCTCGCGCAGGCGAGCCCGCCCGACATGCGGCTGCCGATCGCCCTCGGCGTCGACTGGCCGGACCGCGTCCCGGACGCGGCCCCCGGCATCGACTGGGCGAAGGCCCACACCTGGGAGCTCTTCCCGCTCGACGACGAGGCGTTCCCCGCGGTGGCGCTCGCCCGCCGCGCCGGCGAGCTGGGCGGGACGGTGCCGGCCGTTTACAACGCCGCGAACGAGGAATGTGTGGACGCGTTCCGCGCGGGACGGCTCCCGTTCCTCGGGATAGTCGACACCGTCGCGCGGGTAGTGGAGGAGCACGGCTCGGGCACCCCCGGGGAGTTGACGCTGGACGACGTCCTCGCGGCCGACGGGTGGGCGCGGGCCAGGAGCAGGGAACTGACCGGAACCGGCTGACCCGGGAACCCCCGGGAACGAACCGAGGGGAACCCGATGGCCTTCTTGCTCGGCGCGGTGGCGTTCGTCGTCGCGCTGCTGGCGTCGGTGATGCTGCACGAGGGCGGCCACCTGCTCACCGCCAAGCGGTTCGGGATGAAGGCCACGCAGTACTTCGTCGGCTTCGGGCCGACCCTGTGGTCCACCCGCCGGGGCGAGACCGAGTACGGCGTGAAGGCGATCCCGCTGGGCGGCTTCGTCAAGATCGTCGGCTACACGCCGCTGGAGGAGATCGACGAGGCGGACCGGGCCCGCGCGTTCTACCGGCAGCCCGCGGGCCGCCGCGCGATCGTCATCGGGGCCGGCGTCGTCGCCAACTTCGCGTTCGCGTTCGTGCTGCTGTTCGCGATGGCGATGACGATCGGCGTGCCGAAGCCGGGCACGGTGACCAGCACCGTCGACGCGGTCTCGCCGTGCGTGCCCGCCACGATGCAGGACGCCTGCGGCGGCGGCCGCCCGCCCAGCCCGGCGGCGCGGGCCGGGCTGAAGGCGGGCGACCGCATCGTCGCGTTCAACGGCGCCCCGGTCGCGGACTGGCAGGACCTCACCGCGGCGATCCGGGGGACGAAGCCGGGGGAGACGGTCCCGGTGGTGGTGCAGCGGCCCGGCGGCGGGCGGCTGACCCTGCCGATCACCCTCGCCGACGTGGGCGGGGAACCGTTCGTCGGCGTTTCCGCGAAGGTCGTCGGCGCGGCCTACGACCGGACCGGGCCCGTGGACGCGGCGCGGTTCGCCGGCAGCGGCATCGGCCGGACGGTCCAGGGCATCGGCACGGTCGCCGCGGACCTGCCCACCGCGATACCGAAGCTGTTCTCCCCCGAGCGGGAGAGCACGCCCGGCGGCCAGGTCGGCAGCGTCGTCGGCGCGACCGAGGTGTCCGGGCAGATCTTCTCCTCCGACAACACCACCCGGGACAAGGTCGCGCTGTTCCTGTCGCTGGTCGTCTCGGTGAACATCTTCCTCGGCGCGCTGAACGTCCTGCCCCTGCTCCCGCTGGACGGCGGGCACCTCGCCGTGGTCGCCTACGAGCGGGCCCGCGCGGGCGTCAACCGGATCCGGGGGCGGCCGGACCCGGGCACGGTCGACATGACCAAGCTGCTTCCGCTGACCTATCTGGCCGTCCTGCTGCTGGTGGGATTCGGGGTGCTGCTGATCCTCGCCGACGTGTTCAATCCACTCCAGCTGCCGAAGTGACATCAGATGTTTACGGAGTGTCACCGAACGGTCACACTGTTCGGTACCGGGTGCCGTCGAGTCAGCCCCGGCGGGCGCTTAGGCTTTGTACGGGGCCGCAAGTAAGAGGAGAGGGATGAGCGTTTCACTGGGAATGCCTAATGTCCGCGGCGAAGACGGGCAGGGGGCGCAGGGTACGAGCACGCCCCGCCGCAAGTCCCGGCAGATCATGGTCGGGAACGTTCCGGTCGGGGGCGACGCGCCGGTGTCGGTGCAGTCCATGACGACCACCCTCACCGCCGACGTGAACGCCACGCTCCAGCAGATCGCGGAGCTGACCGCGTCCGGGTGCCAGATCGTCCGGGTCGCCGTGCCGTCGCAGGACGACGCCGACGCGCTGCCGGCGATCGCGCGCAAGTCGCCGATCCCCGTCATCGCCGACATCCACTTCCAGCCCAAGTACGTGTTCGCGGCGATCGACGCGGGCTGCGCGGCCGTCCGGGTGAACCCCGGCAACATCAAGAAGTTCGACGACAAGATCGGCGAGATCGCGCGCGCCGCCACCGACGCGGGCGTGCCGATCCGGATCGGGGTGAACGCCGGCTCGCTGGACAAGCGGCTGCTGGAGAAGTACGGCAAGGCCACCCCCGAGGCGCTGGTGGAGTCGGCGCTGTGGGAGTGCTCGCTGTTCGAGGAGCACGGCTTCCGAGACATCAAGATCTCGGTCAAGCACAACGACCCGGTCGTGATGATCGACGCCTACCGGCGGCTCGCCGCGGCCTGCGAGTACCCCCTGCACCTGGGCGTGACCGAGGCCGGTCCGGCGTTCCAGGGCACGATCAAGTCGGCGGTGGCGTTCGGCGCGCTGCTGGCCGAGGGCATCGGCGACACGATCCGGGTGTCGCTGTCGGCGCCTCCGGTCGAGGAGGTCAAGGTCGGCATCGCGATCCTGGAGTCGCTCGGGCTGCGCAAGCGCGGCCTGGAGATCGTGTCGTGCCCGTCCTGCGGCCGCGCGCAGGTGGACGTGTACACGCTGGCCGAGCAGGTCACCGCCGGGCTGAAGGACTTCCCCGTCCCGCTGCGGGTGGCCGTGATGGGTTGCGTGGTGAACGGGCCGGGCGAGGCCCGCGAGGCCGACCTCGGGGTCGCCTCCGGCAACGGCAAGGGCCAGATCTTCGTCAAGGGGAAGGTCGTCAAGACCGTCCCCGAGGCCCAGATCGTGGAGACCCTGATCGAGGAGGCCATGCGCATCGGCGAGGAGATGGGCATCGTGATCGGCGAGGACGGCTCGGTCACCGGGCCGGGCGCCGAGGTAGTGGTCGGCTGACCTGCCGCGTTAGCGGACGCCGAGGGCCCCGGGTGCTAACCCGGGGCCCTTTCGCATGGTGCGCCCAGCATGGGCGATTGCTTGGGGGTGAAAGTCCCCTGGAGGAAGAGGTGGTGCTAACTCCGAGCCGGAGGCAAGGGCGTCGTTGTGA
>NZ_JBEYTW010000015.1:0-140838 GCF_040643275.1 Spirillospora sp. NPDC047418
GGCGGTCTCTCCCGCTGTGCCAGAGGCGGTCGCGCCCGCAGTGGCCGGCGCGGACGCGGAGGCCGGCGCGGACGCGGAGGCCGGCGCGGCCGTGGAGGCCGGCGCGGCCGTGGAGGCCGGCGCGGCCGTGGAGGCCGGCGCGGCCGTGGAGGCCGGCGCGGAAGCGGGCGCGGGGGTGGAGCCGGACGCAGAGGCCGGCGCGGGCACGGAGGCCGGCGCGGGCGTTGGCGTGGGGGTGGAGGCCGGGGTGGGGGGTGGGGACAGGTGGGTTCGGGTTTTGTTTAGGGGTGGGCGCTTTGTTGGGTCCTTGTGGAGTAGGTCGCGGATCACGGGTGCTAGCGGGCCCGCGTGTGTCGCGGGGGCGGGCTCCTGTGTCGCCATGGCGATTAGGACGGCTCCGGTGGCTGGGCCGGTGAAGGGTGGGGTGCCTTCCACCATGGTGTGCAGCGTTGCTCCGAGCGCCCACAGGTCTGATGCCGCGGTGGCGGGCAGGCCGCGGACCTGCTCGGGGGACATGTACGCGGGGGTGCCCAGCAGGGCGCCCGAGCGCGTCAGGGTCGCGTCGCCGTCGACGGCGGCGATGCCGAAGTCGGTCAGCACGACGCGGTCGCCTTCCAGCAGGATGTTGGCCGGTTTGACGTCGCGGTGGACGATCCCCGCCGCGTGGGCCTCGCCCAGCGCGTCCAGGACCTGCAGGCCGAGGGCGGCAGCACGCGCGGGCGGGAGCGGCCCCTGTTCGGCGAGCAGGTCGGCGAGGGACCGGCCGGGCACCAGGTCCATGATGATCCAGGGCTGCCCGTCGCCGGTGGTGACCAGGTCGTGGACGGTGACGATGCCCGGGTGCCGCAGCCGGGCCGCCGCGCGCGCCTCCCGGTCGAGGCGCGCCGTCCAGGCGGCCCGCCCGCCGGCGTCCAGGTCATCGGGCAGGCGCAGCTCCTTGACCGCGACCTCGCGGCCGAGCCGCTCGTCGTGCGCGCGCCAGACGGTCCCCATGCCGCCGCGTCCGAGCGGTTCCAGGAACCGGTAGCGGTCCAGCAGTAGTCGCGCGGGAGCCTCAGTCACTCGGGGACCGTAGCGCTCGCCCTGCACTGCCCGTCAAACAGACGGCTATGTACGGGTGACTTGCGGGCGACCGCCGGGTGAACGGCCGGCTAGGGCTTGGCGGTGGGGACGATCTCGGGGGCGCCCTTGCGGTGGGCGTCCGCCTCCTGGTCGTCCTCCTTGGTCTGGGAGGCGCGTTCGGCCTCGACGCGCTTGCGGTAGTACTCGATCTCCCGGTCGCGCTGCTTCTTGGACCAGCCGAGGACGGGGGCGAGCAGGTCGGCGGCCTCCTGGGCGGCGCCGACGCCGCGGTCCCAGGCCTCGATGGAGACGCGGGTGCGGCGGGACAGGACGTCGTTGAGGTGGCGGGCGCCCTCGTGGGTGGCGGCGTAGACGACCTCGGCGCGGAGGTAGTCCTCGGCGCCGGTCAGCGGCTTGGCCAGGTCGGGCTTGTCGGCGACCAGTTCGAGCAGGTCGTCCACGAGGGTGCCGTAGCGGCGCAGCAGGTGCTCGATGCGGGCGACGTGCAGGCCGGAGCGGGACGCGAGGCGCTGACGGGCGTTCCACATGGCCTGGAAGCCGTCACCGCCGACGAGCGGGATGCGATCCGTGCAGGACTCGGCGACCTTGCCGTCGAGGCCGTGGGCGACGGCGTCGATGGCGTCCTTCGCCATGACGCGGTAGGTGGTGTACTTGCCGCCCGCCACGAGGACCAGGCCGGGGACGGGGTGCGCGACCACGTGCTCGCGGGAGAGTTTCGAGGTTTCGTCCGTCTCGCCGGTGAGGAGTGGGCGCAGCCCCGCGTAGACGCCCTCGACGTCGTCGTGGGTGAGCGGGGTCGTGAGGACGGAGTTGACGTGGTCCAGGATGTAGTCGATGTCCGCCTTGGACGCGGCGGGATGGACCTTGTCGAGGTCCCAGGCGGTGTCGGTGGTGCCGATGATCCAGTGCCGTCCCCACGGGATCACGAACAGGACGGACTTCTCCGTCCGCAGGATGATGCCCGTCGACGAGTGGATGCGGTCCTTCGGAACGACCAGGTGAATGCCCTTGGACGCCTTCACGTGGATCTGGCCGCGCCCGCCGACGAGTTCCTGGATGTCGTCCGTCCACACGCCGGTGGCGTTCACGACCTGCTTCGCGCGGACCTCGCTGGTCGTGTTCCCCTCGAGGTCGCGGATGCGCAGCCCGGTGACGCGCTCCCCCTCCCGCAGGAAGCCGACGCACTGCGTCCGGGACGCGACCTGCGCACCGTACTGCGCGGCCGTCCGCAGCGCCGTCATCACGAAGCGGGCGTCGTCGACCTGCGCGTCCCAGTACTGGATCGCGCCGGTGAAGGAGTCCTTGCGCAGGGACGGCGCGAGCCGCAGCGCGCCGCGCCGCGTCAGGTGCCGGTGGTGCGGGACGCCGCGGGTGCTGCCCATCTGGAAGGACAGCACGTCGTAGAGCGCCACGCCCGCGCCGAGGTACGCGCGCTCCCACACGCGGTGCGTGGTCGGCAGCAGGAACGGGACGGGCCGCACCAGGTGCGGCGCGATCTGCTGCAGCAGCAGGCTGCGCTCGGTCAGCGCCTCCCGGACGAGGTCGAAGTTGTACTGCTCCAGGTAGCGCAGCCCGCCGTGGATCAGCTTGGACGAGCGCGACGACGTCCCGGACGCGAAGTCGCGGGCCTCGACCACCGCGACCGACAGCCCCCGGGTGGCCGCGTCCAGCGCCGCGCCCGCCCCGACGATGCCGCCGCCGACCACGACGACGTCGAACTCCTCGCGGGCCATACGGTCGAGTGCCGCGGCCCGCTCGGCCGGCCCGAGACGGGAGCTTCCAAGGCCGGTCACCGGTGATGCCGTCATCGCGTATCCCCCCACAGCGTTCGGTTTCCGAGCAGTACCTACCCAAGAGTAAGGACAGGCCCACCCCGGAAATTTCACCAACGAGCGTGGGTTCCCTCTCAGTCGGTGGACCGGCGCGGAGCCACCACGACCTGTACCCTCTGGAACTCCTTCAACTCCGTGTAACCGGAGGTCGCCATCGCGCGGCGCAGGGCCCCGATCAGGTTCATGGAGCCGTCCGCGACATGGGACGGGCCGTACAGGATCTGCTCCATCGTCCCGATCGTCCCGAGTTCGAGGCGGGTGCCGCGCGGGACGTCGCCGTGGTGCGCCTCGCTGCCCCAGTGGTAGCCGCGCCCCGGCGCCTCGGTGGAGCGGGCGAACGGGGAGCCAACCATCACCGCGTCGGAACCGCACGCGAACGCCTTGGCGATGTCGCCGCTGTTGACCATGCCGCCGTCGGCGATGACGTGGACGTACCGGCCGCCGGACTCGTCCATGTAGTCGCGGCGGGCGGCGGCGACGTCCGCGACCGCGGTGGCCATGGGGACGGCGACGCCGAGGACGGTCCGCGTGGTGTGCCCGGAGCCGCCGCCGAACCCGACCAGCACACCGGCGGCGCCGGTCCGCATCAGGTGCAGCGCGGCCGTGTAGGTGGAGCAGCCGCCGACGATCACGGGGACGTCGAGGTCGTAGATGAACTGCTTGAGGTTCAGCGGCTCGGCCCGTCCCGACACGTGCTCGGCGGACACGGTCGTCCCGCGGATGACGAACAGGTCGACGCCCGCGTCGATGACGGCCTTGTGGAACTGGGCGGTGCGCTGCGGCGACAGCCGCGCGGCGACGGTGACGCCCGCGTCCCGGACCTCGGCGATCCGGCGGCCGATCAGCTCGTCCTTGATCGGCTCGGTGTAGATCTCCTGGAGCCGCTGGGTGGCGCGCACGTCGTCCAGCGAGGCGATCTCGGCGAGCAGCGGCCCAGGGTCCTCGTACCGCGTCCAGAGCCCTTCGAGGTCGAGGACGGCGAGCCCGCCGAGCCGCCCGACGGCGATCGCGGTGGCGGGACTGACGACGCTGTCCATCGGCGCGACGACGAGCGGCATCTCGAACCGGTAGGCGTCGATCTGCCAGGCGACGCTGACCTCCTCGGGATCGCGCGTCCGGCGGGACGGCACGATGCCGATGTCGTCGAAGGCGTACGCCCGGCGGCCGCTCTTGCCCCGGCCGATCTCCACCTCAGCAGCCACTGCGCCCCTCTTCCTCGCCCCGGCGCCGTGCCGGTCATCGCCTGATCACCGTTCCCGCCGACCGCGGGAACAAGCCCCGAAGAGCTTACGTCAGGCCGCGACACGACCGAGATCCGCCCAGACGCCGCCGCCCCGGAAAGGCATGATCAGCATGGGCCGGGGCAGGGCGCGACGGGGCGGGGCGGGGCGCGTCCGGGCGGGGCGGGGCAGGTCTGTCGGTCGTGGGGTCAGCGGCCCTGGTAGTTGGGGGCCTCGACGGTCATCTGGATGTCGTGAGGGTGGCTCTCGCGGAGGCCGGCGGCGCTGATGCGCATGAGCTGGCCGCGCTCCTGCAGCTCGGGGACCGTGCGGGTGCCCGCGTACCACATGGACTGGTGCAGACCGCCGACGAGCTGGTGCGCGACGTTGGCGAGCGGGCCGCGGTAGGGCACCTGGCCCTCGACGCCCTCGGGGATCAGCTTCTCCTCGGCGCTGACGTCGGCCTGCGCGTAGCGGTCCTTGGAGTAGGACGCGCCGCGCTCGCGGTTGCGCATCGCGCCGAGCGAGCCCATCCCCCGGTACGACTTGTACTGCTTGCCGTGGACGAAGATCAGCTCGCCCGGGGACTCCTCGACGCCGGCGAGCAGGCTGCCGAGCATCACGGTGTCGGCACCCGCGACCAGGGCCTTGGCGATGTCGCCGGAGTACTGCAGGCCGCCGTCCCCGATCACCGGGACGCCGGCCGCCTTCGCCGCACGGGCCGCCTCGGAGATCGCGGTGATCTGCGGGACGCCGACGCCGGCGACGATGCGGGTCGTACAGATCGAGCCGGGGCCGACGCCGACCTTGACCGCATCGGCGCCCGCGTCGACCAGGACCTGTGCGCCGGCCTTGGTGGCGATGTTGCCGCCGATGACCTCGACGCCCGAGTTGCCCTTGATCGTGGCGATCGTGTCGGCGACGCCCTTGGAGTGGCCGTGCGCGGTGTCCACGATGACGACGTCGGTACCGGCCTCGATGAGGGCCTTGGCGCGGCGGACCGCGTCCTCGCCGACCCCGACGGCCGCGGCGACGAGCAGCCGGCCGTCGGCGTCCTTGGTCGCGTCCGGGTACTGCTCGCTCTTGGTGAAGTCCTTGGTGGTGATGAGGCCCTTGAGCCGGCCGTCGGCGTCCACGAGCGGGAGCTTCTCGACCTTGTTGCCCGCCAGCAGCCGGAACGCCTCGTCCCGCGACACGCCGACCGGCGCCGTCACCAGCGGCATCGGCGTCATGACCTCGCGGACCGAACGGGACAGGTCCGACTCGAAGCGCATGTCGCGGTTGGTCACGATGCCGACCAGCACGCCCCGCACATCGGTGACCGGTACACCGGAGATCCGGTAGCGCGCGCAGAGCTCCTCGACGTCGGCGAGGGTCGCGTCCGGCAGGCAGGTGATCGGGTTCGTGATCATCCCGGACTCGGACCGCTTGACCCGGTCGGCCTCCTCGGCCTGGTCCTCGATCGACATGTTGCGGTGCAGGACGCCGATACCGCCCTGGCGCGCCATCGCGATCGCCGTCCGCGCCTCGGTCACCGTGTCCATGGCCGCCGAGACGAGCGGGATGCGCAGCGAGATCCGGCGGGTGAGCCGGGTCGTGGTGTCGGCCTCGCCCGGCTGCAGGTCGGAGTACCCGGGGAGCAGGAGCACGTCGTCGAAGGTCAGGCCCTGGGGGAGGAACTTCTCGGGCTCGGCGGCGGGGTTCATGACAACCTTCCCGTAATGGTGGCGGCATCGGGCCAGGTCACGCGGGACCCTGTTCCCATGGTAGGGCGTCCGGCCATGCCGGGACCGGCTCTTGCGGACGGCGGGCACGTGGTCTTCGTGACATCGAAAAACATCGGGGACGGTCTCCCGCATTCCCGGCGAACGTGCACGCAGCGCGATTGTTCGCGCACGGAGAAGCGCGGGGGGTGCACCTTTCGGTCCGTCCGGCAGTAGCGTGGTGGTGTGCACGACGACGCTCCGCTCGACCCGTTCGCCGGAGACCCGGAGGATCCCGCGGCGGCGCTCGGCGACCCCGGCGACGAGACCGCTCCGCTCAGCGTGACGGAGCGGGAGGACGTGCTGGCCGACCTCGCCGACCTGGAGGTCTTCCGCGCGCTGCTGGAACCGCTCGGCGTGCGCGGCCTCACCGTCGACTGCGGCGACTGCGGCAAGCTCCACTACATCGACTGGGAGCTGCTGCACGGCAACCTGCGCCACCTGCTGGACGCGGGCCTGCCCCGCGTCCACGAACCCGCCCTCTCCCCCGACCCCGTCGACTACGTCAGCTGGGAGTACGCCCGCGGCTATGTCGACGGCGTGATCGACAGCGAAGAGGGCCACGACGAGACCTAGCCCGCCGCACCCGCCCGCCACGGCGCTCGTGCGGCCGCGGGCGTCAGTCGTCCCAGCGGGGTTCCTGGTAGGTGCGGGCTCGTTTTTCGGCTTCGCGGCGCAGGGCGTCCAGGCGGCGGAGGGCCTCTTCGGGTGAGGCGGCGTCGGGTGGGGCCGCGCCGGGCTCGGCGGCCTCCGGGCGGGGGGCCGGGGCCGACTTCGTGGTCATGGCGGGGCCGTCCGGGCGGCCGCGGTGGTGCCGGGGCGGGAACAAGTGCTCCAAGCGCCGCTTGAGGCGTTCGATGTCCGCGCGCTCCGGATCGCGGGACGGTTTGCGGGCCGTGACCGGTTCCGGCGCCGGGCGGACGGGGGGCCGGGCGCGGTCGTGCGTCGCGGCCTCGACGTCGTCGGCGGCGGGCTGGGCGGCCTGCTCCGTGATCCCCGACGGTCTCGGGGCCGGGGCGGCGGAGGGGTGGCCGGTGACGCCGCCGCCCGCGGCCGCGACGCCAGTGCTGGCGAGGACGGCGCCGGCCACGCCGAGCGCGACGATGGTGCGCGACCCGCGGCGGCGCGGGCCGGGGCCGGACGGGGCCGGCGGGGCGGGGTCCGCGGTCTGGTCGTCCACGTCGGTGATCAGCGCGTGCAGCAGCCGCACCGCCGGGTCGGTGTCGTCGGCCGGCCGCACCGGCCCGGCCGCGCACCGCGCCGCCAGCGCCTCGACCAGGGCATCGGTGCCGCGAACGGCGGACAGGTCGACGGTCGGCGAAACGACGACCGACGAAGCGACCGTGGGTGGGACGACGGTCGGTGGCCGGGCTGAGGGGGGGCGGGGTGAGGGGGGTGGGGCCGGGGCATCACCGGGGTGCGAGGGGTCGGCCGGATTCGGGGTGCCCCCGATGCCGGTGCGGGGGCCTCGCTCCGTCAAGCGATCGACTCCTCTCTGGCCATCGCCCGCAGCCGGGTCAGGGCCCGGTGCTGCGCGACCCGGACCGCGCCCGCGGACATGCCGAGCACGTTGCCGGTCTCCTCGGCCGACAGGCCCGCGACGACGCGCAGCAGGACCAGTTCGCGCTGGTGCTCGGGCAGCCGGGTGAGCAGGTCGCGGGCGCGCTGCGCCTCGATGTAGCGGACCACCGTCTCCTCGGGCCCCGGACCGTCGTCGGGGCCGTCCGGCAGGTCCTCGGTGGGGACGGCGGCGCGCACCGCGCTGCGCAGCGCGTCGGCGATCTTGTGCGCGGCGATGCCGAACACGAAGGAGGCGAAGGGGCGGCCCATGTCCCGGTAGCGGGGCAGGGCCGACAGGACGGCGATGCAGACCTCCTGGGCCACGTCGTCGGCGATGTGGTACTGCCCGGAGACGCGGCCGAGCCGGGCCCGGCAGTACCGGACGATCATCGGGCGCACCTCGGCGATGAGGACCTCGATGGCGCCCGGGTCGCCCTGGACGGCGAGGTTCGTCAGCTCCTTGAGGTCGCCGTCGCCCGCGTCCGCCGCGCGCAGCGCCCGCGCCGCGCGGCCGGTATCGCGGGGCGGTGGAGGGGAATGCCCTCCCGAGGGTTCGGCAGCGCGCGCGGTCATGGTCCCGGCGAAGCATCCCTCGGTCACGCCTTGCATGATGCCCAGCACCGCCGGGCGTGTCTGCCCCGTCGTTGACAACGGAATGGTCACAGTGCTGGAACGAACCTGGTAATACTACACCCTGCGTTCATTCCGCTGCCCGGTGTCACGAAATGTTCAATGCCCCATTGAGCGACAAACAGCCCTTTACCCGATAAAAGACAAAACCCCCGCCCGGAACGGACGGGGGTCTGTCGGTGCGGCTTCCGGACGGCTCAGTGGCCGTGCCCGTGGCCGTGCCCGTGACCGCCGGCGGCCGGCTCCTCTTCCTCCGGCTTGTCGACGACGAGCACCTCGGTGGTGAGCAGCATGCCCGCGATCGAGGCGGCGTTGGTGACCGCCGAACGGGTGACCTTCACCGGGTCGATGACGCCCTGGGCGATCAGGTCGCCGTACTCGTCGGTCGCGGCGTTGTAGCCGTGCCCGGCCTGCAGCGCCTGCACCTTGGAGACGACGACGTAGCCCTCCTGGCCGGCGTTCTCGGAGATCCAGCGCAGCGGCTCGGCCAGCGCGCGGCGGACGGCCTCGGCACCGGTGGCCTCGTCGCCGGACAGCCCGAGCGTGTCGAAGCCCTCCTTGGCGACGTGCACCAGCGCGCTGCCGCCGCCGGAGACGATGCCCTCCTCGATGGCCGCGCGGGTCGCCGAGATGGCGTCCTCCAGGCGGTGCTTCTTCTCCTTCAGCTCCACCTCGGTGGCGGCGCCGACGCGCAGCACGCAGACCCCGCCGGCCAGCTTGGCCAGGCGCTCCTGCAGCTTCTCGCGGTCCCAGTCGGAGTCGGAGTTCTCGATCTCGACCTTGATCTGGTTGACCCGCGCGGTGATCTCGTCCGCGGAGCCCTCACCGTCGACGACGGTGGTGGCGTCCTTGGTGACGGTGATGCGGCGGGCGCGGCCGAGGTCCTCCAGCCCGATGGAGTCGAGCTTCAGGCCGATGGCCTCGCTGACGACCTGGCCGCCGGTGAGGGTGGCCATGTCGCCGAGCATCGCCTTGCGGCGGTCGCCGAAGCCGGGCGCCTTCACCGCGACGGACGTGAACGTCCCGCGGATCTTGTTGGCGACCAGCAGCGCCAGGGCCTCGCCCTCGACGTCCTCGGCCACCACGAGCAGCGGCTTCTTGGTCTGCGCGACCTTCTCGGCCAGCGGCAGGAACTCCTGCACGTTGGAGATCTTGCCGTCCACGATGAGCACGTAGGCGTCCTCCAGGACGGCCTCCATGCGCTCGTGGTCGGTGACCATGTGCGGCGACAGGTAGCCCTTGTCGAACTGGAGGCCCTCGGTGAACTCCAGCTCGAGGCCCATGGTGTGGGCCTCCTCGACGGTGATGACGCCGTCCTTGCCGACCTTCTCGAACGCCTCGGCGATCAGCTCGCCGATCTGCGCGTCCTGCGCGGAGATGGTCGCGACGTGCGCGATCTCGCTCTTCTCCTCGACCTCGCGGGCCGACTTCAGCAGCTGGTCGGACACGTACTGGGCGGCCGCGTCGATGCCGCGCTTCAGCGCGAGCGGGGACGCGCCGGCCGCCACGTTGCGGGTGCCCTCCCGGACCAGCGCCTGCGCGAGGACGGTCGCCGTGGTGGTGCCGTCGCCCGCGATGTCGTTGGTCTTCGTCGCCACTTCCTTGGCGAGCTGGGCCCCGAGGTTCTCGTAGGGGTCCTCCAGCTCCACCTCGCGGGCGATGGTGACACCGTCGTTGGTGATCGTCGGCGCACCGAACTTCTTGTCGATGACGACGTTGCGGCCGCGCGGGCCGATCGTCACCTTGACGGCGTCCGCGAGAGCGTTGACGCCGCGCTCAAGAGCCCGGCGAGCGTCCTCCTCGAACTCCAGGATCTTCGCCATGCGGATACTCCTCTTTACGCGATCCGCCCCGGCCGCCCCGCCGAAGGCGGCGCCGACCGGGGCGGGTGCATCACGTCTCGGTGATTACTTCTCGATGACCGCGAGCACGTCGCGGGCCGAGAGGACGAGGTACTCCTCGTTGTTGTACTTGACCTCGGTGCCGCCGTACTTGCTGTAGAGCACGACCTCGCCGACCTTGACGTCGACCGGGACGCGCTCGCCCTTGTCGTCGACACGGCCCGGGCCCACCGCGATGACGGTGCCCTCCTGGGGCTTCTCCTTCGCGGTGTCCGGGATAACCAGACCCGACGCGGTGGTGGTCTCGGCCTCAAGCGGCTGGACGACGATACGGTCCTCAAGCGGCTTGAGAACAACCTTGGTGGCGGTCGTCACGATCTGACCTCCCCTTCGATTGGTCCTCGGCCGGCCACGGATGACCGGCCAGCACATGTGACAGAAGAGGCGACCCTGGACCGGCCTGCCGTCGCGGGTGCCAGACCGACCTTCGTCGCTGTGTTGGCACTCTCGCTACGAGAGTGCCAGTCATGGAGACTATTCCGTGCCCGGGAGCCCGTCAACACGGACACGGGCGCACCGGGCAGTGTTCACCGACCGCTAACTTCGCCCCATGGACATCGCGTCGTTCCGCGCCCTGCGCACCACGCCGGGCCAGGCACTCCTCGACGAGGTGGCCGCCGCGGACGTGCGCGAGGACGCCCTGCTCGCGACGGCGACGCGGCTGCGCGAACGGCACGATCCCGCGCTCGTCGCGGCGGCGCTCACGGAGGTGCGGCTCCGTGCACGGGCGCGGGCCAAGTTCGGGCAGGACGCCGACCGCATGTACTTCACGCAGGCCGGTCTTGAGCAGTCGACCCGGGCGAGCGTGGCGGCGCATCGTGCACAGCGGTTCGCCACCCGGCTGGACGGCGCGCGCGTGCTGGAACTGGGGTGCGGGATAGGGGCCGACCTCATCGCACGGGGGCACGCGGGCCTCTCCGGGGAGGGCGTCGAACTCGACCCGTTGACCGCCGAGGTGGCGCAGGCGAACGTGACCGTCTTCGGGCTGGACGCTCCCATACGCGTTGGCGATGCGACCAAAGTCACGGTGGACGGTTACGACGCCGTGTTCGCCGACCCGGGGCGTCGTACCGCGCGCGGCAGGGTCTTCGATCCCCGCTCTTATGAACCGCCGCTCAACGTCGTCCTGGATATGGCGGGGAAGGTGCCCGGCGCTTGCGTCAAAGTGGCGCCCGGCATTCCGCATGAGGCCGTCCCGGACGGCGCGGAGGCCGAGTGGGTGTCGGTCCACGGCGACGTCAAAGAGGCCGCGCTCTGGCTGGGGTCGCTCGCAGGGGACGTGGGGCGCCGGGCCACGCTGCTCTCGTCCGACACCGAGTTCTCGTCCGACACCGACCCGGAGGTCTGGACGCTGACCCCGCATGGGCTGGACGTCCCGGAAGTGCGCGCGTGGGGTCGTTACCTGTACGAGCCCGACGGAGCGGTGATCCGCGCCCATCTGGTGGGTGAGGTCGCAGGGCTGGTCGGCGGCGGGCTCGCGGACGAGCACATCGCGTACATCACGTCCGATCGGCTGTGCCCGACACCGTTCGCGTCCGCGTACGAGGTCGAGGACGTGCTGCCGTTCTCCGTGAAGCGGCTGCGAGCGGAGTTGCGGCGCCGCGAGGTCGGCGTGCTGACCGTCAAGAAGCGCGGCTCGGCCGTCGACGTCGACCGGCTGCGGCGCGACCTCGGCTTCGGCGGACGGCGGGCGGGCCGGGGCGGCGCGGAGCTGACGCTGGTGGTGACGCGGGTCGGCCGCGACCCGGTCGCCCTCCTCGTCCGCCCCGTCCCCACGGCTTGACGGACCCGCCGGACCAGGCCCCGGACCCGCGCAAAGCGGGCGCCCGCCGGCAACCGTGCCCAAAGATCTTCCGGCCGCCGGGCAACACCAAGCCGGGCCGGGCGACGCGCCACGGCGGTGCAAATCATCGGCGTTTTGCGGCATCGCGTTCACCAGGGATTGCGGGCGCCCGGCAAGGGCGCGGCGCCGCCCGGAAATCGGCGTGCCGAGACCAACGCACCCGAAAACGCCAAGGCAGGTTCAGCGGCCGGGACTTCGGCGCCATGAAATACCCTCCGAAATAGGGCCCGCGCCCGCCGGACGGGTTCGCGTTCCCGCAGCCGCGGGCCGGTCGCCGGCGACCACCGGCGGTTCGGGAACTGCGGATGTTGGACGAGATGTACGGACAGCGCACCACCGCGCCCCACCGCCCAGCACCGTCCACATCCCCACGATCACCGCGCTTGCCGCGAAGCGGAAAATAGCCCTGCGCCCGGCTATTTCTCGCTATTCACCCCAGCCGGATAACAGGCGCATTCCGCAGAACTCGCAATCTTCTCTGCTACCCGTTTTAGCGGCCCCTCACACGCACTACAGTGGCCACCTCAGAGATTCATTTGCCGTGCGTCATTTCGTCGCGCCGGCACACGAAGGAGCATCGGGTGGAAACGAATCACAACTTCCTGCAGACGGGGGGTCAACCGGTCTCGGATCGGATGCGGGAGTTGCTCGCCCGTGCGGCGCAGGACCACGTCTACGAACAGCGCTCACAGGGTCAGGTCCTCGACGAGATTCGGCAGCGGCTGGAAGGCATGGAGTGGCTGCTCCGCGAGGTCCGCGAGCGGGAGCTCAGCGGGCTGACCGGGCAGATCGAGAGCGTCCGCGGGCAGGTCGACGAACTGTCCGGCAAGCCCCCGGAATGGGCCGAAGGACTGGCCGAGCACATCGAGTCGTTCGGCGAGCGGGTCAAGCCCGTCGCCGAGCTGCCCGCGCTGTGGGCCGACGTCGGCGTCGTCGCGGAGAACGTCGACGAGGGCCTGACCCGGATCCAGGCCGTCCTCGACTCGGCGCAGCAGATCACCGACGCCACGCAGCAGGCGTCGCAGCGCATGGACGAGATGACCAAGCGGCTGGACAAGCTCCAGGGCAGCATGGAGGCCGCGTCCGTCCGCTTCAACCGGCTGGACAAGTCGCTCGCGGAGCTGGGCCACCGCTCCGAGCGGCTCGAGCATTCGATCAACGGGGTCACGGCGCGGGTCGATCAGGCGCTCGGCGAGATGGCCGAGCGGATGGAGCAGGGCCTGGAGGCGGTCAGCGGCCGGGTCGAGGGCGTCGGCGGCCGGCTCGACGGGCTGGACGGGCGGCTGGACGGCGTCGACGGCCGGCTCGAAGGGCTGTCCGGCAAGCTGGAGGGCGTGGACGGACGGTTCGAGAGCCTTGACGGCCGCATCGACGGGGTCGGCGAGCGGATCGGCCGGCTCCCCGCCACGCTGGAGATCGCCGAGCTGCACCGCACGCTGCGCGACCTCGCCGAGCGTCCCGCGGCCGAGTACGGCGACCGGTTCGACGCGCTGGAGAAGCACCTCGCCGAGGCGGTCGACCCGCTGATCGAGGAGCTGCGCGCCCGGCCGGACCGCGACGAGGTCAAGGCGACCATGTCGCAGATCGCCGAGACCGCCTACAGCGACGTCGCCAAGCGGATGGACGAGTTCTCCCGCCGGTTCGAGGACGTGCACGACGACGTCCGCAAGCGCATCGAGAACATCCACGAGGAGGTCGCCAAGCGGGTCGACGGCGCGCTGGAGGAGTTCACCGCGCAGGTCGACCTCGTGTCCCGCCGCGTCGAGTCGGTGCACGCCGACGTCGCCAAGCAGGTCGAGTCCGTGCACACCGAGGTGGCGCGCCAGGTCAGCGGCGTGCACGACGACTTCGGCAAGCGGATCGGCGACATCCACGAGGACGTCACCCGGCAGGTCGGCGGCATCCACGACGACGTCGTCAAGCAGGTCGGCAACATGCAGGAGGACGTCGCGCGGCAGGTCGGCGGCGTCCAGGCCGAGTTCGCGCGGCGCGTGGAGGGCATGCAGGACGAGGCCGGGCGGCGCGCCGACGCCGCGCAGGCCGAGTTCGCCAAGCGCTTCCTGCACGTCGAGGACGAGGTCGGCCGCAAGGTCGAGGGCGTCCACGACGAGGTCTCCAAGCAGGTCAACGCGGTACACGAGGACGTGCTGAAGCGGCTGTCCACGCTGGAGGAGACGATGCTCGCCCTGGCCGAGGCGCTGCTGCGCCCCCGCCGCGACCCCAAGGACTGACCACCGTCCTGAACACGGCGGGGGGCGGCTTCCCGCCGCCCTCGCGGGGGGCGGGGTCGCCCTCCGCGAGGGCGGCCGGACGCCGAGCGAGAATCCGGGCGGGGCCTGCTCGCGGCCCCGCCCGGGCGCGTACGGATACTCAACGGAATCCGCGGCGTTTGTCCGGCAAACGGCCGTGGCGACCGAAAGGGTTCCGGCCAGTCGCCCCGCTGACGTGCGTTCTGTTACTTTCCGTCTTCGTAAAATCACTCCCAATACCCTTCGGAATCCGTTTTCATGGATCAGGTGACTCGCACACCGGCTCCCTGCCTGCCGACCGGCGCCCCACCCGGCCACCCGACCCTGCGCTGGGTCGAGGAGTGCCTCGGCAAGGGCGCCGAGGTCCGCATGGTGCGGCCGCTCGCCGGCGGCACCGCGCACGCCAACCACGCCCTGCTCGTGGAGAGCGGCTCCGGCAGCGCCCACCGGCTCGTCCTGCGCCGCTGGACGCGCCGCGACCCGGTGCGCGGCAACGCCGACTTCTCCCCCGAACGGGAGATCGCCGCGCTCGCGCTCCTCGCCGGCTGCGAACTCCCCACCCCGGCCCTCGTCGCCGCCGACCCCGCCGGGGCCTACTGCGACGTCCCGGCCCTGCTCATCACCCGGCTCCCCGGGCACCCGCCCCGGCCGTCCCCCGACGACCTGCCCGAATACCTCATCCAGCTGGCCGCCGCGCTGCTGGCGGTACACGGGCTGAACGGCGCGTCCACGATGCCCCCGTACGTCCCCTACAACCGGCTCGACCTGCGGCGCCCGCCCAAGCACGCGCTCCGCCCCGCCCTGTGGGAGCGCGCCTACGAGGTCGCCGCCCGGCCCGCCCCCGAGGCGCGGGCCCGCTTCATCCACCGCGACTACCACGCCGACAACACGCTGTGGTCCTACGGCAAGCTCACCGGCGTCGTCGACTGGTCGGACGCCTCGTCCGGCCCCGTCGCCGTCGACATCGCCCGTATGCGCCGCGGCCTGGCGCTCCACTACGGCACGTCCGTCGCCGACCGCTTCCTGTCCGTCTTCGACCAGGTCTCCGGCGGCCACGCCCACGACCCGTACTGGGACGTCCGCTGCCTCCTGGACCTGCTCCCGGAGAACCCGGACACCACGATGGACGAGGCCGTGGTCCCCCTCTACGAGGACTACCTGGCCGCTCTCCTGGCGGAGTGCTGACGTACCCGGCGGCGGCGCCTGGCGTGGGCGGCCAGAGGGTGCGGCCAGAGGGTGCGGGTTAGAGGGTGATGGTCTCGATGGGGAGGCTGGAGTCCGCCGGTAGTTCCAGGTCGGACGGGGGGCGGCCGGTGGCGACCAGCTCCGAGCCCAGGGCGGCGACCATCGCGCCGTTGTCGGTGCAGAGCTTCGGGCGGGGGACGCGCAGGCGGACGCCCGCCGCTTCGCAGCGTTCGGCGGCGAGGGCCCGGAGGCGGGAGTTCGCCGCGACGCCGCCGCCGATGAGCAGGTCGTGAACGCCGTTGTCCTTGCAGACCTTCAGCGCCTTCCGTGTCAGGACGTCGACGACGGCCTCCTGGAAGGACGCGGACACGTCGGAGACGGGGACGGGCTCGCCGGCCCGCTCCTTGGCCTCCACCCAGCGGGCCACCGCCGTCTTCAGGCCGGAGAACGAGAAGTCGTAGGTGCCGTCGTTGTACTTGCCGCGCGGGAACGCGATCGCGGCGGGGTCGCCCTCGCGGGCCAGGCGGTCGATGACCGGGCCGCCGGGGAAGCCGAGGTCGAGGACCCGCGCGACCTTGTCGAACGCCTCGCCGGCCGCGTCGTCCACCGTGCTGCCGAGCGCGCGGACGTCGCCCGCCACGTCCGGGACGAGCAGGATCGAGGAGTGGCCGCCCGACACCAGCAGCGCCACGCACGGCTTGGGCAGCGGGCCGTGTTCGAGCTGGTCGACGCACACGTGCGCGGCCAGATGGTTGACGCCGTAGAGGGGTCTGCCGAGGGACAGCGCGTACGCCTTGGCGGCGGCGACGCCGACCATCAGCGCGCCCGGCAGGCCGGGGCCGGCGGTGACGGCGAACGCGTCCACGTTGGCGAAGGACACGCCGGCGTCCGCGAGCGCGCGTTCGATGGTCGGCCCCATCGCCTCCAGGTGCGCGCGCGAGGCGACCTCCGGCACGACGCCGCCGAACCGGGCGTGCTGGTCGACGCTGGAGGCGATGGCGTCCGCCAGCAGCGTGTGTCCGCGCACGATCCCGACCCCTGTCTCGTCGCACGAGGTCTCGATCCCGAGCACGAGCGGCTCGTCCCGAATCATTACGTCTCCCGGTTGAAGCCCATGGCCGGACGGCGGGTGAGCGGGCGGCTCATCACGATCGCGTCCACGTCGGAGGGCTGGTAGTAGCGCTTGCGGAGGCCGACCCTGACGAAGCCGAACCGCTCGTACAGGCGGTGCGCGGCGTCGTTGTCGGCACGGACCTCCAGGAACACCGCCTCGCTGTTGCGGTGGACGGCCTCGTTCAGCAGCGCCGTGAGCAGCGCCGCGCCGACGCCGCTCTTGCGCCGGTCGGCGCGGACCCCGATGGTCTGCACGTCGGCCTGCCCGCCCGCCGCCGCGAGGCCCGCGTAGCCGACGATCTCACCGTCCGGCTCCTCCGCGACGACGTAGTGCCGGGTGCGGGGCTGCTCGGCGAGCTCGCCGCGGAGCATCTCCTCGCTCCAGGCGTCCTCGGGGAACAGGGCCCGTTCCAGGCGGTGGACGGCCGGGAGATCCTCGTCCGTCATGGGACGCAGGGCGACACCGGTCATGCCGGAGTCACCTTCTTGCGGGGGCCGGGCTCCTTGGCGTCCGGCCTGCGCAGGTAGAGCGGCTCCGGTGGGAGGAGCTCGGGGACCTTCAGGCCCGCCAGGCGGGAGACGGTCAGCTCCGCGAGGGCGGCGGCGCTCGGCAGCAGGGGTTCGTGGCCGGAGTCGCCGAGGATCTCCGGGTAGAGGGCCCCGCCCTCACCGACGACGGGCAGCCCTTGCGGGACGTCCGACGGTGGGCCCACTGCGGGCTCGGTGGCGCGCGCGCGGGCCGAGTCGTACCGCGCCCAGTAGACCTCCTTGCGGCGGGCATCGGTGGCGACGACGAACGGCTCGTCCCTGCCGGTGGCCCAGGCGATGATGTCGAGCGTGCAGACACCGTGTACGGGGACGCTCAGGACCTCGCCCATGGAGCGGGCGGTGACGAGCCCGACGCGCAGCCCCGTGTACGGGCCGGGACCGACGCCCACGGCGATCGCGCTCAGGTCGTCCGGCGCGGCACCGGCCTCCGCCATCACCCGCGCGATGGACGGTGTGAGCAGCTCGGTATGCCTGCGACGGTCGACGGCCTCGGCCACGCCGCGCGGCACGGCGCCCTCACCCGGGATCCACTCGTACAGCGCCACGGTGATCGCGGCGGTCGCGGTATCAAAAGCCAAGACCAGCACGGGTTGTAAGCCTACCGGTCAGGCGGGGGGAACTGGTTCGGCTCCCGGCTTGTTCGGTTTCACCCCTGGTTGAGGACCTCGACCACGGCCTTCGCCACCTCGGTGGTGCCGTCGGTCGCGGCCTTGGACGAGAGCGGGTCGCCGTCGTCGGAGCCCGAGTAGTGGATCGTGATCAGGACGTTCACCAGCCGCACGTTGCCGACGGCCTCCCCGGCCCCCTGCTTGCCGTCCACGCTGTAGACGATGTACCCGTCGTCGCCGACGTCCTTGAGGCGGATCTTGTCGGTGAGCTTCTGGCCGGGCAGCAGCGCCTTGCCGGACTCGTCGGCGGTGCGCTCGGACGTGAACGTCGCGGTCGCGGTGTCGGTGGGCGTCTCGGTGGAGCTGCCGGCGATCGCGCGCAGCTCGACGGTGAGCTGCCGTTTGGTCTCACCCGCGTAGGCGCCCCACACGCACTGGTTCTGCCGCTCGTTGCTCTGGTAGTTGTCGGCCTGGGTGCGCTCGGAGCCGGGCGCGAGCCTGTCGACGAGGGCCTGGGCGACGATCGTGCAGGAGTCGGGGACGAGGGCCCGCTCGCCCTTGGCCGTCGGGGAGCTCTCGGCGGCGCCGCTGCCGACGATGTCGCCGCCGTCCTTGTCGCCGCTCGCGCCGACGCCGCCGAGGATGACGACCACCGCGAGGACGCAGACGCCGATACCGGCGACGATGCCGCCGAGGATGACGCCCCAGCGCCGCCCGCCGCCGCGTCCGCGCGCCACCCGGTGGCTGCCGGTCCGGTAGCCACCGCTGTCGGACCGGTACCCACCAGGGTCGGACCGGTACCCGCCGGTGTCGGACCGGTACCCGCCGGACCCGGTGCGGCGGCCGCCCTCGCCGGTGCGGTAGCCGCCGGTGTCGGTCCCATATCCGCCGCTCGCGGAGCGGTAGCCGCCGCTCGCGGCCTCGTACGGGCCGGTCTCGCGCTGGTAAGGCCCGCTGTCGCGCTGGTAGGGGTCGTCGTCCCGCTGGTAGGGGCTCGCCTCACGCCGGTACGGAGCGGACTCCCGCTGGTACGAGCCCGGCTCCGACGGATACTGGCCGGACGCCGGCTGCTGGTACGGGCCGGAGTCGCGCTGATAGGGGCCGCTGTCCCTCTGGTAGGGCCCGCTACCCGATTGCCCGGACGCGTAGCCGCCCGATCCGTAACCGCCGGTCTCATAACCGCCGGTCCCGGTCCCGCCAGTACCGGTCCCGCCAGTACCGGTCCCGCCGGTTCCGGTCCCGTAGGCACCGGTCTGGCCAGTCCCGGTCTCGTAGGCACCGGTGCTGTACTTGCCGGTCTCGTACGAGCCGGTGCTGTACTTGCCGGTCTCGTAACCGCTCGTTGCCGAGGTGCTGCCGCCTGGGTCCCGGCCCGGGTACGGCTCGTTCTCGTCGCGGCCCGTGCCGTATCCACCGCCGTCCGGCCGGTAACCACCGCCTGGCCCTTGGCCATCGCCCGAACCGCGGTAGCTGTCGCGGTCACTACCGCTGCGATGGCTACCACTCACCGGTTCCCACTCCTGTTGAGGAAATCGATATGTCGCGTAGGTGAGGCTTGTTCCGGCAAAGAGTACGACATGTAGCCGTAAAGTGGTCCATCCTGGATGGCAAAAAACGGCGAAGTTGCCCGCGGGCCCTCAGCGGGCGCGGAGTTCCAGGTCGGACCAGCGATGACCGACCCCGACGATCCTTACTTCACGATCTTCACCGGGCCCGTCCCCGCGCGAAATGATCACTTCCAGGCGGTCGTCCGCGAGGCCCTCCGCGAGCCCTTCTCCCCATTCCACGATCGTCACCGATTCGTCCACGGACGCGTCGAGATCGAGATCGTCCAGTTCCGCGAAACCGCCCAGCCGGTAGGCGTCCACGTGCACCAGCGGCGGGCCGCCCGCGAGCGAGGGATGCACCCGCGCGATAACGAACGTCGGCGAGGTGATCGGCCCCCGCACCTTCAGGCCCTCGCCGATCCCCTGGGTCAGGGTCGTCTTGCCCGCGCCGAGATGCCCGGTCATCACGAGCAGGTCGCCCGCCCCGAGCACGGCGGCGAGCCGCAGCCCCAACTCGTGCATGTCCGCCGCGGTCGGGACGTTGACGGTGATCGCGTTCACGCGGTGCGCTCCTCCTCCTGCTCGTGGTTGCGCCGGACCCGGGCGATCAGCCGCCGCAGGCCGCCGGTCACCACCCCCGGATACTCCAGCGGCAGCACGTGCCCGGCCACCTCCACCTCTACCAGTTCCGCCTCCGGCAGCGCCGCCGCGATGCGCCGGCCGTGCTCGGGCGGGGTCAGCCGGTCCCGCCCGCCGACCAGCACCACCGCGGGCACCTTGCCGAGGACGCCCAGGCAGCCGGCCTTGTCGTGGCCCAGCAGCGCCGGATAGAACTCCGCGATCACGTCGATCGGCGTCGCTCTGATCATCTGCTCCAGGAAGTCGACGACGGACGGGCTGACGTACTTGTCGGCGAACGCCATCTTGCGGGTGACGACGAACGCGAGGTCGGCGCCGAGCCCGCGGGCCCGCTCCACGAGGTCGGCGCGGCGGCCGAGGCCGCGCAGCGTCCCGGGCGCCAGCGGCCGGACGACCTTGGCCAGCACCAGCGGCAGCCCCAGCGTCATCTCCGCCAGATCGCCGCAGGACGTGTTGACCAGCGCGACGCCCACGACCTGCCGGTCGAACAGCTCCGGATGCCGGTCGGCCAGCGCCATGATCGACATCCCGCCCATGGAATGCCCGACGAGCACCACGGGGTCGTCCGGGCCGACCGTCGCCGCCAGCACCGCGACCAGGTCGTCGCCGGTCTGCTCGATCGTCGCGTGCTCCAGGTCCCCGCGCCCGGACCGGCCGTGGCTGCGCTGGTCCCAGAACACCATCCGCAGCGCGCCCTGCAGATCGCGGCGCTGGTAGTGCCACGAGTCCTGGTTGAGGGTGTAGCCGTGGCAGAAGACGAGGGTGAGGGGGGCGTCGTCGGGGCCGTCGACCTCCACGTGCAGCGGGACACCGTCATCGGCCAGGACGGTCAGCTCCCGGCCGCGCAGCCCGCCGAACGGCTCGCCCGCGTCCGGATCGGGCCGCAGCCGCACCCGGCCGACGGCGAAGTGCCTCAGCCCGACGGCCGCGCCCACCCCCGCCGCGCCCGCACCGGCCACGACGCCGGCGACGCCGAGCCGGCGCCGCCTGCTGCTGCTCTCCATGCACGTGCCCCCTACAAGGCCCGTCCCGGATACGCCCTCGGCACCCGGGACCCGATGCGGGTGACGATCTCATAGGAGATCGTGCCCAGGGCGTCCGCCCATTCCTGCGCGGTCGGCTCGCCCCGGTCGCCCGGCCCGAACAGGATGATCTCGTCACCCGCCGACAACCGGTCGTCGCCGAGGTCGATGACGAACTGGTCCATGCAGACCCGTCCGGCGATCGTCCTGCGGCGCCCACCCGCGAGGACCTCCAGGAGGTTGGACCCGTGCCTGGGGATCCCGTCGCCGTACCCCACGGGCACCACGGCCAGGTTGGTGGCCTCTCGCGTGGTGTACGTGTGACCGTATGACACTCCGCGACCTGCCGGGACCCGCTTGACCAGCGCCGCGTCCGCCACGAGCGTCATCGCGGGCCGCAGCCCGAACGTGCCGAGCCGCGGCACCGGCGTCAGCCCGTACGTCGCGATCCCGGGCCGGACGAGGTCGAACCGCGCCTCCGGAAGCGTCAGCGTCGCCGCCGAGTTCGCCAGGTGCCGGACCTCGAACCGCGCCCCCGCCTTCTCCGCGTAGGCGACCATCTCGGTGAACGCGCCGAGCTGCGCCGCGATCGACGGGTGGCCCGGCTCGTCCGCGCAGGCGAAGTGCGACATGACCCCGGCCACCCGCACCGGCCCGGCGGCCTCCGCCTTCAGCGCCGCGTCGACCAGCGCCTCCCACTCGGCGCCGCTCACGCCGCCCCGCGACATGCCCGTGTCGGCCTTGAGGTGCACCCGGGCCTGCCGCCCGGTCCGCTCCGCCGCCCGGACGATCTCGTCCAGCAGCCAGACCGCGCCCACGGTCAGGTCGACGTCCCGCGCGACGGCCACGTCGTACGGCTCGCCCGGCACGCCGAGCGTCACCAGCGTCCGGACGGTGAGCCCGGCGTCCCGCAGCCGCAGCGCCTCGGCCAGTTTCGCGACCCCGAGCCAGGACGCCCCGCCGGCGAGCGCGGCCCGCGCCGCCTCCACCAGCCCGTGCCCGTACGCCTCGGCCTTCACCATGGCCATGACCTCGGCGCCCCCGGCCCGCTCGCGCAGCACCCCGATGTTGTCGCCGATGGCGCCCAGGTCTACGCGCGCCTCCGCAGGAACCTTCATGACACCAAGTGTGCCGCTCCGATCCCCATGTCCGCGCGTTATCGCCAGGTCATGGGCGGGACGCCCCCGTCCGCCGAGCCCTCCACGCCCGATAAGACGCGAATGCCCGGCCCTGGTCTCCATCGCATCGCCCTCGGCGGTCAGGCGCTCACGCCCCCTTCCCCCATCGGGCGAATGCGGTGGCCGAGGTCCGCGCGCCCGTTCCCTCAGTGGGCGAGGGCGCGGAAGGCGGCCGGGAGGGCCTCTACGACGTCGTAGGCGCTGATGGGCGCCTCCGCGCCGGGTGCCGGGGCGGAGGCCAGGCGGGCGGCCAGGCCGTGGATGTAGGCGCCTGCCGTGGCCGCGTCCAAGGCGGGGAGGCCGCCGGCCAGGAGGGCGCCGATCAGGCCCGACAGGACGTCCCCCGTGCCGGCGGTCGCCAGGCGGGGGGTGCCGGTCGGGTTGACGCGGACGGGGCGGTCCGCCTCCGCCACCAGGGTCGTCGACCCCTTGAGGAGGACGGTCGCCCCGAGTTCGGCGGCGGCGCGGCGGGCGTGGTCCAGGCGGGCCGCCTCGATGTCGGCGCGGTCGGTCGGGATCAGCCGGGAGAGTTCGCCCGCGTGCGGGGTGAGGACGGTCGGGGCGGCGCGGTTCAGCAGGTCGCGGCGGCGGGACAGGACGGTGAGCCCGTCGGCGTCCACCAGCGCGGGCAGGTCGGTGGTCAGGACGGCTTCGAGCAGGGACTCGGCGGCGTCGCCGGTGCCGAGGCCGGGGCCGACGACCCACGCCTGGACCTGCCCGATGCGTTCCAGGACCCCGGCGCCCTGCGGGCCGGGCTCGATGACCGTGGTGACGGCCTCCGGCCAGCGGTGCCGGACGAGTTCCACCGGGTGCGCGACGGAGGCGAAGCGGACCATGCCCGCGCCGCCGTGGACCGCGCCCCCGGTGCACAGGATGGCCGCGCCCGTGAACGCGTCCCCGCCCGCGAGGATGCCGACGACGCCGCGCCGGTACTTGTCGGATTCGGAACCCGGCTCGGGCGGCCGGACGTCCGCGGGGCGGGGCGCGACGACGTCCGGGTCGGGCAGGTCGGGGCCGAGGCCGATGTCGACCAGTTCGACCACTCCGCAGTAGGACGCGCCGGGGTCGATGAGAAGGCCCGGCTTGTGCGTCCCGAACGTGACGGTGACGTCGGCGTGGACGGCGGCGCCCTCGACGCGTCCGGTGCTCGCGTCCACGCCGCTCGGCACGTCGCAGGCGACGACGAGGGCGGCGGACGCGGAGGCGAGCGCGGCGTAGCGGGCGTGCGGTTCGCGGAGCCCGCCGGTGCCGCCGATGCCGGTGAGGCCGTCGATGACCAGGTCGGCGCCGGCGATGGCGGCCTCCTCGCCGTCCGGCAGGAGGCGCCCTCCGGCGGCACGCAGGGCGGCCAGGCCGCCTTCGTGGATCGTGGAGCCGGCCTGGACGGCGTGCACGCGGGCGCCGCGCCGGGCGAGCCGGGCCCCGGCGTAGAGGGCGTCGCCGCCGTTGTCGCCGCCGCCGGCGAGCAGGACGACCCGCGATCCGTAGACCGCGGGCAGGAGCCGGGCGCAGACGGAGGCGAGGCCGGCGGCGGCGCGCTGCATGAGCGCGCCCTCCGGGAGCCTGGCCATCAGCGCGCCCTCCGCCGCCCGCACCTTGCCGACCTCGTGCGCGTACCTCATGCCCGGCTCCCCAAGTCGATCACCTGCACAGCGTGCCACGGGAATGCGCCGCACAACCCGCCGCAGATCCGATTTGTACCTTGCACTGCAAGTTTCGGTGTCATGTGCGCAAAAGAATCATCGGCCGTAGAATCTTCCTCATCCGCTCCGATGTATTCGCACTGCGGCACCCCGGTGCGGCAGAATGCGCCCAGATCAGTCCGCCGGGACTGGAGAGGCCCGAGCATGAGCACTTCCCGAGGTCCCTCCGTCCGGCAGCGCCGGCTGGCCGCCGAGCTCCGGAGGCTGCGCGAGCGCAGGGGTCTCACCGGGGACGACGTCGCCGACCGGCTCACCTGGTCCACCGCCAAGGTCAGCCGCATCGAGAACGCGCGGACCGGCGCGAAGATCGACGATGTGCGGCGCCTGCTGGAGCTGTACGAGGTCGACGGCGCCCGGCACGCGGACCTGGTCTCGCTGGCCCATGACGCGGCACAGCGAGGCTGGTGGGAGGAGTACCGCGACCTGCCGAGCCCGCTCGCGGATTTCATCGCCCTGGAGTCCGAGGCGACGGCCGCCAGGGAATGGGGCAGCACCGTCCTTCCCGGGCTGCTGCAGACGGAGAACTACGCGCGGCACGTGATCGGGGGCTGGAGCGACCTCGCCACGCTGCCGCCGCAGGAACTGGAACGCCGGCTGGACGTGCGAATGCGGCGGCGCGGGCTGCTGGACGGCCCGCGCCCGCTGGAACTGTCGGCGGTGCTCGACGAGGCGGTTCTGCAGCGCCTGATCGGCGACCAGAAGGTCATGCGCGAGCAGCTCGAACATCTGTACCGGATGACCGAGCTGCCGAACGTGAGCGTGCAGATCCTGCCCTTGGGGATCGCACACTCGGTGTTGGCCGAATCGTTTATCCTTCTGGAATTCTCACCTGTGCACGACATCCTTTTCCCTGATATCGTGCACGTGGAATCCCTGACAATCAGCCACTTTGCGGATGAGGCTGTTACCTATATGTACAGGCTCGCCTATTCAAGCCTGGCGGGCCAGGCGCTGGACGCCGACGAATCGCGGCGCCGCATCGCCGCGGCCAAAGACGCCTGGTGACGGGTCCGCGGAGGGGCTCAATCCTTGTGAAAGGCACCGAGTGTCCCCTTTCGCCACTACTGCTCCGCAATGGAGGAGAAGCGCCCACTGCGGGGCGAGTAACACGTGCGTCGAAATCGCCGCACTGTTCGGTTCGTCCCATTCCATCGGCGCGCGCGACGCCAAGCACGGCGCGCACAGCCCGGTCCTGTCGTTCTCGCACGGAGCGTGGCAGGACTTCCTCGCACGAGCCAAGAAGGGCGAATTCGACCTGCGCCGATGAGGCGGCGCTGACGCGCCGCTGAGCCCCTTCGCCGCCTCACGAGGGCGGGGCGGGGCCACGCCGAACGAGCCGGGTCTCCACGACCGACCCGGCTCTTCGCCGCCCCACCGGAAACTCTGCGCCTTCCTCGCCGCGCCTGTCACACGGGTACCGCGCCACCCGTTCGTGATCAGGCGTTTTTTGCGATCTTGTTACCGTGTGCTTGACGCACCGGCAGCGCGGCCGAGTTCAAGGCAACTTTCATGCAGGGAGCCGGAATGAGTTTCCACGCGACACCGCCCGGACAGTGGAGAAGGAGCACCCGATGCGGCGCCAGCAACGGCTGTGTCGAGGTCGCCCGACTGGACGGCGGCACCGTATCCGTACGCGACACCGAGGACGTCTCCGCACGTCTCGCCTTCGGCCCGGCCGAATGGCGCGCGTTCACCCGGGCGGCCAAGGCCGGCCGTTTCGACCGGCGCTGAGGCGGCCGCGGCGGCATTGGCGAAAGCGGCGCTGAAAGCAGCACCGAGACTGGCACTGCAAATTACACCGGACTGAGATTCTCACAACGGCGCGAGAATTGCTCAATCTCGTGGGAGCCGCTCCTCGCCGGAAGACCTCGCTTACTCGACGGTGACGGATTTGGCGAGGTTTCGGGGCTGGTCGACGTCGTGGCCCTTCGCGGTGGCCAGTTCGCACGCGAACACCTGCAGCGGAACGGTCGTCACCAGCGGTTGCAGCAGCGTCGGAACGGCCGGCACGCGGATCAGCGTGTCCGCGTACGGCTCGACCGACTCGTCGCCCTCCTCGGCGATGACGATCGTCCGGGCGCCGCGGGCCCTGATCTCCTGGATGTTCGACACGATCTTGTCGTGCAGGACGTCCCGCGCGCGCGGCGGCACCACGACGACGACCGGCAGGTTCTCCTCGATGAGCGCGATCGGGCCGTGCTTCAGCTCGCCGGCGGCGAAGCCCTCGGCGTGCATGTAGGCGAGCTCCTTGAGCTTCAGCGCGCCCTCCAGGGCGACCGGGAAGCCCACGTGGCGGCCGAGGAACAGCACGCAGTGCTCGCCCGCCAGCGACCGGGCCAGCTCGCGGACCGGCTCCATCGTCTCCAGGACCTTGTCGACCTTCTCCGGCATCCGCTCCAGGAGCTGCACCATGGCGAACACCTCGTCCCCCCACTTGGTGCCGCGCACCTGCGCCAGGTACAGCGCGATGAGGTAGACGGCGACGAGCTGCGTGAGGAACGCCTTGGTGGACGCGACCGCGATCTCCGGCCCGGCGTGCGTGTAGAGGACGCCGTCGCACTCGCGCGGCAGCGTGGAGCCGTTGACGTTGCAGATGCCGAGCAGCTTGGCCTTCTGCTCGCGCGCGTGCCGGACGGCCATCAGCGCGTCCATCGTCTCGCCCGACTGGGAGATCGCGATGACCAGCGTCGACGGCGACAGGATCGGGTCGCGGTAGCGGAACTCGCTCGCCAGCTCCACCTCGCAGGGCAGCCCGGCCCAGTGCTCGATCGCGTACTTGGCGATCAGGCCCGCGTGGTAGGACGTGCCGCACGCCACGATGATGATCTTGTCGACCTCGCGGAGCTCCCGGTCGGAGATGCGCATCTCGTCCAGGTGCAGCCGGCCGTCGGAGCCGATCCGGCCGAGCAGCGTGTCGGCGACCGCGCGCGGCTGCTCGGCGATCTCCTTGAGCATGAAGTAGTCGTAGCCGCCCTTCTCGGCGGCGGACACGTCCCAGTCGACGTGGTAGTGCTTCACCTCGGCGGGGCGTCCCTCGAAGTCGGTGACCGTCACGCCCTCGGCGCGCAGCTCGACGACCTGGTCCTGGCCCAGCTCGATCGCGTCCCGGGTGTGCGCGATGAACGCGGCGACGTCGCTGGCGAGGAAGTTCTCACCGTCCCCGGTGCCGACGACGAGCGGCGAGTTGCGGCGCGCCCCGACGACCAGGTCGGGATTGCCGGTGTGCACCGCGACCAGCGTGAACGCGCCCTCCAGCCGCAGGCAGACGCGGCGCATGGCGTCGGCGAGGCCGCCGCCCGCCTTCAGCTCGTCCTCCAGCAGGTGCGCGACGGCCTCGGTGTCGGTGTCGGACGCGAGGCCGTGCCCGCTCTCCTCCAGCTCGGCGCGCAGCTCGGCGAAGTTCTCGATGATCCCGTTGTGGATCACCGCGACGGAGCCGGTGCAGTCGACGTGCGGGTGCGCGTTCCGGTCGTTCGGCGGGCCGTGCGTCGCCCACCGGGTGTGCCCCATGCCGAGCGTCCCGGCGGGCGGCGGCTCCTCCTCCAGCGCCCCCCGCAGGTTCACGAGCTTGCCCGCGCGCTTCGCCGTCGCCAGCTTCCCGTCGGCCAGCACGGCCACTCCGGCCGAGTCGTAGCCGCGGTACTCCAGCCTCGCCAGCCCCTCGACGACGACGTCGAGCGCCGGCCGGCCGCCTACGTACCCCACGATTCCGCACATGGCGGCAACTCTATTCGGTGTCCCCGCCGGGACCTACCCGCAGGCGGCGCGGCGCGGCCCGCTAGCGTGAACGGCCGGTGAAAACCCGGTGACCCGCGGGCCTGGCCCGTAGTGTTCAGCCATGACGGACGGATGGGACAGCGTGCCGAGCCCCTACGTGGAACTCTCCCGCGACTCCTGGCGCGGCCTGCGGGAGAGCACGCCGCTGCCGCTCACGCCCGGTGAGCTGCAGGCCCTGCGCGGCCTGAAGGACCCGATCGACATCACCGAGGTCGAGGAGGTCTACCTGCCGCTGTCCCGCCTGCTCAACCTGTTCTTCCTCGGGGACGGACGGCTCCGCGACACCGTCAGCGGGTTCCTCGGCGGCGCGGTGGCGCCCACCCCGTTCATCATCGGGGTGGCGGGCAGCGTCGCGGTCGGCAAGTCGACGACGTCGCGGCTGCTGCGCACGCTGCTGGCCCGCTGGCCGGAGCACCCGAGCGTGGAGCTGGTGACGACCGACAGCTTCCTGTACCCGAACGCCGTCCTGTCCGAGCGCGGGCTCATGGACCGCAAGGGGTTCCCCGAGTCCTACGACCGGCGCGCCCTCGTCCGGTTCGTGTCCGAGATCAAGGCGGGCGCGGCGCAGGCGTCGATCCCGGTGTACTCGCACCTGGAGTACGACATCGTGCCGGACGCGGCGCAGACCGTCCGGCGGCCCGACATCCTGATCGTCGAGGGGCTGAACGTGCTGCAGCCGCCGCCCGCCGGCACCCTCGGCGTGTCCGACTTCTTCGACTTCTCCATCTACGTGGACGCGCGGGTCGAGGACATCCGGCAGTGGTACATCGACCGGCTGTTCGCGCTGCGCCGTACCGCGTTCACCGACCCGCGCTCCTACTTCCACAAGTACGCGCACGAGCTGGACGAGGACGAGACCGCCGCGTTCGCGCAGCGCGTGTGGCGGGACGTCAACGAGATCAACCTCGTCTCCAACATCCTGCCGACCCGCGCCCGCGCCACCCTCGTCCTGCACAAGGACCGCGACCACTGCGTCCAGCGCGTCCGCCTCCGCCGCATCTGACGACGGACCGCATCTGACGGCGCACCATGTACGGCGGCGCATCGCCTCTGACGCACACCGCGTCTGACGGGGCGGGGTCAGCGCCAGGGGCCGGTCACCGCGAAGGTCGTGCCGGGCGTGTAGACGTTGACGAACATCGTCCGGGCGTCCGGGGAGAAGGTGACGCCGGCGAACTCGCCCCATTCGGGCTCGTCCTCCGTGCCGATGTTCTGCCTGTTGCGCGCCATCGCGTAGACCTTGCGGCGGCGGGACACGCCGAACACGTGCTGCGCGCCGTTGCCGTCCTCGCAGACCATCAGCCCGCCCTGCGGCGCCAGGCAGATGTTGTCGGGCGACTCGCCGGGCTTGCGGACGTCGGTGCCGGGCCCGAACACGATGACGAGGGTGAGGCGGCGGTGGCGCGGCTCGTACGACCACACCTGCCCGAAGTGGTCGGCGCGCGAGCCGTCCGCCGTCTTGGCGAAGCTCGACACGAAGTAGACGCGGTCGCCGCCCCAGTAGCAGCCCTCCAGCTTCTGCGCGTGCGTGATGCCGCCGGACCCGAAGTCCTGGAACCGGATCGCGGTCCCCTCCGCCAGAGGGTCGGGCACCTCCTTCCACTCGACGCGGTCGAACACGGTGCCGGGCTCTTGAATGACCGACAGGTCGGGGACGTCGGGGACGCGGAGCGCTTCGAGGCGTCCGCCGGCCCGCAGGCTGCCGAACCCGCCGCGCGGCTTCTCCGGCAGGAACCGGTAGAAGAGCCCGAACGGCTTCTCGAACGCGTCCTCGGTCTCGTAGACGGTGCCGTCGCGCGGGTCGACGGCGATCGCCTCGTGCTGGAACCGGCCCATCGCGGTCAGCGGCTCGGGAACGGTCCGGTCCTGCCGGTACGGGTCGACCTCGAAGATGAACCCGTGGTCCTTGGTGTAGTTCCCGGTGCCGGCCCTGTCCTCGGTCTCCTCACAGGTCAGCCACGTGCGCCACGGGGTCGGGCCGCCGGCGCAGTTGACGGCCGTCCCGGCGATGGCGACCCGCTCGGTGCGCACGCGCCCGGCGGGGTCGACCTCCAGCGCGGTGCAGCCGCCGAGACCGCCGGGGTCGTAGGTGACGCCCTCGACCGGCGGCACACGGTGCGCGGCGTCCGGGCGGTTCTCGTGGTTGCGGACGAGCCACGTCCGGCCGCGTCCGGGGAAGGCCGCCATGCCGTCGCAGTGGCTCGGCACGGCGCCCTCCCCCGAGCGCAGCGGCTCGCCCTCCCGGGACAGGACGGTGTACCGGAACCCGCGCGGCAGGTCCAGCAGGCCGTCCGGGTCGGGCACGAGCGGCCCGTACCCGTCGTGGCGGCCGGCGGGCGCGGCGGCGGCGCTCCCGGCGAACAGCTGCTCGACGGCACCGGCGAAGGCGATCCCCGCCCCCGCCGCGCCCGTCCCCGCCAGGAGCCGGCGGCGCGTGACCGACCCTCGCATGACTGACATGGGTGCACACTCCCTGGTCTGGACGATCGACGGCCTTCCAGCCGTTGTAACACGGGTCACAGCGGCGGGGTACGGCACACGTCGACAGACCGCGGATCCGCAATCATCCGAGCGGCCCCGGGTCGTCCACCGTGCCCGGGTCGGTGTAGCCGGGCGGCCGCGGTTCGGTCTCCGCGTCCGGATCGGCGTAGTCGGCGCCCGGGGCGGCGTAGCCGGTCAGGGTCCGGATGCTGTCGTGGCCGGACAGGCTCATGAGCATCGGGGCCGTCCACCCGTCCTCGCCGAGATGGGTCAGCCGGGAGTGGCGCAGCTGGTGCAGGGTGTAGCCGTGCCCGGCCGGGTCGACGTCCCGCGTGGCCCGTTTGAAGAGGTACTGCGCGCGCTCGTAGGAGAGCCGGCCGCGGCCCGTCACCGGGCACAGGTCGGACGCGGCGGGCATCCGCGCCGGGGCCGGCCGCCGGTCGGCGAGGAAGACCGGCCCGCGGCGGCGCCCGCCGACCAGGGTGCCGAGCCGGCGCGTGGTGCCGGCCTGCCAGCGGATCCAGCGGCCTGCGCCGTCCCGGACGAGGCGGCCGCGGTCGTTCGCGAGGTCCAGGTCCTCGACGTCGAGCGACAGCACCCAGTCGGCGCTGGCCGCCGATTCGTACAGCAGCCGCCATAACGTCGCCTCCCGGTGCGGGACGCCGCCGCGCTCCAGCAGGTCCGCGATGGTCGCGCGGTCGAGGACGCGGGTGCGGCCGCGGGGTTCGGGCCGCCGCTCGATGCCGGCGGCCAGGTCGCCGACCGTCCACCCGCGCCGGGCGGCCCATGTCGTGAACGACCGCAGCGTGGCGCGGTGGCGGTTCCAGGTGCGGGCCGCGGATCCGTCCCAGGCCGGGGTGAACGCCGCGGCGACGCGTGCGGAGGTCAGCACGGTGAGCGGCGTGCCGTCCCCGAACTCCCGGCGCAGCCACCGCATCGTCTGCCCGTAGGACCGGACGGTGTCGGCGTCCAGGTCCCGCCGGACGAGAAATGCCCCCGCCGCCCGTCCCAGCGGAACATCGGCCGTCAAGATCATTTCTGTGGTCATGATCATTTCTCCGCCCGGCCGGCCGACAAAGGATTCGGCGGGGTACCGGTCGTCGTGCTGTCCAAGGCGTCCACTTCCTTGTGGTTGCTGATATTAGGTCGCCGCGAGCGACCGCGGTCGCCGGCTCCAAGCCTTCCCCGGAGGCCGAGCATTGGAAACCTCGACAGCCGGAGAATTGTTATCGAGCAGCAAAGGACTAACCGCGCGGATATCCCCTCGCCCCTCATGACAGGGAATGGAATATTCCCTGTCCTACCAGGCCGGCGGCGCACTCGCATGCGAATGCCATGGGCATTGCTTTACCGTCCGCTGGTTCTCATCAATGACATTGCTGCGTAGCGTGAGGACCGGTCGAAGAGCATCGCGAATTCGCTGTTCATTGGAAATAACGACGGCGAGTGAGCGGCAGACCGGGCGCGGCGATTAAACGACAGTGCCATCGGGGCACTCGATCGCCGCCCCTTTCAGAAAGGCGGAGGCATGACCACCTATTCGATGTCGGTCACCAACTACTCGGAACTCGCGCTGGGCAGCCCGACGGTCTCGATCGTGGCGGAGCTGCCCGAGGCGCGCAACGGCGGCGCCCTCAGCACCGCGTGGCTGAGCCAGGTCATCCACCCCAAGAACACCTACACGTTCACCTGGAACATGACGTGGGGGTTCGCGTGGTCGGCGAGCGCCGCGCTGCCGAACTACCAGTGGAGCGCGCACGGTTCCCTCGACGCCGATCCGACCTCGGGGACCCTCTGCGCCGCCGAGTTCGACTACGTGAAGGGGGATTTCCTGCTCCGGCCGGTGGCCCAGGCCCCCGACCCGGCGCACGACAAGCTGTGGATCCGCAACACCGGCGCCGTCCCGCCGCCCAGCGTCCAGCCGAGTTCGCTCGCCATCACGCTCGACGGGGAGCCGGCGTGCGTGATCGAGGCGGGGCCCAACCTCACGGAGCGCGGCACCCTGCACCCTCGGTTCTACATCATCGCCGGGCAGCTGAAGAAGGCCCAGATGCTGGACATGGCGCAGTACACCAACGCCCAGCTCATCTCCTACGACAACGGGGTCCAGGCGAAGACCGTGGTCCTGGACGACAGGAACAACTGGCACGTCGCCAACGGCGAGTCGGTCGACCCCATGGCGGTGCTGAACACCCCGCCGATGCCGGTCGGCGGCTGACCGGCGCGACCGGCTGACGGCGCGACCGGCGCGAGCCGGCTGATCTCTGTACGTGCCCGGTGCCCCTCGGACGGCCTGCCCGGCCCGTCCGCACACCGTTCCTTCACACCGGGGCACCGGGCACCTCCACCGGGCACGACACGGCATTAACGGGACCGAAGAGCACGGAAGAGGAGAAAGTAAATGGTGCAATTGCTGCAAGGCAGGCCGCGCACGCTCGACCAGACCAATCGAACCGTCCGCAGGCAGATCGGCGACCAGGCCGACGGCATCGGTTTCGCGGACCTGTGGTGCGCGGGACGCACCATCATTTCCTCCACCGGGCGCAATCCCGTCCGCATTGACAACCAGGGCCTCGGGTTCGATGTCATCGACAACACCGGCCATTCCTACGGGCGAGGCCAGGAGATCAGCGCGAAGGGAGGGAACGCGACATACGCGGTGATCTGCCTGGCGGACAGCCTGCAGATTCCGCGGGACCCGCATCACGCCGACACGGTGACGGCGGCGGTGCAGAACGCATTGAAGCTCAGCGCGGGCAGTGATCCCGGCTGCGTCTACGTGGTCGTCCCCTGACCCCGCGCCGGGGTCGCGCGCCTTGACGCGCGCTGCTATCGAATTGAGGTATTGATCATGAGCACGAATAATCCGAACGAGAACTCTTCCATCCCTTCCGGCGACGCACTGGCCGGCGCGGGACCGGCGCGCGGCTTCACGGCACCGGCCGCGCCGGCGACCGGGCCGGTCGACGTTCCGCACCGGGTGCTGGCCGCGCGGGACGAGATCGCCGCGGCCGTCCAGCGGAGCGTCACCGAGCAGGCGGCGTCCGGGGCCGAACCCGGCGTCGAGGGGCCGGACAATGTGCAGGGCGTGGCCATCGGGCTGAGCGGCGACGGGATCAGGAGCGGGCGCGGCGAGCAGGTCCTCACCGTCTACATCGCCGAACCGGCGACCCATGACGACGTGCGGGCCGCGATCGTGGACGGCATGGCGGCCCGCTCGGCGGCGGACGTGCCCATCCGGGTCGTGACGACCGGGGTCTTCAAGCCACTGGCGAACACCTCGCGCGTCCGGCCGGCGCCGGGCGGTTTCTCCGCGAGCCATTTCCAGGTGGGTTCGGGGACGCTCGGCTGCCTGGCGAAGGGCCGGAGCGGGGAGCGCCGGAACAGGACGCTCGGGGTGAGCTGCGCCCATGTCTTCGCCAATCCGAACACCACCGGGGTCGGGGGCTGCGTCGTCCAGCCCGGGACGACCGACGGCGGGACCTGCCAGAACGACGAGATCGCGCTCCTGGAGTACTACGTCCCGCTCGACTTCACCGGCGCCGCCAACGCCGTCGACTGCGCCACCGCGTGGTGCTGGCCCGACCGGGTGAGGCCCGAGATCGGCTTCGAGACCGACGAGGGCGTCAGGCTGTTCAACATCAGCGACCAGATCGTCGCGGCCACGCCCGGGATGCCGGTGCGGAAGTCCGGCCGGACCACCGGGCTGACGCAGGGAGTCGTCACGGGGACGCGCTTCTCGCACCGGTTCCAGTACCCGAACGGAGTCGCGTACTTCGCCGACCAGATCGCCATCGAGAACCCGGGCGGGCCGCCGTTCGCCGATCGCGGGGACTCCGGCTCCTGCATCTACACCTGGGACACCATGAATCCCACGGGCCTGCTCTTCGGCGGCGCGGGCGGAGTCGTCGCGGCCAACCCGATGGCATGGGTCGTCGCCGCCCTCGACATCGACCTGTACACCCACTGACGCGGCCGGGAGGCGGGCCGAGAGGAACGCTCTGAAACCTGCGGCGCCGGGCGATGCCCGGCGCCGCTTCCGCGCGTCGGGCGGGCAGGTCGTCGGTCAGGCGAGCTGGGGGCCGGGCGGGGGTGCGGCGATCGCCTCGCGGATCCGGACGGCCTGCGCCTGCTGGAAGTCGGTGATCCGCCAGATGACCAGCATCGCGAGCAGCGCCGCGACGGCCCCGGTCTCGGCGATGACCGGGAACAGGACGCTGCCGTCGCCGCCGCCGTCCCGCAGGCCCAGGACCCGCGACCCGATCAGGTACACGAGCCAGGTCGCCCACCACGCGTTCACCGGCCAGGCCGAGCGGCCGGACGGCGCGCTCGCGTACCAGACGCCGCCAACGATGTTGCGCGGCACCCAGAAGCTGATGATCGGCACGATCCAGCCGAGGATGATCCAGGGCCGTCCCCACGTGTCGGGCAGTTCGTTGATGGCGTCGGCGTTCGTGCGGGCCTGCCACAGCCACACGATCACGGCGACGGCGGCCGTCAGGAGCGGCAGCAGCTGCAGGAGGCCCACGGCCGCGAAGGCGTCCTCCGACAGCCCCCCGTCGTCGCGGATCAGGCCGGCCGCCACCACCACAGCGACGACGTTGAGCACCAGCGCGTTGGCGCCGAGCGCGGTGAGCGCGACGATCGCCGCGACGCGCGGCGGCCGGACGACGTCGGGCGCTAACGGCGCGTAGGGCTGGTAGGGAGGGTTGGCCATGTCTGCTCCAGTACGGCTCCGGGGGTGCGCCCGAATCCTGACGCCCCGGACCGTCTCCGGGAAAGGGCATCATGATCACAACATCGTGACGACCCCCGGACGGGAGCCATGACCGACGCCCCCCGCATCGAGGACGCCGCCGAGAGCGACCTCCCCCGCCTGCTCGTCGAACCGCCGTGGACCCGCCGGACGCCCCGGAGCACGGAACCGGTCGTCGTCAAAGGGCTGAAGCGCCCCAAGACCCCGGCCGCCGAGTCGTGGCCGCCCGGGGTCCGCGAGGAGTGGCTGAAGGCGGCGGACGGCTTCCAGAAGGCGTACGAGCCGCTCCCCGGCGACACCGACTGGGCGGCGGTCGCCGAGCACTACCGCAGCGGCGCCGCGCTGGAGGACCCGCGCGGCGGGACCCGGGGCCGCAGGTACTACCGGCTGGTCATGGACGGCCCCGCCGACCTGGCGGACGAGCTCCTCGCCGACGAGCGCTACCACGACGACTGGGCCGGGTGGGCGTACCGGGTCCCGCTGCGGCACTTCGCCGCCCGGCGCGGGCTCGCCGCCCACCGGCTGATCCTGCACGCCGCCAGGAAGCACGGTTCCTGCGCGGACGCCCTCGTCCCGTTCGTGGACGACGCCACCGCGCAGCTGATGATCAACGAGCTCGGCCGGAGCGACGAGTCCGCGCGGCTCTGGTTCTCCTGGCACGGCCCGGCCGCGGCCCCGTTCGTCGTCCCGGAGGCGCTGCGCAAGCCCGGCCCCAAGCGCACGAAGGCCGAGCAGGGTCTCGCGCTGATCGCCCGCGAGCACGGCGCCGGCCGCCTGATGGAGGCGGCGCGGCAGTACGGCGAGGAGGCCGCCGCGGCGATCGCGGCACTCGGCGTGGACCCGCTCGACCAGTACCCCGGCGAGCTGCCGGAATGGGACGAGGAGCAGGTCCGCGAGCAGCTTCCCCGGCTGCTGCTGCGCGGCCGGGAGCGGGCCCTGCCGGTCTCGGCCGCCCGGCATTTCGTGACAATGCTGCTGATCTCCACGCCCAAGGACCCGTACCCGGGCTGCGAGCAGGTCATCGAGATCTGCGACCCCGCCTCCCTCGCCGAGTTCGCGTGGGCGCTCTACGCGGCCGACCGCGGCGGCGGGCTGTGGGCCGCGCCCGGCGTCCAGTACGCGCTGCGGCGGCTCGGCGACGCCGGGACGGCCGCGCGGCTGGCCGCCCGGATGGCCCGCTGGGACAACTACTACACCTGGACGTTCAAGGGCCTCTCGGCACTCGACGTGCTCATGGACATCGACGCGCCCGCCGACGACGGGCTCCGCCACCTGGACCGCATCGCCCGCCGCGGTGCCGACGCCAAGCATCTGCGGCCGCGGGCGCAGGCCCGGCTGAACGCCGCCGCCCGCGAGCGCGGGCTCGCCCCCGAGCAGCTCGCGGACCGGCTCGTCCCCGACCTCGGCCTCGACGCGGACGGCTCGCTGCTCCTGGACTACGGCCGGCGCCGGTTCCGCGTCGGGTTCGACGAGCAGCTCAAGCCCTTCGTGACCGACGAGGACGGCAAGCCGCGCAAGACGCTGCCGAAGCCGGGCGCCAAGGACGACGCAACGCTCGCACCGGCCGCCCACGCGCGGTTCGCCGGACTGAAGAAGGAGGCCCGCGCGACCGCCGCCGACCAGATCAGGCGGCTGGAGGCGGCGATGGTGGCCGGACGCTCCTGGTCGTCCGAGGAGTTCGGCCCGCTCCTCGCCGGGCACCCGCTGATGCGGCACATCGTCCGGCGGCTGGTGTGGTCGGCGGGCGAGACGGCGTTCCGGGTCGCGGAGGACGGCACGCTCGCCGACGTCCACGACGACGCGTACGACCTGCCGCCGGACGCCCGCGTGACGCTCCCGCACCCCGTCCTCCTCGGGGAGAAGTCCGTCGCGGCATGGGCGGAGGTCGTCGCCGACTACGAGATCCTGCAGCCGTTCCCGCAGCTCGGCCGCCCCGTCCACACCCTTGTGGACGACGAGCGCATCGCGAGCCGCCTCACCCGCTTCGAGGGCGGCACCGCCCATTTCGGCAGGTTCCTCGACATGACGTCCCGCGGCTGGAAACTGGGCGAGAAGGAGACCGGCGGGTTCCGCCGCCAGGTGAACCTCATGACGCCGGAAGGACCCCACGTCATGGTCGCGTTCGAGCCGGGCATCCGTGTCATCGCGCCCGAGGAGTTCGCCGAGCAGACGATCGAGCGGGTCATGCTCATGACGGGCCCCTACTCCGGGAAGCGGCTCCCGTTCGGCGAGCTCGCCCCGGTCATCGCGTCGGAGACGCTCGCCGAACTGACCCGCCTCACCGCCTGACCGGCCCCGCCGTCCACCGACCGGTGGACGGAAGGTTCAACCGGTCGAGCCTCATGCGGCCAGGGGACCGGCGGCCAGGGTTTTTCGCATGACGAACCTCCTGGTACGCATGGCCCGGTGGAGCGCCGGGCATCCCCGGCGCGGCATCGCCGCCTGGTTCCTGTTCGTGGCGCTGTGCCTCGGCGTCGGGGCCTCGGTCGGCGGGCACGCCGCGACGACCGAGGACTTCTGGATCGGCGAGGCCGGGCGCGCGGAGGCCATGGCCACCGAGGGCGGGCTCCAGCAGAGGCCCGTCGAGCACGTTCTGATCACCGGACGAGGGGCCGCGGCCGAGGCGGCGGCGCAGGACGCCGCCGCGCGGATGAAGGCCCTCCCGGAGGTCCAGTCGGTGTCCGCGCCGGTGCGTTCGGCCGACGGGACGGCCGTCCGGGTCGACGTGACCTTGAAGGGGCCCGAACTCGAAGGCAAGGACCACGTCGACCCGCTGCTCGCGCAGACGGCGGCGGTGCGGGCGGCCCATCCGGACGTGCGGGTGGAGGAGACCGGCGGCCCGTCCATCGGCAAGGGCACCGGCGAGCTGCGCGGCGACGACCTCGCCCGCACCGAGGTGATCGCGATACCGATCACGCTGGTCACGCTGCTGGCGGTGTTCGGTTCCTTCGCGGTCGCCGTGGTTCCGGTGGTGCTCGCGCTCTCCTCGATCGCGGCGGCGATCGGCCTGTCGATGCTCGCCTCGCACGTGTTCCCGGACGCCGGGATCGGCGCCAGCATCATCCTGCTGATCGGCATGGCCGTCGGCGTCGACTACACGCTGTTCTACCTGAAGCGGGAGCGGGAGGAGCGGGCGCGCTCCGGCGGCCGGGTCGGCGCGCGGGCGGCGGTGGAGATCGCCGCGGCGACGTCCGGGCGGGCCGTGGTGGTGTCCGGCCTGGCGGTCGCCGTGTCCAGCGCGACGCTGTACCTGGCGGACGACGTCATCTTCTCCTCCATCGCGACCGCCGCGATCGTCGTCACGCTGGTCGCCGTGGTCAGCTCGCTGACCGTCCTGCCCGCAGTGCTGGCGCAGCTCGGCGGCTGGGCGGAGCGGCGGGCGGTCCGGCGCGGCCGGACGCCGAAGGCGCCGCGGACCGGCACCGGCCGGATCACGCGGGCGATGCTGCGCCCCACGGGCCGGCACCCGGCCGCGACGCTGGCCGTGTCGGTGCTGGCCATGCTCGCGCTGACCACCCCGCTGCTGACCCTCAACCTGACGGACATGGGCCGCGATAGCCATCCCCGCGAGATCCCCGCCATGCGCGTGTACGACCGGCTGAACGCGGCGTTCCCCGAGCTGAAGGCCACCCATCAGATCGTCGTGAAGGCGGGCGCGGCGGACGCGGACGAGGTGCGCGCCGCCCTGACCGGCCTGGCGCGGCGGGCCGAGCGCGACCCGCTGCTCGCCGGGACGTCCGAGCTGCGCACCTCGCCGGACGGCCGGATCAGCGTGCTCGAACTCGCGGTGCCGCACTACCCGAGCACCGGCGAGGCGAAGCGGTCCCTGGACCGGGTCCGGGACGAGTACGTGCCGGCGGCGGTCGGGCACGTGGACGCCGAGACCGCCGTGACCGGTGACGTGGCCCGCTACGCCGACTACCCCGAGCACCAGAAGCGGAAGCTGCCGATCATCATCGGGGCCCTCCTGCTGGTCACGTTCGCGATGACGGTATGGGCGTTCCGCTCGGTGGTCCTCGGCCTGGTCGGGGTGCTGCTGAACCTGCTGTCGGCGGGGGCGGCACTCGGCCTGCTGACCGCGGTGTTCCAGGGGACGTGGGCGGAGGGCCTGCTCGGCTTCACCTCCACCGGCTCGATCGGCTCCCGCGTGCCGCTGCTGCTGCTGGTGATCCTGTTCGGCCTGTCGATGGACTACCAGGTGTTCGTGATCAGCCGGATCCGGGAGGCGGTACTGCGCGGCGTCCCGACCCGGCAGGCCGTCCTGGACGGGGTCGGCGGCTCGGCGAGCGTGGTGACCAGCGCCGCGTTCGTGATGGTGACGGTGTTCGCCAGCTTCATCGCGCTGCACATCATGGAGATGAAGCAGATGGGCTTCGCACTGGCGGTGGCCGTGCTGCTGGACGCCGCCGTCATCCGCATCATGGTGCTGCCCGCGCTGATGCTGCTGCTCGGCGACCGCTGCTGGTGGCCGGCGCGCGGCACACGGCCGGCGCGGGACGGCGGCGCCGGGCGGATTCGGCAGGTCGTAGGCTGATCGCCATGCCGATGCCGAGCCCCGGTGAGCGTCCCCAGGTGCGGGCACTCCGCCGCTGGTACGTCGCCGCCTGGGTGCTCCTCGGGCTGGTCCCCTCCGGCATCGCCGTGTGGGACCAGGCCGAGGGGACGCGGTCCACGACGCTGGCGCTGCTGTCGGTGCTCGCCCTCTGCTACCCCCTCACCGGGAACGTTCCCGGCGACCCCGTGGTCCGCCGGACCGCGTTCCTGGGCGTGCTCGCCGCCGGGATCGGCGCCGTCTCCTACGCGATGGACGGCGCCGCGTCCCTGCTCATCGTGTCGCTCCCGCACTTCTGGATCTTCGCGGGGAGCCCGCGGCGCGCGGTCGTCCTCAGCGGCGCCGCCGCCGCGGCGACGGTGGCGGGCGACGCCGCCCGGTCGGCCCCGGACGGGCCGCCGCTGTCCGGCAACTCGGTCGCCGCGCTCATCGGGTACGCGGCCGGGGTGCTGTTCGGGCTGTGGATGCACCGGGTCGTCGGGCGGCACGACGAACGCGCCCGCCTCCTCGCCGCCGACCTGGCCGACGCCGAGCGGCGGCTCGCCGAGGCGCAGCGCCGGCAGGGGGCCGCCGACGAGCGCGAACGCCTCGCCCGGGAGATCCATGACACCCTCGCGCAGGGGCTGGCGTCCATCGTCGTCCTCGCGGAGGCGGCGCGCAACGGCCTGCGCACCGACCCGGACCGGAGCGCGCAGCAGCTCACCTCCATCGAGCGGACCGCGCGGGAGAACCTCACCGAGGCGCGCGTCCTCGTCGGGTCGGCGTCGCAGGGCAGCGTGGCACCCGCGTCCATCGCCCGGACGCTGCGCCGCATCCTCGACCGGTTCGCCGAGGACACCGGGCTCACCGTCAGCGCCGAACTCCCGGACGTCGAATGCGACCAGACGACCCGGATCGCGCTGCTGCGCTGCACCCAGGAGTCGCTCGCGAACGTCCGCAAGCACGCCGCCGCGTCCACGGTCGGCATCGTCCTCGAACGGCATCCGCACGGCGTGGAACTGGAGATCACCGACGACGGTCGCGGCTTCACCGCCGGCGCGGCCCGGGGCTTCGGCCTGGCCGGCATGCGCGGGCGGCTCGCCGAACTCGGCGGCGAGCTGACCGTCACCAGCTCACCCGGCGACGGCACCCGCGTCTTCGCCATGATCCCCCTGAAGGCATGACATGAGCGGCAACCTGCGCATCATCCTGGTGGACGACCACACGGTCATGCGCGCGGGGGTCGCCGCGCTGCTGGCCGCCGAGCCCGGCATCGAGATCGTCGGCGAGGCGGGCGACGGCCGCGAGGCGATCGCGCTCGCCGAGCGGCTCCGGCCCGACGTCGCGCTCCTCGACCTGCGGATGCCCGTGCTGGACGGCACCGCCGCCACCGCCGAGATCGTCGCCGGCCCGTCCGGGACCCGCGTCCTCGTCCTCACCACCTACGACACCGACAGCGAGATCGAGCGGGCGATCGAGGCCGGCGCCGTCGGCTACCTGCTGAAGGACACCACCCGCGACCAGCTCGTCCACGCCCTGCACGCCGCCGCGCGGGGCGAGACGGTGCTCGCCCCGCGCGTCGCGGAGAAGCTCGTCGCCCGGATGCGCCGGCCCGAACCGGCCGCGCTGACCGCCCGGGAGATCGACGTGCTCCGGGCGGTCGCCGACGGCCTGTCCAACGCCGAGATCGGCAAGCGCCTCGTCATCGCGGAGGCGACGGTCAAGACCCACCTCCTGCGCATCTTCGCGAAACTGGACGTCAGCGACCGCACCCACGCCGTCGTCGTCGCCATGGACCGCGGCCTCCTCGCGCGCTAGTCGGCGCTGGCGACGGGGAGGGAGCGGAGGCGGAAGGTCGCCAGCAGCGTTCCCGCGGCGGTGACCAGGACGAGCAGCGTGATCGCCAGCGGCAGGTCGACCGTCGAGGTGACCGGCGAGGCGTCCGTCAGCGCGTCCGTGACGGACAGGCACCACTGCTGGATGGACGCCGACTTGGCGCCCGGCGCGAAGCTGCCGAGCAGCGACTCCCAGACCAGCGCGTACAGCAGGCCGATCGTGACCGCGTTGCGGCTCGCGACGGCGAGCGCGACGAACACCGCGCTGTAGGCGACGCCGCCGACCAGGACGCCGACCGTGAACGCGGGCGTCAACTGCGCCGTCGTCCCGGTGAGGATGAGGCCGGCGAACAGCGTCGGGACGGTCGCGAACGCCGTCGTCAGGACGATCGCCACGACGAGCTTCGTCAGCACGATCACCTCACGCGGGATCGGCTTCGTCAGCACGTACATGATCTGGCCGTCGTCGATCTCCGGCCCGATCACCCCGGTGCCCGCGATCAGCGCGAGCAGCGGCAGCAGCGTCGCGAGCCCGAACTGCTGGATGACGTCGGCGGAGACGTCCAGGTCGTTCTGCCCGGCCGCGCGCAGCACGACCGACAGGATCAGCAGGATCAGCGGCAGCCCCAGCAGGAGCAGCGCGCGCTTGCGCCCGAGCATCGCCCGGAACGTGATCATCGCAATCGTCGGGTTCATCGGGCCACCAGGTAGGAGAAGACGCTTTCCAGGGACTCGTCCGCCGGGGAGACCTCCCACAGCCGCACGTCGGCGTCGCGGGCGACCTGCGGCAGCAGCAGCGTAAAGCGCTGGAAGTCGACCGCCTCGATCCGCAGCCCCTTGTCGGTGAGCTGGACGCTGCGGGCCGAGCCGTCCGCGATGATCGAGGCCGCGAGCCGGCGGTCGTCGGACGAGCGGACGAGGAAGATGTGCGGCCGGTCGGTCATCAGCCGGCGGATCTTGCGGAAGTCGCCGGACGCCGCGTGCCGGCCCGCGACGATCACCTCGATATGGCTGGCGAGCCGCTCCACCTCCTCCAGGATGTGCGAGGAGAACAGGATCGTGCGCCCCTCCTCGGCCATCCGGGTGATGAGGTCCATGAGCTGGAGCCGCTGCCGCGGATCCATGCCGTTGAACGGCTCGTCCAGCAGCAGGACGGGCGGGTCGTGCACGAGCGCCGACGCCATCTTGATGCGCTGCTTCATGCCCTTGGAGTAGTTGCCGATCGGGCGCTGCGCGGCGTACTCCATCTCCACGAGGCCGATGGCGCGGCGCGCGGCGGCGGCCGCGTCGGGCAGCTTGTGCAGCTTCGCCATCGCGACGATGAACTGCTCGCCGGTGAGGAAGTCGTACGCCGACTCCCGCTCCGGGACGAGCCCCAGCTTGCGGTAGACGCCCGGGTTCCGCCAGATCGGCTCCCCGTCCAGCGTGACGCTCCCCGACGACGGTGCGAGGAACCCGCCCATCATGTGGATCAGCGTCGACTTGCCCGCGCCGTTCGGGCCGAGGAGCCCGGTCACACCCGGCCCGACCTTCATCGACACGCCATTGACCGCGACAACGTTCCCGTACCACCGGGACACGTTCTCCAGAACCACCTCGGTCCCACGCCCTGTGGGGGGGCGACCCCCCACACCCCCCGTCTCGCTTCGCTCACTCATGAAAGGCCCGCCTTTCGGAAACGGCGGTACAGGACCGCGATCGAGCCGGCGATGATCACGGCGCACACCGCGAGCGCGACGGCGCCGCCGGCGATGCCCGGGGCGATACCGGGCGAGGACGACTGCGCGCCGAGCAGCCGGACCTGGACGATGTCCACCAGGTTGAACGGCGTCCCCAGGCCGATCCAGCCCTGCAGGGTGAAGTTGGTCTGCGCGTCGGCGATGCCCTGCACGGCGCCGACGAACGCGGCGCTGATCATGTAGACGGCGATGACCGCGGCGACGCCGAAGCCGCGGCGCGGCGTGAACGCGGCGACCACCATCCCGATCGCGGCGAGCACCAGCGCGTACAGCACGCAGCCGACGAGGGCGCCGAGGAACTTCAGCAACTGCTCGCCCGAATCGGGCATCTTGGTGATCAGGCCGCCGACGTACAGGACGGTGACGGGCACCGCCATCAGCGCGAACAGCGCGGTCGTCAGCGCGGCGCCCTTCGCCAGGACGAAGTCGAGATGGCCGACCGGGCGGGAGAAGTACAGCGGGATGACGTGGAAGCGCACCTCCCGCGAGGCCAGCACCGGCGCCTGCGTGGCCAGGAAGATCGCCACGATGACCTGCATGATGTTCGCGTAGGAGGAGTAGCGGAACAGCGCGTCCGGCTGCTTGCTGAACGCGAACGCCGCGACCGACCCGGCGGCCGGCAGCAGCATGATCCCCGCCAGCAGGAACGGCATGATCTTGGCCCGCGCGGGGCGTCCGAGCCCGAACGCGGCGCGCAGGTTGTGCACGTACAGCGACCGCAGCACGTACGCGCGGCCGCTGCGGCGCCCGTCGTAGTGGCGGTAGCCGATGTCGTGGATGGTGCTCGTGCTCATCGCGGCGCTCCCTGCTGGACGGTCCCGGCGGGGGCCTGCGGCGCGGGCGGCCCGGTCTGGAAGACCTCCTCGATGTGGTGGCGGCGCTGCTCCATCCGGATGAGCCGCAGCCCGAGGCCCGCGACGCCGTCGCGGACCTGGTCGTAGGTCGTCTCGCCGGCGATGTCGACGATGAGGAACCGGCCCTCGGGGTGGACGGACACGCCCTGGTCGAACAGGTGCCGCCCCAGCGCGTCCCGCCCCTCGTCGACCTCGACGGTCAGCACGCCGCTCGCGGCGGTGTACGCCTCGACGGCCTGGGACCGCAGCAGCTTCCCGCCGTCGATGATGACGACGTGGTCGCAGACCCGCTCCAGCTCGCCGAGCAGGTGGGAGGTGACCAGGACGCTGATCCCGAACTCGGCGCCGATGCGGCGGATCAGGTCGAGCATCTCGTCGCGTCCGGCCGGGTCGAGGCCGTTGGTCGGCTCGTCCAGGAACACGAGCTTCGGGTCGTGGACGAGGGCCTGCGCGAGCTTCACCCGCTGGCGCATCCCGGTCGAGTAGCCGCCGATCGGACGGTAGCGCTCCTCGTACAGGCCGACGTGCCGGAGCGTGTCGGCGGCGCGCTCGCGGGCGGCGGTCGGGGGGAGCCCGCACATGCGGGCCATGTGCACGACGAACTCGGTCGCGGACACGTCCGGCGGCAGGCAGTCGTACTCGGGCATGAATCCGACGCTCTCCCGGATCCGCAGGCCCTCGCGCGCGATGTCGAGCCCCAGCACGGTCGCCGTGCCGGACGTCGGCGGCAGCAGCCCGAGCAGGATCTTGATGAGCGTCGACTTGCCGGCGCCGTTGGCTCCGACCAGCCCGACGACACCCGGTTCGACGGCCACGTTGAGGTCGTCCAAGGCGGTCACCCGGGGGAACCTCATCGTCAGGCCCTGGGTGGCGATTATCGGCATGGTCCGAACCTAGCGGCCCCCGCGATGCCGCACGTCACCCTCAAGTGCTACGCGGGTTGGCCTTTCGTCGGGTCTTGCGGCGACCTAAGTACGACCTCCGGCCGCCGGACGTCGCCCCCGCCGCAGGACCAGGCCCCACAGCGCCTTCTGGACGAGCAGCGTCAGCGCCCCCGCGATGATCATCCCGGCGAAGTTGACGGCGAGCTGGAGCAGCGAGCCGGTGATCTCGCTGCCGTGCTCCAGCGCCAGCGCGACCGCGAGGTTCCCCGCGGCGGGCACGGTGGTGACGGAGATGAACACCCCGACCAGCGCCGACGACTTGCCCGCCGTGAGCGACAGCACTCCGGCGGCGCCCGCGAGCAGCGCGACGATGAACGACCAGCGGTCCGGGCTGTAGATGAACGCGGTGAGCGGGCGCTGCTCGGGCAGCCGGTCCAGCTCGATGACCCCGAGCCACCGGCTGGCCAGCGCGCACACGTAGGTGATCACGATCGCGACGGCGAACCCGACGAGCAGCGCCCGCACGGCCTGCACGATGTGCTCCGGCTGCCACCGGACGAGCCCGTAGCAGATCGCCGCGACCGCGCCGAACTCCGGCCCGAGGACCATCGCGCCGACCACCAGCACCGGCGAGTCGATCAGCGCGGCGATCCCGGCCAGCTGCGTGGCGAGCGCCAGGAACGCGATGAACGACCAGGTCAGCGCCGTCCCTTCGCTGACGCTGCGGTCGAGCTCCTCCCAGACGACGGCGTCGTCGCCGTGCCCGGGCGCCCGTTCCTTGGCCTCCTCGGCGGTCTCCGAGAGCGTCAGGTCGACCTTGTCGAGCGCGATCGAGCCGTCCCGGTGGACGTCCATGGCGCGCAGCGCGTCCAGCACCTCGTTGGCGGACTCGCGGGCGATGTCGGCCGTCACGAGGTCGCCGCGCGGTGACCGGGCGGCACCGGCGATGACGACGACGTTGGCCGCGCCGGCGCAGTCCTCCAGCGCCGCGCAGACCGCGTCCGTACGGTCCGCCGGGACGATCGCTCTCAGATGAAGCACTGGCCAATCGTGCCGTAAACGGAGGGGTCGTGTGACCGGGACGGTAGGACATGCGCTTTGATCGACTATTTGCATGCCTGTTGGTGAAAAATGATGACAGTGACCCCCAGGACGGTGACGGTATGACCCGACGCGCCCGGCTTCGGCGTGACCCCGGCCTCCGGCGTGCCCCCGGCCATCGGCGTGCACCCGGCCGCAGGCTGCTGGCCTCGGCCGCGCTCGCGCTCGCCGTGCCGCTGGCGGTGTCCGGCTGCGAGGGGAACCTGAGCATCGGCGACCCGTCCGGCTCGCCCAGCGGCGCCGCGTCCGGCCGGAGCGACGGCGACGCCGCCAGCCCGCTCGACAACCCCGACGGCACCAAGCCGGGCCTGGCCGCCATCACCTCCGGCGGCGACCGGGACGAGGCGCGCACGCTCATCGCGAAGGTCGCCACCAAGGGGCGCGGCCCGAAGACCGGCTACGACCGCGACAAGTTCGGCTACGCGTGGAAGGACAACGCACCCGGCGTCCCGTTCGCGCGCAACGGCTGCGACACCCGCAACGACCTGCTGAAGCGCGACGGCAAGGACCTGCGCTACCGGTCCGGGTCCGACTGCGTGCTCATCTCGCTCACGCTGCACGACCCGTACTCCGGCAAGACGATCCACTGGAAGAAGGCGAAAGCGACCACCGTGCAGATCGACCACGTGATCCCGCTGTCGTACAGCTGGCAGATGGGCTCGTCGCGGTGGACGAAGGACAAGCGCGAATCCCTCGCCAACGACCCGCTGAACCTCATCCCGGTGGACGGCCCGCTCAACGGCGCCAAGAGCGACTCCGGCCCGGCGTCGTGGCTGCCGCCGAACAAGCGCATCCGCTGCTCCTACAGCGTCCGCTTCGCGCAGGTGGCGGTGAAGTACGACCTGGCGGTCACGAGCGCCGACAAGAAGATCATGCTCGACCTGTGCGGCGGCTGACGACCGGCCCGCCGTCCGGCCGCCGGGTCACCGCACGGCCGAATATGCTCGTCCGATGAGCGACGAAGCGGGCGAGCAGGGCAGGGCGGACGGCCAGGGCACGGCGGACGAGCGGCCGAGGGTCCGGACGGAACGGGGCGTCGGCGCGCGGGCGACCGGGGCCGAGGTGACCGGCGCGTCCGCGACCGGGCTCACGCTGCGGGTCGGCAACGGGCTCGGGTCGCTGGCGGTGGGCTCGATGGCGCTCGGCGCGCTGGCGATCGGCGCCGTCGCGATCGGCAAGCTCGTCGTGAAGCGCGCCGTCATCGCCCACCTCGAAGCCGGGACCGTCGAGATCAAGCACCTCAAGGTGGGACGGCTGGAGATCGACGAGCGCTAGCCGAGCGCGGTCTTCACCACGCCGGCGAGGTGCTCGGCGACGGACTTGGCCTGGTCCTCGGAGGCCGCCTCCACCATCACGCGGACCATCGGCTCGGTGCCGCTCGGCCGGATGAGGACACGGCCCGTCTCGCCGAGGTCGGCCTCGGCCGCGGCGACGGCCGCGGCCAGTTCCGCGGACGTCTTCGCACGGGTCTTGTCGACGTCTTTGACGTTGACGAGCACCTGCGGCAGCCGCGTCATCACCTTCGTCAGCTCGTCCAGCGGACGGCCCCGGCGGACCATCGCGGCCGCCAGGTGCAGGCCCGTCAGGACGCCGTCGCCGGTCGTCGCGTGGTCGAGCATGATCACGTGGCCGGACTGCTCGCCGCCGAACCCGAAGCCGCCGGTCTTCATCGCCTCCAGGACGTACCGGTCGCCGACCGCGGTCTCCACCACGCTGATCCCGGCCTCCCGCATCGCGAGCTTGAAGCCGAGGTTCGACATCACGGTCGCGACGACGGTGTCGGACGGCAGCGCGCCCGCCTCCCGCAGGTCGAGGGCGAGGATCGCCATGATCTGGTCGCCGTCCACGACCTCGCCGGACGCCGTCACGGCCAGGCAGCGGTCGGCGTCGCCGTCGTTGGCGATGCCGACGTCCGCGCCCTGCTCCCGGACGGCCCGGCGCAGCGCCTCCAGGTGCGTGGAGCCGCAGCCGGCGTTGATGTTCAGGCCGTCCGGCGCCGTCCCGATCGTGAAGACCTCGGCGCCCGCCCGGCGCAGCGCCTCCGGCGCGACATCGCAGGACGCGCCGTTCGCGCAGTCGACCACGACGCGCAGGCCGTCCAGCGACACCGTGACCGTGGACACCAGGTGCGCGACGTACTGCTCGACGGCGCCGTGCGCCTCCCGGACGCGGCCGACGGCGGCGCCGGTCGGCGGGTTCCACGCCTCGCCGAGCCGCGCCTCGATCCGGTCCTCGATCTCGTCCGGCAGCTTGTAGCCGCTGCGGTCGAAGAACTTGATGCCGTTGTCGGGGGCCGGGTTGTGCGACGCCGACAGCATCACGCCGAGGTCGGCGTCCAGCGTGTGCGTCAGGTACGCCACCGCCGGGGTCGGCAGGACGCCGAGGCGCAGCACGTCCACCCCGGAACTGGCGAGGCCCGCCACGACGGCGGCCTCCAGGAACTCACCGGAGGCCCGCGGGTCGCGGCCGACCACGGCGAGCGGCCGGTGGCCTTTGAACTCGCCCTCCTCGCCGAGCACCCGCGCCGCCGCGACGGACAGGTCCATGGCGAGCGGGGCGGTCAGGTCGCGGTTGGCGAGCCCGCGCACGCCGTCGGTCCCGAACAGACGAGCCACAGTTCAACTCCCGATGAGACTGGATGACCCCGGAAAAGCGGACGAGCCGCCGCACCCGCCGCGCCGCCCGCGCGGAACTGCCGCGTGGGAGCACGGGGTGCGACGGCTCGTACCGTCGATCAACGCTTGCTGTACTGCGGAGCCTTGCGGGCCTTCTTGAGACCGGCCTTCTTGCGCTCGGGCACCCGCGCGTCGCGGGTCAGGAAGCCGGCCTTCTTCAGCGCCGGGCGGTGCTCGATGTTCGCGAACTGCAGCGCGCGGGAGATGCCGAGGCGCAGCGCACCGGCCTGGCCGGTGGTGCCGCCGCCGTTGACGCGCGCGAGCACGTCGAACTGCCCCTCCAGGCCCAGCAGCACGAACGGCTCGTTCACGATCTGCTGGTGCACCTTGTTCGGGAAGTACTGGTCCAGGGTGCGGCCGTTGATCTTCCACTGGCCGCTGCCGGGGACGATGCGGACCCGCGCGATGGCCTGCTTGCGGCGGCCGGTGCCGGCGGCCGGGCCGGTCGCGACCGGCTGGCCGAGCAGGCCCTCGCCGGCGGTCTCGGGGGTCTCGGTGCTGTACTCGGACGGAGCGTCCTCGTACGAGTCGAGTTCGGCGCCCGCCTCGGGGGCGCCGGTGGTGTCGTCCACGGTTCTCCTCAGGGTGTTCTAGCCGGGGCGGCTGGCCCGTCTGCGCGGGTGCCCCGGCGGCCTCGTGTTCCTCGTGCCGCGGTGTCACCGGTCGCGCCCGAAGGCGCGGGTGTCACTTCGCGATCTGGCTGATCTGGGTGATCTCGAACGGGACCGGCTTCTGCGCCTGGTGCGGGTGCTCGGGGCCGGCGTAGACCTTCACCTTGCCGAACATCTTCCGGCCGAGGGAGGTCTTGGGCAGCATGCCCTTGATCGCCTTCTCGACCGCCCGCTCGGGGTTCTTCGCCAGCAGCTCGGTGTAGGTCACCGAGCGGAGGCCGCCCGGGTAACCGGAGTGCCGGTAGGCCTTCTTGCGCTCCGCCTTGTTGCCCGACAGCGACACCTTGTCGGCGTTCACGATGACGACGAAGTCACCGGTGTCGAGGTGCGGCGCGTAGATCGGCTTGTGCTTGCCCCGAAGCAGCTGCGCGACCTGACTGGCGAGACGGCCCAGCACGACATCGGTCGCGTCGATGACGTACCACTGACGCTGGACGTCAGCGGGCTTAGGGGTGTACGTGCGCACGGTCGTCAGCCTTCGTTTCTCGTCGACTTTCAGGGTTTCGATCCTCCGCTCCCCCTCGCGGGCGAGCGCCACGTATCAGCGGAATCCTGCTCGCGCCGACCAGAGGATCATCCGACCCGGCGCTCCGGGAGGCCGGGGCCCACATCCGCGGCAGTTGACACGAACGCTCCGGGACGCACCGGCTCGCTGCGGCGTCACCTCGCCCAGAGGGCAGGCGTCACGCACACAACAAATACGCAGGATACACGAATGACAAAGAGGTTGCGCAATCCGTCTGACACCTGCGACGCCGCCGGAACCCCAGGGTAGACGCGGCGCCGAGGCCCTCCAAAAGGGAGAACGCAGGAGAACAGGGACACAGTCCAGCTGCCGTGGCGCGCTCTGGACGGTGCGCACCGTCCAGATGACGGTGAGTAGTAACAGTGAGGTTTCTTGCGAGATTCTCGTAACTGGGGGTGCATATAGGGATATCGTGCCGGGCGACCGAGTCCACGCCGGCTCGTGCCGGCCCGCACCCGGGAGCCCCCGCTGTCCACTCCCCGCAGACCCGGCGATCCCGCCGGGGGCCGCCAGCCCAGGCACGACGGGCGGAGCGGCGCCATGCCCCGCCCCCATGCCGGGCCGCCCCGCGACGAACTCGTCGCCGGCGGCCCGCGGCGCGGCGCGCCCCGGCCGGGGCCGTCGCACGGTGGACGCCGCCCGGACGATGGACGTCGCCCGGACAGTGGTGCCCCGCGCGGCGGACGCCCGCAGGGCCGGGGACGCAAGAAGTCCCGGATGAAGAGCGCGACCGGGCTGGTCGTGGTCGTCACCGCGTCCGGCCTCGCGATCGGCATCGGCGTCGCGATCGACCGGCTCGTGCTCCCCGGGCTGCGCTCGGAGAAGACCGCCGCGGCCGGGCCGGAGGACAGCCCGTCCGCCGTGATCCCGCCGGGGCCGCAGAGCGAGGTGCCGGCCGCGGCCGGCACGGAGTCCGGGACGCCCGCGGGCGGCCGGACCGCTTCGCCCAGCGCCTCCCCCGCGCCCACGGCGGAGCAGACCCCGCCGCTGAAGCCGATCCATCCGCGCAGCACCGCCTCGGCCGAGCCGTCGAAGTCCGCGAAGCGGCCCGCGCCGGACACCCCGCCGTCGACCGGCGGGGGCGGGACGCCGACGGGCGGGAGCGGCGGCTCGTCCGGCAGCGAGGCCACCGTCGTGTCGCTCACCAACGCCGAGCGCGCCAAGCAGGGCTGCAAGCCGCTGCGCATCGACTCCCGGCTCGTCGCCGCGGCCCGCGAGCACTCCGCGGACATGGCGGCCAACGACTACTTCGACCACACGTCCCGCAACGGCGACAGCCCGTGGAAGCGGATGGAGGACGCCGGCTACACGAGCCCCGGCGCGGAGAACATCGCCAAGGGCTACCCGACCGCCGCGGCCGTCGTGAAGGGCTGGATGAACAGCCCCGGCCACCGGGCCAACATCCTGAACTGCGGCCTCCGCGCCATCGGCGTCGGCATGGCCCCGGGATCCGGCGGCCCGCTCTGGACGCAGGACTTCGGCTGGAAGTGACCGGGGCCCGCGCTCGGATGAGGGACGGTACAGTCCAACGCATGGGTTATCCGGGCGATCAAGGCAAACCCGGCGACTGGCCCCCTCGGCAGCCGCCGCCCGGGCCGTACGGACCCGGAGCCGCCGCGCCGCCGTACGGCCATGACAAGGACGAGGCCCCGTTCGCTCCACGCGACGCGGGCAACGCCGGCCCCTCCGCATGGGGCGACCAGGCCGGCGGATGGGACGAGCAGCCCACTGCGGCCTGGGGCGACGAGCCCGTCGCGGGCGACGCGTTCGGCTCCGACTACCACGGCGGCTCCGAGTACCACGGCCACCCCGAGGGCGCGCCGCCTGGGCCGCCCGGTCCGCCTGGGCCGTCCGGCGGGCCGACGCCGCCCGAGCGGCGCCGCAACCTGCCGCTGATCATCGGCGGCTCGGCCGTCGCTGGCATCCTGCTCATCGGCGGTGGCGTCGGGTTGTCGTCGCTGCTGAAGGACGACGCGAAGCCGGCGCCGGCACCGACGCAGGCCGCCTCCGAGCAGGCGCAGCCGACGCCGAGCCCGACCAAGCCCGTCCTCACGCCGGTGAAGCTGCAGAGCCGCACCACCGACCCGAAACCGCTGACCCTCAAGGAGGTCTTCGGCAACGGGAAGTTCACCGCGGACGGCCACAAGTACGTCCGGACGGCCGCGAACGGAAAGCGGAGCTGCACCGCGGTCGTCGGCGGCACCACGCTGGAGAAGGCCCTGAAGAAGGGCGGCTGCACGCAGGCACTGCGCGCCACCTACGCGCTCTCCACCGGCTCGCTCATCGGCACCGTCGGCGTGTTCAACCTCGAGACCGAGTCCGCCGCCAAGACGGCCGTGAAGGCCGCCGCCGCCAAGGACGCCTTCCTGCAGGCCCTGCCGGGCAAGGGCGTCACCAAGAAGAACGGCAAGGGCGAGGCGTTCGGCACCTCGCAGGCGCGCGGCCACTACGTCATCATGACGTGGGTGCAACGCCCGGACGGCAAGAAGATAGCGAGCAAGTACCATGCCGCCGTCCGCGTCTTCGGTGCGCAGATGGTCAAGGGCAGCAACCTCGCCCTGGCCCTGCACTACAGGGAAACCGAAGGCAAGCCCCTCCAAAAGTGATCCCTCCGAATACCCTCACTGCTTATGTCTGGACCTAGAGACACCCGGGAGACCGCCGAGCCGGCGGGGACGTCAGGCGTCCCCGCCGACCCGGCGCCGCCCAGCTTCGGCGGCGCGCCCACCCCGGCCGCCCCGCCGGAGGCGAACGCGGACGCGGACGCGGCACCCCCCGCCACCGGGCCGCCCGCCGAGCCCGAGCCCGCCGCCGAGCCCACCGCTGCGTCGGCCACCGAGCCCGCTGCTGCGTCGGCTACTGAGCCGGCGACCGCCGAGTCGGCCGCCGAGGCCGCCTCCTTCCGGCTGCCCACGTTCGGCCTGGAAGCTCCCTGGTGGGCCGCCGAGTCCCCCGACACCACCCCGCCCGCCGCGGAACCGGCACCGGCCGCCGCGGAATCGGCACCGGCCGCGGCGGAGCCCGAGGGCGGCCGGGACGCTCCGGCCGCAGCCCCCGCGGCCCCACGAGAGATCGCCCCGGTCACCGGGCCGCCGCCCGGGACGCTCGTCGCCGGCACCGGGGTCCCGCCCGTCGACTCCCGCCGGGCCGTTCCCGCCGAGCCCATCGTCAAGCCCCCGGCCTCGGCGGGCGACACCGACCCCGACGGCTTCCAGGCCGTCCACCCGGAGGGCGCAGCCCCCGCGGACGAGACCCCAGAGGACGAGACCACCGTGGACAACTCCGTCGTGAACGAGGCCGCGGAGGACGGTCCCGCGTCGCTCTCCGCCTTCGAGAAGGCGAAGGAGGCCGAGAACGCTGCGGCGCAGACGGCCGTGCTGGTGCCCGACGCGATCCTGCCGCGCGGCGTCGTGCCGCCCACCGGCAGCGGACCGTTCCCGAACCCCGGGCCGGCGGACGGCGCCGCGGTCGGCGCGGGCCAGGCGCCCGTGATCACGCCGGTCTACCACGCCGAAGGCGGCGTCCCCCTCGACACCCCGCCGCCGCCCGGCCCGCCGCCGGGCACGCCGCCGCAGCGGCAGGGCGGCGGCAACAGGCGCCGCACCGTGCTGATCGGCGGCGGCGCGGCCGTCGTCCTCGCCGCCGCCATCGCCCTGTTCGCGATCGGCGGGACGGGTTCGGACGGCAAGGACGAGGCCCGCAAGGCGGCCGAGCCGTCCGCGTCCGCCTCGGCGGCGCCGTCGGCGGCGGCCCCGGCCCCCTCCGCCGGGGCCCCCGCGAACATCGCCGACGAGAAGACCGACCCGAAGGACCTCGCGTTCCGCGACGTGTTCCCCGCCAAGGAGATCAAGCTCGGCGGCAGGATCTACCTCCGCGACCGGTGGTCCCTCAACCGCGACCTCAAGTACGCGGCCCGGGGCGCGATGCTCGGCACGCTGGAACGCGAGCAGTGCCGCAAGATCATCCGCGCGACGTTCATCGACCGGGAGAGCGGGCTCGCCGTCACCTCCGGCATCGCGGTCATGCCGACGAAGGCCGCCGCGATGACGGTGAGCAAGGCCGGCGACCCCGCCAGGTACGAGTGGTTCCGCGGCATGGCGGGCAAGCACTCCCCGGACATCGACCGCGCCGGCGGCTACGCGGCGGCGACCGTCCGCGGCCGGTACGTGGCCTACGCGTACGTGCAGTGGGCGAACGGCAAGAAGGCCAAGCCCGGCGACCCGCTGATCAAGCAGGCCGCGCAGCAGTTCCTCGACTACGACCTCCGCCCCATCGAGGCCCGCACCCACAACTGAACCGCACCCCCCACCGGATGCGCATGCCCGCCGGGCGCACGTCTGCCGGGCGCTCGTCTGCTGGACGCAGGTGCCCGCAGGACGTACCCGTCCGCCGGGCGCACGAGATGGCCACGGGACCCCGAGACGGGTTCCCGCGGCCATGTGGCGTCCAGGACGGGGCTACGGCGTCCCCTGCTGGGACGGGGTGGGCTGCTGTTCGGTGGCGGCGGCCGTGGCGTTCAGGGTTCGGACGCGGCGGGTCTCCTGGGCGCGCCTTGCCAGGCTCTCGTCGCCGGGGTACCTGATCTCCTCCAGCGACAGGCCGTGCGCGGGCGCGACGTTCACACCGGAGTCGCGGACGCGGGCGGCGAGCACCTGCGCGGGCCACTCCACCTCGCGCCGCCCGTCCCCCACCATCAGCAGGGCGCCGACGAGCGCCCGCACCATCGAGTGGCAGAACGCGTCGGCCTGCACGGTCGCGAGCGCCAGATGGGGATCGCGGTCGTCGCGCGCCCACTCGTAGCGCAGCAGTTCCCGGATCGTCGTCGCGCCCTCCCGCTTGCGGCAGTAGGCGGCGAAGTCGTTCTCGCCGACCAGGAGCCGCGCGGCTTCGTTCATGCGGGTCAGGTTCAGCGGACGGGGATGCCACAGCACGTCGTGGCGCCGCAGCGGCTCCACGCCGACCGGGTTGTCGCACACCCGGTACACGTAGCGCCGCGACAGCGCGGAGAACCGGGCGTCGAACCCCTCCGGCGCGATCGAGACCCGCCATACCCGCACGTCCGGCGGCAGCAGGCCCGCGAGCCGGCGCGGCATCGTGCCGTTGATCGCCGAGTAGGCGGCCACCGGCACCACCAGGTGCGCGACCTGGCCGCGCGCGTGCACGCCGGCGTCGGTGCGTCCGGCGACGGTGAGCATGGGCGGCGGATCCAGGCGCAGCATCCGCGCCAGCGCGTCCTCGATGACGCCCTGCACGGTCCGCTGGTTCGGCTGTCTCGCCCAGCCCGCGAAGTCCGACCCGTCGTAGCCGATATCGAGCCGGAGTCGTACCAGAGCGGTCATGTCAGCCGAATTGTCCTTTTGCAACGTTCCTTGTCCGATCCTCCCGATGATCCGCGGTCATCGGGCACTCCCCTGACACGCTCCCCGGTGAATCGTCGCCCTCCCGACCTGACCATGTCTTCAGTCTGGCAAAGATCAAAGCCCACCGCCTGCTTCCAGACGGTGGGCCCTGACGAATGTCGAGCAAACGCTTGCCCAGTTCGCGCGGCGAGTTACTCCTTGCCGCCCTCGTCCTTGGCGTCCGCCGGCGCGGCCTCGGTGTCCTCGGCCTTGGGGGCCTCGGGCTCGTCGGCGTCGGCGGCGGCCTTGCTGAGGGTGACGTCGCCCTCGGCGGGCAGCTCCGCCTCGCTGACCTTCGGCGCCGTCCCGCCGGTGGCGGCCGCCATCGGCTCCCCCACCAGCTCGATGATCGCCATCGGGGCGTTGTCGCCCTTGCGCGGGCCGATCTTGGTGATGCGGGTGTAGCCGCCGGGACGGGTCTCGAAGCTCGGCGCGATCTCGGTGAAGAGCGCGTGCACGACGCTCTTGTCGCGGATCGTGCGGGCGACCAGGCGACGGTTGTGCAGGTCGCCCTTCTTCGCCTTGGTGATCAGCTTCTCGGCCAGCGGGCGCACCCGCCGGGCCTTGGCCTCGGTCGTGGTGATGCGGCCGTGCTCGAACAGCGCCGTCGCCAGGTTCGCCAGGATCAGCTTCTGGTGCGCTGCGCTGCCGCCGAGGCGGGCGCCCTTGGTGGGCTGGGGCATCGTGCTTCCTTCCTGCACCGGCCGTGTCAGGTACCGGCGTCAGCTGGTTCCGGTACGGCCGGGGAACCGTGCCCCCGGCCGTCCGGAATCGGGTTTCTAGTACTGCTCGGTCTCGGCGTAGCTCTGGTCGTCGTCGCCGTAGTTGTCGGCCGCCGCGCTCGGGTCGAACCCGGGCGGGGAGTCCTTCAGCGACAGGCCCATGTCGTTGAGCTTCTGCTTGACCTCTTCGATCGACTTGGCGCCGAAGTTGCGGATGTCGAGCAGGTCCTGCTCGGAGCGGGCGACGAGCTCGCCCACCGAGTGGATGCCCTCGCGCTTCAGGCAGTTGTAGGAGCGGACCGTGAGGTTCAGCTCCTCGATCGGCAGGGCCAGGTCCGCGGCGAGCGCGGCGTCCGTCGGGGACGGGCCCATGTCGATGCCCTCGGCCTCGACGTTGAGCTCCCGGGCCAGGCCGAACAGCTCGACCAGGGTCTTGCCGGCGGACGCGACCGCGTCGCGCGGCAGCATCGCCTGCTTGGTCTCCACGTCCAGGATGAGGCGGTCGAAGTCGGTGCGCTGCTCGACTCGGGTCGCCTCGACCTTGTAGGTGACCTTCAGCACGGGCGAGTAGATGGAGTCGATCGGGATCCGGCCGATCTCCTGGCCCGGCTGCTTGTTCTGCGCGGCGGAGACGTAGCCGCGGCCGCGCTCGACCGTCAGCTCCATCTCCAGCTTGGCCTTGTTGTTCAGCGTGGCGATGTGCAGGTCCGGGTTGTGGACCTCGACACCCGCCGGCGGCGCGATGTCGGCCGCGGTCACCTCGCCCGGGCCCTGCTTGCGCAGGTACATGACCACGGGCTCGTCGTGCTCGGAGGAGACGACGAGCTCCTTGAGGTTCAGGATGATGTCGGTGACATCCTCCTTGACCCCGGGCACGGTGGAGAACTCGTGCAGGACGCCCTCGATGCGGATGCTGGTGACGGCCGCACCGGGGATCGAGGAGAGCAGGGTACGACGCAGCGAGTTGCCGATCGTGTAGCCGAAGCCCGGCTCCAGCGGCTCGATGGTGAACCGCGACCGGTACTCGTCGACCTGCTCTTCGGTGAGAGTGGGACGCTGAGCGATGAGCATGGTGGTGCCTTCTTTCCGCGGTGCCCGCTATTTGACGACCGCGTTCCGGAGTGTTCCCCGTCCTGCCGGGATCCCACGTGGAGACCCCGGCGGGACGGTACGAGCCGCTACTTGGAGTAGAGCTCGACGATCAGCTGCTCCTGGACGGGAGCTTCGATCTGCTGCCGCACGGGCAGCGAGTGGACGAGGATCCGCATCTTCTCGCCGTCGACCCCGAGCCACGCGGGGACGGGACGCTCGCCGATCTCGGCCTTGGCGACCTGGAACGGCGTCGACTCCATCGACTTCGGCTTGACGTCGACGATGTCGGCCTCGTTCACCAGGGCCGACGGGATGTTGACCTTCTTCCCGTTGACGCGGATGTGGCCGTGCCGGATGAGCTGGCGGGCCATGTCGCGGGACTTGGCGAAGCCGCCCCGGTAGACGACGTTGTCGAGCCGGCGCTCCAGGAGGGCGAGCAGGTTGTCACCCGTCTTGCCCTGCTGGCGGTTGGCCTCGACGTAGTAGTTGTGGAACTGGCGCTCCAGGATGCCGTAGATCCGCCGCGCCTTCTGCTTCTCGCGAAGCTGCAGCAGGTACTCGGTCTCCTTCGGCCGGCCGCGACCGTGCTCACCCGGCGGGTAGGGACGGATCTCGATCGGGCACTTGGGGCCCATGCACTTGCTGCCCTTGAGGAACAGCTTCATCTTCTCGCGGCGGCAGAGCTTGCAGTCCGCACCGGTGTAACGAGCCATTGTTCTAGATCTCCCCTGCCTCAGACCCGGCGACGCTTCGGCGGGCGGCAGCCGTTGTGCGGAACGGGCGTGACGTCCTGGATCGAGCCCACCTCGAGGCCGGTCGCCTGCAGCGACCGGATGGCGGTCTCGCGGCCCGAACCCGGGCCCTTCACGAAGACGTCGACCTTGCGCATGCCGTGCTCCATCGCGCGCCGGGCGGCGGCCTCGGCGGCCTGCTGCGCGGCGAACGGGGTCGACTTGCGCGAGCCCTTGAACCCGACGTGGCCCGAGGAGGCCCAGGAGATCACGTTGCCGTTGGGGTCGGTGATCGAGACGATCGTGTTGTTGAACGTGCTCTTGATGTGGGCGTGCCCATGAGCGACGTTCTTCTTCTCCTTGCGGCGCACCTTCTTGGCGCCGACACGGCTCTTAGGAGGCATCTAAGCTGCTCTCTCCACTCTTGAGGTCATCGATCCGGAGGACCGACTCCGGACTACTTCTTGCCGGCCTTCTTCTTGCCGGCCACGGTCTTCTTCTTGCCCTTGCGGGTGCGCGCGTTGGTCTGCGTGCGCTGACCGTGCACCGGAAGCCCGCGGCGGTGCCGGATGCCCTGGTAGGACCCGATCTCGATCTTGCGGCGAATGTCGGCCTGGACCTCGCGGCGCAGGTCGCCCTCGATCTTGTAGTTCGCCTCGATCCAGTTGCGGAGCTTGATCAGCTCGTCGTCGCCGAGCTGGTGCACCCGCGTGTCACCGCTGACGCCGGCCCCTTCGAGGGTCTCCAGCGCCCGCGTCCGGCCGATGCCGAAGATGTAGGTGAGAGCGACCTCCAAGCGCTTTTCGCGCGGGAGGTCGACGCCGAGGAGGCGTGCCATCGTGGGCAGTTCCCTTCATAGTGCGGAGGTATGGACGCACCGCGTCCGCACACACCCTGCCCGGGTGGCGGCCCCGGCCTCCGACGATCCGAGGGTGGTCCTCCCACACGCCGCTGCCGTACGACCCGATCATCCGAGGACGATCGCGATGCGTACGGCGACGTGCGGGAGGCTGCGGTGCGCTTGTCTGGTTGTGGAGCGTCAGCCCTGACGCTGCTTGTGGCGCGGGTCAGAGCAGATGACCATGACCCGGCCGTGCCGGCGGATGACGCGGCACTTGTTGCAGATCTTCTTGACGCTCGGCTTGACCTTCACTGGGTCTCCTAGAGATAAGGGTCACCCCCGCGCCGCCACGCACGGGGAAGGCAACCCCAGTGGGATTACTTGTAGCGGTAGACGATCCGACCGCGCGTGAGGTCGTAGGGGCTCAGCTCCACAACGACGCGGTCGTCCGGCAGGATCCGGATGTAGTGCATCCGCATCTTGCCGCTGATGTGGGCGAGCACCTTGTGCCCGTTCTCGAGCTCCACCCGGAACATGGCGTTCGGGAGGGACTCGATGACGGTGCCCTCGATCTCGATGGCCCCTTCTTTCTTGGCCATGTCCTCCGCGCTTCGCTGGTCGGCTCATTGGACGCGGTCCGGCTCTCCAGAGGAGTATCGGCCGCGACCCACTACGACGCGAGAGCGTCGGAAACGGGGAATCAGGCGGCCGGTGACGGACCGACACAGGAGTCTATGTCAACCGGACGCGCAATGCGAAATCGGCGAACGCCACGGGTCCGGAGACTGCTCCCGACACAAGCATACATCGCCTGCGCGTTGTACCTTTCCAGGAGTAGAGACGTCAGAGGAGGGTCAGCATGCCGAGCTATGACTTCGCGCTGATCCTCAGTCGCCCGCTGTACGAGGACGAGCTCGATCCGCTGTTCGACCGCACGCACGGCGCGGTCACGGTGTCGATCGTCAGCGAGCCCCAGCACGCCGACCGGCACGGCAACGCCTCCTGCTCGTGGACCGGTGCCACCCTGGCCGCCGCGATCATGGAGGTGGTCGGGCACGTCGAGGAGAGCGCGCCCGGCCTGAACGTCCTGCAGGTCGAGGCCGACCCGCTGCTGACCATCCGCGACATCGCCGAACGCGTCGGCCGCTCGCTCGACTCCGTCCGGCACGCGATCACCGGCGCGCGCGGCACGAGCGGCTTCCCGCCCTCGGAGATGTCCACCGCCGGTCACCGGCTGTGGCGCTGGTCGAAGGTGGCCGCCTACTACGGGCTGGACGACCCGCAGCTCGTCGAGGCCAAGCCGACCGTCCAGGCGATCAACGGCTGGCTCGCCCTCCGCGACGTCGTCCCCGACGTGGCCCCGGCCCCCGAGGACGTCACCTCGGCCCTGTCGCTCGTCATCCCGCACGTCGCCTGATCGACGCCGGGCCGCTACCAGCCGGAAGGGCACCACGTCGGGTTCGGTTCCGCGTTCGCGAACCAGGTGGACGGGATGACGCGGCCGTCCGAAAGGCGGTAGGGCTCCGTGCCGGGGACGGGGTCGAGGCCCGCGCGCCACAGTGAGTGGACGCTCGCCAGGTTCTCCGGCTCCGCACCGGCCCGGACCTCGGTGAAGTGCAGGTGCCGGTGCGCGAGCGCGAGGCCGGCGGTGAACAGTTCGGCCCCGAGCCCGCGGCCGCGGTAGGCGGGGGCGAGATGGCCGCCCATCTCGCAGACCTCCTCCGACAGCGGCGTCAGGCTGACCGCGCCGGCGGTCGTGCCGCGTTCGGGGTCGATGGCGATCAGCCGGGTCTCCACCCGCGGGCAGGGCAGCCCGAAACGGCCGCGGCCGCGCCCGGCGGGGGCGGCCAGGAGGCGCTCGCGCTCGGGGTCGGCGATCACCGACCCGGGCGCCCAGCCGAGCCACCGCTGCGCCTGCGGGTCACTGCCGGTGGCGGCGATGCGGCGCAGGTCCGACCAGGTCGCCGTGCGGAACACCAGCCCGGGGGTACGGATCACGTGCCCGCCTCCGGCGCAGCCTCGGACGGCCCCGTACGGGCGCTGCCGCATCGCCATCCGCGCTCCTTCCGCCGTGATCCGCCGTGATCCGCCGCGAGCAAGGTAGCGGGCGCGGGCGAGGCACGGAAGAGGCCGGTATGTCGTTATCCACGCAGTGGAGTCGACAGCCGGGCGGGCGGACGCGAAGATCGTCGGGGGGACACGGCCGGGGTGGCCGGCATGGGGGCCGTGATGTGCTTGGGGCAAGGGGAGAATCGATGGCGATCATCGCGCAGCTGAGCGACATCCATCTGGCGGCCGGGCGGGACGGCGAGGTGGACGACGGCTCCGGACCGGTGCGCGCCCTGCGGTCGGCCGTGTCGAGCCTCCTGGCGCTGCCCGCGCGGCCCGACGCGGTCGTCCTCACCGGCGACCTCGCCGACGCCGGGCTGCCCGCCGAGTACGCGCGGCTGCACGCGCTGCTGTCCCCGCTGCCGATGGCCGTCTACCCCATGTGCGGCAACCACGACGACCGCGACGAGATGCGCAGGGCGTTCGCCGACCATCCGGCGGTCGCCGCCACCGGGACGGCCCCGCGGGCACCCCTGCAGTACGCGGCGGACATCGCGGGGGTTCGGCTGATCTGCTGCGACACCACCGTGGACGGCCATCCGCACGGGCACATGAGCGAGGAGCGGCTCGGCTGGCTGGACGAGACGCTCCGGACCGCGCCCGACACGCCGACCGTCATCGCCACGCACCATCCGCCGTACCCGATCGGGATGCGGTTCATCGACGACCTGCGGTTCGTCGACCCCGCCGGGTTCGCCTCGGTGGTCGCCCGGCATCCGCAGGTCGTGCGGATCATCTCCGGGCACGTCCACCGGGCGTCGGTCGGGTCGCTCGCGGGACGGGTCGGCACCACCTGCCCGAGCACCTACCGGCAGCTGTTCCTCGACCTCACCAAGCAGGGCCGCGCCGCCGTCACCGGGGAGCCCGCCGGGTTCGCCCTCCACCTCATCGACGCGGACGGCACCGCCACCACGCACTTCGCCCCGACCGGCAACTACCGGCCGCTCATGGACGTGGAGTAGAGCCCGCAGCGGGGCCCGTCGATCGCCGTGGTCAATCGCCGTGCCGGTCACCGAAGATCGTGCGCATCAGCAGGACCGCGCCCCACGGCCCCGCCACCCAGATCCACCACGGGTACACCCCGCCCACCGTCACCAGGACGATCAGCCAGACGGTGAAGTTGATCGCGCTGACCGTCGCCCACGCGCCCCACATCGCCTTCGTGCCGCGCATGTCGAGGTCCCGCGACGGGGGCCTGGCCACGGACGCGGTGCTCTTCGGCTGCGCCGCCGGGACGGGCAACTCATAGAGGTCCTCCTCCGGCAGGTCGGAGGTGACCTCCTGGAGATCCCCGAGGGTCTTGGACGCGTACGCCGAGTCGAGCCGCTCCTGCAGCTCCTCCATCGTGATGCGGCCGAGCGCGCAGTGCTCGCGCAGGCTCGCGGCCACCCGGTCGCGGTCGGCGTCCGAGGCCCGGATGTCAGGGTTCGGCGCCATCGTTCCTCCGGCTTCTCAGGACGGGCTGTCCCTTCCATTCTGCGCGGCCGGACCGAGCTTCTGGAACCATTCGCGCCCCTCGTCCAGGGCGGTCAGGACGCGGGGGCCGTCCGGGGTGACGGCGAACGTGTGCTCGAAGTGCGCCGAGGAGCGGCCGTCGGCCGTGACGACCGTCCAGCCGTCGTCCAGTTCGTGGGTCTCCTTGGTGCCGAGGTTCACCATCGGCTCCACCGCGAAGCACATCCCCGGCTCCAGGACGGGGCCGTGCCCGGCCGCGCCGTGGTTGGGGATCAGCGGGTCCATGTGCATCTCGGTCCCGATGCCGTGCCCGCCGTAGCCCTCGACGATGCCGTAGCGGCCCTGAGAGCGGATGTAAGCCTCGATCGCGTGCGACATGTCCGTGAGGTGCGCTCCGGCCGTTCCGGCCGCGAGACCGTGCCACAGGGACGCCTCGGTGACGTCCAGGAGCGTGCGCAGCTCGTCGGTGACCTCCCCGACCGGGACGGTGATCGCCGCGTCGCCGTGCCAGCCCTCCACGATCGCGCCGCAGTCGAGCGAGATCACGTCGCCGTCGCGCAGCACCTTGTCGCCGCGCGGGATGCCGTGCACGATCTCCTCGTTGATCGAGGCGCAGATCGTCCCGGTGAACCCGTGGTAGCCCTTGAAGGACGGGACGCCGCCGTTGTCGCGGATGTGCCGCTCGGCGAGCGTGTCGAGGTCCAGGGTGGTGATCCCCGGCTTCACGGCATCGCGCAGCAGCTCCAGCGTGCGGCCGACGAGCAGCCCCGCCGCCCGCATCAGCTCGATCTGCTCGGCGGTCTTCATCTGGATGGTCGGCCTACGCCGTTTGAACATCATTCCCCCTGCACCGGGTCGGCCGCCGGGCGGGCGCGGGACCGGGGCCCCGCGCCCGCACCGTCACTTCTCCAGCGGGCGCAGCGCGTCCAGTGCGCGCTTGGTGACCTCTTCGACCGGGCCCGTGGCGTCGATGCCGACGAGGATGTTCTCGTCGGCGTAGAACTGCACCAGCGGGGACGTGTCGTGCCGGTACACCTCCAGGCGATGCATGACGACCTCTTCTTTGTCGTCATCGCGCTGGAACAGGCGACCGCCGCAGTCGTCGCAGATGTCGTCCTGCTTGTCGTCGAAGTCGACGTGCCAGATCCGGCCGCACTGGTCGCACGTGCGCCGGCCCGACAGCCGCCGGACGACCTCGTCCTCGTCGACGACGAGCTCCAGGACGATGTCCAGGCGCGCGTCCCACTCGGCGAGGATCTTCTTCAGGGTCTCCGCCTGCGGGACGTTGCGCGGGAACCCGTCCAGCAGGAACCCGTCACGGGCGTCGTCCTCGCCCAGCCGGTCGCGCACCATCGCGATCGTGACCTCGTCCGGGACGAGGTCGCCGCGGTCCATGTACTGCTTCGCCTGCAGGCCGAGTTCGGTCCCGCCGCTCACGTTGGCACGGAAGATGTCACCTGTCGAGATTTTCGGGACCGACAGATGAGATGCGATGAACTGGGCCTGCGTCCCCTTGCCCGCTCCCGGGGGGCCCACCAGCACGATACGCACTACCGGAGGAAGCCCTCGTAGTTGCGCTGCTGCAGCTGACTCTCGATCTGCTTCACGGTATCCAGTCCGACGCCGACGACGATGAGGATGCTCGCGCCGCCGAAGGGGAAGTCCTGGGTGGCGTTCAGGAGTGCGAACGCCACCATCGGGATCAGGGACACGAGCCCCAGGTACAGCGCACCGGGTGTGGTGATCCGGGTCAGCACGAAGTCGAGGTATTCGGCGGTCGGCCGACCAGGACGGATACCTGGGATGAATCCACCATACTTCTTCATGTTGTCGGCGACTTCAGTGGGGTTGAAGGTGATCGCCACGTAGAAGTACGTGAAGAAGATGATCAGGACGAAGTAGAACCCCATGTGCCAGGCGTTGTCCTGCTGCAGGTACGGCTGGACCTTCTGCAGCCACTTGGTGTTGGGCCACAGCTGGGTCGCCAGGATCGGCAGGTAGAGCAGCGAGGACGCGAAGATGATCGGGATGATGCCGGCCTGGTTCACCTTCAGCGGGATGTACGTCGACGTCCCGCCGTACATGCGCCGGCCGACCATCCGCTTGGCGTACTGGACGGGGATCCGCCGCTGCGCCTGCTCGACGAACACGACGCCCGCCATGATGGCCAGGCCCACGATGATCACGATCGCGAAGACGAAGCCGTTCTTGGCCTTGTAGATGCCCCAGAACTGGCCGGGGAAGACCGCCACCACCTGGGTGAAGATCAGGACCGACATGCCGTTGCCGACGCCGCGGTCGGTCATCAGCTCGCCCAGCCACATGATGACCGTGGTGCCCGCCACCATGCAGATGACCATCGTGATGATCGGGAAGATGTCGGTCTTGTAGAGGATGTCGCCGCTGCCGGACACGCCCTGGAACAGCTGTCCGGTGCTCGCCATCGCCACGATGCCGGTGGCCTGCAGGATCGCCAGCCCGACCGTCAGGTAACGGGTGTACTGGGTGATCTTCGTCGTACCGGCCTGGCCCTCTTTCTTGAGGGCCTCGAGCCGCGGGATGACCACCACCAGCAGCTGCAGGATGATGCTCGCCGTGATGTACGGCATGATGCCCAGCGCGAAGATCGAGAGCTTGAGAAGCGCGCCACCGCTGAACAGATCGACGAGGCCGTAGAGCTGGTTGCTCTCCTTGGCCGCGTCCGCGGTGTCCTTCAGCACCTTCACGTTCACGTTGGGGGTCGGAACGATCGACCCGATCCGGAACACCAGGATCATGAACAACGTGAACAGAATCTTTTTACGCAGGTCAGGCGTACGGAAAGCCCGAGCGAACGCGGTCAGCACCATTCCTCCTGCGTGACTGGCGGGTTCATCATGGCCACCGAGGGGCCGGTTACAGGTCCATGAGGTCGGGCGGAGGATACCCGAGGAGACGCGTAAGTGCGCAATCTCACGCGAGTCGCCTTCGCCCGTGTGACTCTAACAGCAGATGACACCGGGGCCGCCCCGCCTTTCCCGGCGGCCTCACGGCCCCGGGCGGTAGGCGAGCACGGCCCCGGCATCGAAGTGTGCTTTCTTACAGCTCGTCGGTGGTTCCGCCGGCGGCGGCGATCTTCTCCTTCGCGGCGCCGGAGAAGGCGTGCACCTTCACCTGGACCGCGACGGAGATCTCGCCGGTGCCGAGGACCTTGACCGGACGGCCGCTGCGCACCGCGCCCCGGGCCGCCAGATCGTCCGCGGTGACCTCGCCGCCCTCGGGGTAGAGCGCGGCGAGCTTGTCCAGGTTCACCACCTGGAACTCGACCCGGTTCGGGTTCTTGAAGCCCTTCAGCTTCGGAACCCGGCGGATGAGCGGCATCTGGCCGCCCTCGAACCCGACGGGAACGGTGTTGCGTGCCTTGGTGCCCTTGGTGCCGCGGCCCGCCGTCTTGCCCTTGGACGCCTCGCCGCGGCCCTTGCGGGTCTTGGCCTTGTTGGCGCCGGGGGCCGGACGCAGGTCGTGGACCTTGAGCGGGGTGCCCTCGGAGGTGTCCTTACCGAGATCAGCCGCCATGTCAGTCGACCTCCTCGACGGTGACCAGGTGCGCCACCGTCCGGATCATGCCGAGCACCTCGGGGCGGTCCTCGCGGACCACGCTCTGCCCGATCTTCTTCAGGCCGAGGGTGCGCAGCGTGTCACGCTGGTTCTGCTTCTCACTGATCACGGACTTGGTCTGCGTGATCTTCAGGTTGCTCACGACGACGCGGCCTCCGCCCTGGGCTCGGAGCCCGCGGCGCGCGCGCGCAGCATGGCCGCCGGGGCGACGTCCTCGATCGGCAGGCCGCGCTTGGCCGCGATCTCCTCCGGACGCTTCAGCGACTTCAGCCCCGCGATCGTGGCGTGCACGATGTTGATGGCGTTGTCGCTGCCCAGCGACTTGCTCAGCACGTCGTGGATGCCGGCGGCCTCCAGGACGGCGCGCACCGGGCCACCGGCGATGACGCCGGTACCGGGGCTGGCCGGACGCAGCAGGACCTCGCCCGCCGCGTCCCGCGCCTGCACCAGGTGCGGGATGGTGCCCTGGATCCGCGGCACCTTGAAGAAGTGCTTCTTGGCCTCTTCGACACCCTTGGCGATCGCCGCGGGCACCTCCTTGGCCTTGCCGTAGCCGACGCCGACGGTGCCGTTGCCGTCACCGACGATCACCAGAGCGGTGAAGCTGAAGCGCCGCCCGCCCTTGACGACCTTGGCGACACGGTTGATCGCCACGACCTTCTCGATGTACGACTGGCCCTTGTCGGCGCCACCGCGGCGGTCGTCGCGGCGGTCGCGACGGTCGCCACCCTGACCGCCGCCACGCCTCTGCGCTGCCATCAGTGGTTCCTCTCGTTCTGGTTCAGGGCCATCAGAGCTCGAGGCCCCCTTCGCGCGCACCGTCCGCGACAGCGGCGATGCGGCCGTGGTACTTGTTGCCGCCGCGGTCGAACACGACCGCGTGGACGCCGGCCTGCTTGGCCCGCTCGGCGACGAGCTCGCCGACCTTGCGGGACTTGGCCGTCTTGTCGCCGGCGTCGGCGCGCAGGTCCGCCTCCATCGTCGACGCGCTGGCCAGCGTGTGGCCCTTGTCGTCGTCGATGACCTGGACGAACACGTGCCTGCTGGAGCGGGTCACGACCAGGCGAGGCCGCGCGGCGCTGCCCACGACCTTCTTCCGGACCCGCAGGTGCCGGCGCTTGCGGGACTTGGCCCGCGCCGACGTGGCCTTCGCGGCCAGGGTCTTGGTGCCTGCCATGACTACTTACCAGCCTTTCCGACACTCGGAAACACAGCGGCGGATCTGCGCCCCCGCATCACTTGCCAGCCTTTCCGACCTTGCGCCGGATCTGCTCGCCTTCATAGCGCACGCCCTTGCCCTTGTACGGGTCGGGCTTGCGCAGCTTGCGGATGCGGGCGGCGATCTCGCCGACGAGCTGCTTGTCGATGCCCTCGACCGTCAGCTGCGTCGGCCGCTCGACGGTGAGCTTGATGCCCTCCGGCGCGTCGAACGGGATCGGGTGGCTGTAGCCGAGCGAGAACTCGACGTTCTGGCCCTTGGCCACCACCCGGTAGCCGACGCCCTGGATGACCAGGGTCTTCTTGTAGCCGTCGGTGACCCCGACGACCATGTTGTTGATCAGCGTCCGGGTGAGCCCGTGCAGGCCGCGGACCTTGTTCATGTCGTTCGGCCGGGAGACGACGATCCTGCCGTCCTCCTGGCTGACCTCGATGGGCTCGGCGACGGTGTGCGACAGCGTGCCCTTCGGCCCCTTGACGGTGACCTCCCGGCCGTCGAGGCTGACCTCGACGCCGCTGGGCACGGTGATGGGGAGACGTCCGATGCGAGACATTTTTTAGGTACCTCCCCTCACCAGACGTAGGCGAGGACTTCCCCGCCCACGCCGCGCTTGCCCGCCTGACGGTCGGTCATCAGTCCGGAGGACGTCGAGATGATCGCGACGCCCAGTCCGCCCAGGACCCTCGGCAGGTTGTCCTTCTTCGCGTACACGCGCAGACCCGGCTTCGAGACGCGCTTGATGCCGGCGATCGAACGCTCGCGGGTCGGGCCGAACTTCAGCTCGATCATGAGCTCCTTGCCGACCTTGGCGTCCTGCACGCTCCAGCCCGAGATGTAGCCCTCCTGCTGGAGGATCTCGGCGATGTGCGCCTTGATCTTCGAGTACGGCATCGCCACGGAGTCGTGGTACGCCGAATTCGCGTTCCGCAGACGCGTCAGCATGTCTGCGATCGGGTCGGTCATCGTCATGGCCTACTGGCCCTCCCTCGCCACGGTTTCCTCGGGGTGATGCGTCCCGTGGACCTTTGGCGCGGTCGTGGGCGCCCTCGCGGGCGCCCGGTTGGTTATTACAGGCCGGTGTACCGTCCCCCGGGACCGGAGGCCCCAGGGGAGGCGGTCACCAGCTGGACTTCGTGATGCCGGGCAGCTCGCCGCGGTGCGCCATCTCGCGGAAGCACACGCGGCACAGGCCGAACTTCCGGTAGACGGAACGCGGGCGCCCGCAGCGCGAGCACCGAGTGTACGCGCGCACGCCGAACTTCGGCTTCCGCGCCGCCTTGGCGATCAGCGACTTCTTCGCCATATCGTGCTCAGCTCTCCTTGAAGGGGAAGCCCAGGAGCTTGAGCAGCGCCCGGCCCTCGTCGTCGGTCTTCGCGGTCGTCACGACCGTGATGTCCATGCCCCGGGTCCGGTCGACCTTGTCCGGGTCCACCTCGTGGAACATGACCTGCTCGGTCAGCCCGAAGGTGTAGTTGCCGTTGCCGTCGAACTGCTTCGGCGACAGGCCGCGGAAGTCGCGGATGCGGGGCAGCGCCGTGGCGAGCAGCCGGTCCAGGAACTCCCACATGCGGTCGCCGCGCAGCGTGGCGTGCGCGCCGATCGGCATGCCCTCGCGCAGCTTGAACTGCGCGATGGACTTGCGGGCCCGGTTGACCGCCGGCTTCTGGCCGGTGATCAGCGACAGGTCGCGGACGGCGCCCTCGATCAGCTTGGCGTCCTTGGCCGCGTCGCCGACGCCCATGTTGACCACGATCTTGGTCAGCGAGGGGGTCTGCATGACGTTGGCGTAGCCGAACTGCTCGCGCATCTTGCCCGCGATCTCCTCGCGGTAGCGGACCTTGAGGCGCGGGGTCGGGACGGGGCGCTCGGTGACGGTCTCGGTCATCGGTTCAGATCTCCTTACCGCTACGGCGCGAGATCCGGACCTTCGTGCCGTCGTCGTCGGTGCGGTAACCGACCCGGACCGGCTTGCCGTCCTCGACGATCGCGACGTTGCTGACGTGCAGCGGCGCCTCGACCGTGACGCGGCCGCTCTCCTTGCCGGCACGCTGCTGGTCGGCCTTGATGTTCTTGGTGATGAGGTTGACGCCCTCGACGACGACGCGCTCCGCGCGCGGGTCGACGCGCAGGACCTTGCCCGTCGCGCCCTTGTCCTTGCCGGCGAGGACGATGACCTCGTCCCCCTTGCGGATCTTCATCAGAGCACCTCCGGCGCGAGCGAGATGATGCGCATGAACTTCTTCTCGCGCAGTTCACGGCCCACCGGGCCGAAGATACGGGTGCCGCGGGGGTCTCCGCCGTCCTTGATCAGAACGGCGGCGTTCTCGTCGAAGCGGATGTAGGAGCCGTCCGGGCGCCGGCGCTCCTTGCGGGTGCGCACGACGACCGCCTTGACGACGTCACCCTTCTTCACGCCCGCGCCGGGAAGGGCGTCCTTCACCGTCGCGACGATGATGTCGCCGACTCCCGCGTAGCGCCGACCCGAGCCGCCGAGAACCCGGATGCAAAGGATCTCCTTCGCACCCGTGTTGTCGGCGACCTTGAGTCGCGACTCCTGCTGGATCACGTCAACTCCTGTTCGTCACACCGGTTCTGCACCGGACCTCGTCCGGCCAGCCTGGTGGAACCAGTCATGTACATTGCGGGGCTCGCGCCCCGCGGGCCTACTTGGCCTTCTCGAGGATCTCCACCACGCGCCACCGCTTGGTGGCCGACAGCGGTCGGGTCTCCATGAGCCGGACGCGGTCGCCCACGCCGCACTCGTTGCCCTCGTCGTGCGCCTTGTAGTTCTTGGTGCGGCGGATCACCTTGTGGTACCGGCGGTGGGTCACGCGGTCCTCGACGGACACGACCACGGTCTTGTCCATCTTGTCGCTGACCACGAGGCCCTCCAGCACCTTGCGGCTGGTCCGCTTCTCCGTCTGCTGCTCGGTCATTCGTTGCCCTCCGCGGCGTCGTCGGCGACCGTGACGATGCCGAGCTCGCGCTCCCGCATCACCGTGTAGATGCGGGCGATCTCGCGCTTGACGGTGCGCAGCCGCCCGTGGCTCTCAAGCTGGCCGGTGGCGGCCTGGAAGCGGAGGTTGAACAGCTCCTCCTTGGCTTCCTTGAGCTTGGTGACCAGGACGTCCTCGGGCTCGGTCCGCAGGTCGTCGGCGGCAAGACCCTTGGCCATCAGGACTCACCCACCTCTCGCTTAACGATCTTGCACTTCATGGGGAGCTTGTGGATCGCGCGAGTAAGGGCCTCCCGGGCGATCCGCTCGTCCGGGTAGGAGATCTCGAAGAGCACGCGGCCCGGCTTCACGTTGGCCACCCACCACTCCACGGAGCCCTTGCCGGAACCCATGCGGGTCTCGGCCGGCTTCTTGGTCAGCGGACGGTCCGGGAAGATGTTGATCCAGACCTTGCCGCCGCGCTTGATGTGCCGCGTCATCGCGATACGCGCGGCCTCGATCTGCCGGTTCGTCACGTACGCGGACTCGACGGCCTGGATGCCGTACTCGCCGAACGTCACCCTCGTACCGCCCTTGGCCATGCCACGGCGCCTCGGGTGGTGCTGCTTGCGGTGCTTGACCTTGCGAGGGATCAGCATCGGTTACTCAGCTCCCCTCACCCTGCGGAGCAGCCTCGGCCGCCGGGGCCGGCTGCTCGGAAACCTGCTGCTGCTTCTGCTCGCCGCCGCCGCGGGCCTCGCCGCCGCGGGCGCCACCGCGCTCGCCGCCGCGTCCGCCACGGCCACCGCGGCCGCCGCCGCCGCGGCGCTCGCCGCCACCGCCGCCACCGCGGCGCTCACGGCCACCGCCGCCGCCCGCGGCGCGCTGCTGCGCGGCCTTCTGCTCGCGCTCGGCGCGCGTCGCCGCGGCCTCGCCCTTGTAGATCCACACCTTGACGCCGATGCGGCCGAACGTCGTCCGGGCCTCGTAGAAGCCGTAGTCGATGTCGGCGCGCAGCGTGTGCAGCGGGACCTGGCCCTCGCGGTAGAACTCCGACCGCGACATCTCGGCGCCGCCGAGACGGCCGCCGCACTGCACCTTGATGCCCTTGGCGCCCGACTTCATCGCGGACTGGATCGCCTTGCGCATGGCGCGGCGGAACGCGACCCGGCTGGACAGCTGCTCGGCCACGCCCTGCGCGACGAGCTGCGCGTCGATCTCGGGGTTCTTCACCTCGAGGATGTTCAGCCGGACCTGCTTGCCGGTCAGCTTCTCCAGGTCGCCGCGCAGGCGCTCGGCCTCCGCGCCGCGACGGCCGATGACGATGCCCGGCCGGGCGGTGTGGATGTTGACCTCGACACGGTCACGGGTCCGCTCGATCTCCACCTTGGAGATGCCCGCCCGGTCCATGCCCTTCTGCAGCATGCGCCGGATCTGGACGTCTTCCTTGACGTAGTCCTTGTAGAGCTTGTCGGCGAACCACACGGACTTGTGGTCGGTGGTGATGCCGAGCCGGAACCCGTGCGGGTTGATCTTCTGACCCACTACCGGGCCCTCCTCGTCTTCTTACCGCCGCCCGACGCCGCGACGGCGTCGTCCCGCGACTCCACGACCACGGTGATGTGGCTCGTGCGCTTGTTGATGCGGTAAGCCCGGCCCTGGGCGCGGGGACGGAAACGCTTGAGCGTCGGCCCCTCGTCCACCCACGCACGGCTCACGACGAGCGTGTCCGAGTCGAGCTTGAAGTTGTGCTCGGCGTTGGCGATGGCACTCGCCAGCACCTTGCCCACCGGCTCACTCGCGGCCTGTGGGGCGAACCGCAGCACCGCCTGAGCCTCCGCGGCAGGCAGGCCGCGGATGAGGTCCACCACGCGGCGGGCCTTCCTGGGCGTGACGCGGATGTACCGCGCCTGGGCCCTGGCTTCCATCGCTGTTCCTCTCCGTACGATCTACTGCTCTGCCTGCTCAGCCTCGGCGGCTGCGGCGGTCTTCCTTGACGTGGCTGCGGAACGTGCGCGTCGGCGCGAACTCGCCGAGCTTGTGCCCCACCATCGCGTCGGTGATGAACACCGGGACGTGCTTGCGGCCGTCGTGCACGGCGATCGTGTGACCGATCATGTCCGGCACGATCATGGAGCGCCGCGACCACGTCTTGATGACGTTCTTGGTGCCCTTCTCGTTCTGGACGTCCACCTTCTTCATCAGGTGGTCGTCCACGAACGGGCCCTTCTTAAGGCTACGTGGCATGACGAGCGACTCCTACCGCTTCTTCTTGCTGCGACGACGGACGATCAGCCGGTCGCTCGACTTGTTCGCCTGGCGAGTGCGGCCTTCCTTCTTGCCGGCGGGGTTCACCGGGTGGCGGCCACCGGAGGTCTTGCCCTCACCACCACCGTGCGGGTGGTCGATCGGGTTCATGGCGACACCGCGGACGGTCGGGCGCTTGCCCTTCCACCGCATCCGGCCGGCCTTGCCCCAGTTGATGTTCGACTGCTCGGCGTTGCCGACCTCGCCGACCGTCGCGCGGCAGCGCACGTCCACCATCCGCATCTCGCCGGACGGCATGCGCAGCGTGGCGTACTTGCCCTCCTTGGCCAGCAACTGCACGCCGGCGCCCGCGCTGCGGGCGATCTTGGCGCCGCCGCCGGGGCGGAGCTCGATGGCGTGCACGACCGTACCGGTCGGGATGTTGCGCAGCTCCAGGCAGTTGCCCGGCTTGATGTCCGAGCCCGGGCCGCTCTCCACCCGGTCGCCCTGCTTCAGGCCGCGCGGGGCGAGGATGTAGCGCTTCTCGCCGTCCACGTAGTGCAGCAGCGCGATCCGCGCGGTGCGGTTCGGGTCGTACTCGATGTGCGCGACCTTGGCCGGCACGCCGTCCTTGTCGTGCCGGCGGAAGTCGATCAGGCGGTAGGCGCGCTTGTGCCCGCCGCCCTGGTGCCGGGTGGTGATGCGGCCGTGGTTGTTCCGGCCGCCCTTCTTGGGGAGCGGACGCAGCAGCGACTTCTCCGGCTCATCGCGCGTGACCTCGACGAAGTCGGCCACGCTGGAGCCGCGACGCCCTGGAGTCGTCGGCTTGTAGTTACGGATGCCCATCTTTTTCGTTCATCCCTTAATCTGCTCCGGCGCCGGCCTAGGCCGGGCCGCCGAAGATGTCGATCCGCTCGCCCTCGGCCAGGCTGACGATGGCGCGCTTGGTGTCCTTGCGCTTGCCGTAACCGAACCGGGTGCGCTTGCGCTTGCCCTGCCGGTTGAGCGTGTTCACGTTCGTGACCTTGACGCCGAACACCTTCTCGACGGCCTGCTTGATCTGCGTCTTGTTGGCGTCCGTGCGGACGACGAAGGTGTACTTGTTCTCGTCCAGCAGGCCGTAGCTCTTCTCCGAGACGACCGGCGCGATGATGACGTCGCGGGGGTCGGCGATCTTGTTCATGTGCGACCCTCCTTACTTCTTCGCCGCGCGCGAGATGAACTCGTCGTACGCGGCCTTCGTGAAGACCACGTCGTCGTTCACCAGCACGTCGTAGGTGTTGAGCTGGTCGGAGACGAGAACGTGCACGCTCGGCTCGTTGCGCAGGCTCTTCCAGGTGAGCTCGTCCTCGCGGTCCAGGACCAGGAGGACGCGCTTGGCCTCGGTGACCTCGCGCAGGGCCTTCAGCGCCGTCTTCGTCTTCGGGGTGTCGCCCTCCAGGAGGCCGTCCACGACGTGCACCCGGCCGAACCGCGCGCGGTCGGACAGGGCGCCGCGGAGCGCGGCCGCCTTCATCTTCTTGGGCGTCTTCTGCGCGTAGTCCCGCGGCTGCGGGCCGTGCACGATGCCGCCGCCGGCGAACTGGGGCGCGCGGATCGAGCCCTGGCGGGCGCGGCCGGTGCCCTTCTGCCGGTACGGCTTCTTGCCACCGCCGCGGACGTCGCCGCGGGTCTTGGTGGCGTGCGAGCCCTGGCGCGCCGCGGCCAGCTGCGCCACCACGACCTGGTGGATCAGCGGCACGCTGGTCTTCGCGTCGAAGACCTCGGCGGGCAGTTCGATGTCGAGCTTCGAAGTCACTTGCCCGTCCCCTTCACTGCGTCGCGGACCAGCACCACGCCGCCGTTGGGACCGGGAACCGCGCCCTTGATGAGCAGCAGGTTCTTCTCCGCGTCGATGGCGTGGACGGTCAGGTTCTGCACGGTGGTACGGGCGTTGCCGTGCCGTCCCGCCATGCGGAGGCCCTTGAAGACGCGACCGGGGGTCGCGCAGCCGCCGATCGAGCCCGGGGAGCGGTGCTTGCGCTGCGTGCCGTGCGAAGCGCTGAGGCCCTTGAACCCGTGGCGCTTCATGACACCGGCGGTGCCCTTGCCCTTGCTCGTCCCGGTGACGTCGATCTTCTGGCCGGCCTCGAAGACGTCGGCGGTGATCTCCTGGCCGAGTTCGTACCCGGTGGTGTCGTCGGCCCGCAGTTCGACGAGGTAGCGGCGCGGCGTCACGCCGGCCTTCTCGAAGTGACCCGTGCGCGGCTTGTTCACCTTGCGCGGGTCGATCTGCCCGAACCCGATCTGGACGGCGCCGTAGCCGTCCTTCTCCTGGTTCTTGAGCTGGGTGACGACACACGGCCCGGCCTGGACGACGGTTACCGGAACCATCCGGCCCTCATCGTCGAAGACCTGGGTCATGCCGAGCTTCTCGCCCAGGACGCCCTTCCTCTGCGTACTCATTCTCGGTGCGTCCCTCAGAGCTTGATCTCGATGTCAACGCCGGCCGGAAGGTCGAGTCGCATCAGCGAGTCGACCGTCTTGGGCGTCGGGTCGATGATGTCGATCAACCGCTTGTGCGTGCGCATCTCGAAGTGCTCGCGGCTGTCCTTGTACTTGTGCGGCGAGCGGATGACGCAGTACACGTTCTTCTCGGTCGGCAGCGGCACCGGGCCCGCGACCTTGGCGCCCGTCCGCGTCACCGTCTCAACGATCTTCTTCGCGGAGGTGTCGATGACCTCGTGGTCGTAGGCCTTGAGCCGGATGCGGATCTTCTGTCCCGCCATGGTGGCCTCGGTGTCCTTTGCTGTAGTGCCGCTGTTTACTTCATGGTCGTGACGCGGCGGCCCGGCTTGGGGAGTCCCAGCGGCCGGGCCGCCGCGTGACGAGAGGTGCTACTTGATGACCTTGGTGACGCGACCGGCGCCGACCGTCCGGCCACCCTCGCGGATGGCGAACTTGAGGCCCTCCTCCATGGCGACGGGCTGGATCAGCTCGACGCGCATCTCGGTGTTGTCGCCCGGCATGACCATCTCGGTGCCCTCGGGGAGGTACACCACTCCGGTGACGTCCGTGGTCCGGAAGTAGAACTGCGGACGGTAGTTGTTGAAGAACGGCGTGTGGCGGCCGCCCTCGTCCTTGGACAGGATGTAGACCTGCGCCTCGAACTCGGTGTGCGGGGTGTTCGTGCCCGGCTTGATGACGCACTGGCCGCGCTCGACGTCCTCGCGCTTGATGCCGCGCAGGAGCAGGCCGACGTTGTCGCCCGCCTGGCCCTGGTCGAGCAGCTTGCGGAACATCTCGACACCGGTGACGGTGGTCGTGGTGGACTCCGGCTTGATGCCGATGATGTCGACGGTCTCGTTGACGTTGACGACACCGCGCTCGATGCGGCCGGTCACGACGGTGCCGCGGCCGGTGATCGAGAAGACGTCCTCGATCGGCATCAGGAACGGCTTCTCGGTGTCGCGCACCGGCTCCGGCACGTTCTCGTCGACGGCGGCCATGAGCTCGGCGATGGACTCGGCCCACTTCTCGTCGCCCTGCAGCGCCTGGTAGGCGGAGACGCGGATGACCGGGACGTCGTCGCCCGGGAACTCGTACTCCGACAGGAGCTCGCGGACCTCGAGCTCGACGAGCTCCAGGATCTCCTCGTCGTCCACCATGTCGCACTTGTTCAGCGCGACGACGATGTAGGGGACGCCGACCTGGCGGGCCAGGAGCACGTGCTCCTTGGTCTGCGGCATCGGGCCGTCGGTGGCGGCGACCACCAGGATGGCGCCGTCCATCTGCGCCGCACCGGTGATCATGTTCTTGATGTAGTCGGCGTGCCCGGGGCAGTCGACGTGCGCGTAGTGGCGGGCCTCGGTCTGGTACTCGACGTGCGAGATCGAGATCGTGATGCCGCGCTCGCGCTCCTCCGGCGCCTTGTCGATGTCCTCGAACGGCGTGAAGGGGTTGAGGTCCGGGTACTTGTCGTGAAGCACCTTGGTGATCGCCGCGGTAAGCGTGGTCTTACCGTGGTCGATGTGTCCAATGGTGCCGATGTTCACGTGCGGCTTCGTCCGCTCGAACTTGGCCTTCGCCACTGGTTGCTCCTTGTTGCGATCCTCGGCCGTCTAGACGACCGCTTCGATGTACGTCCTGGTGATCTGTGGGCAGGCCGGGTGCTTATTCGCCCCGCGCCTTGGCGATGATCTCCTGCGCGACGTTCCCGGGAACCTCGGCATAGGAGTCGAACTGCATCGTGAAAACAGCCCGGCCCTGGGTCTTGCTGCGCAGATCACCCACGTAGCCGAACATCTCCGACAGCGGCACCAGCGACTTGATGACGCGCATGCCGTGCCGCTCGTCCATGGACTGGACCTGACCGCGGCGGCTGTTGAGGTCGCCGATCACATCGCCCATGTTCTCCTCGGGCGTGGTGACCTCGACCGCCATCATCGGCTCCAGCAGCGTGGGGGACGCCTTGCGGGCGGCCTCCTTGAACGCCATGGAACCGGCGACCTTGAACGCCATCTCCGACGAGTCGACCTCGTGGTAGGCGCCGTCTCGCAGAGTGACCTTGACCCCCACCATCGGGTAGCCGGCCAGGACACCGAAGTCGGCGGCCTCCTGGCAGCCCGCGTCCACGGACGGGATGTACTCCCGCGGGATGCGGCCACCGGTGACCTTGTTCTCGAACTCGTAGCCGTCGGACCCGCCGCCGAGCGGCTCCAGGTCGATGATCACTCGGCCGAACTGGCCGGAGCCACCCGTCTGCTTCTTGTGGGTGTACTCGACCTTCTCGACCTTGCGGGTGATCGTCTCCCGGTAGGCCACCTGCGGCTTGCCGACGTTGGCCTCGACCTTGAACTCGCGCTTCATCCGGTCGACGAGGATCTCCAGGTGGAGCTCGCCCATGCCGGAGATGACGGTCTGGCCGGTGTCCTCCTCGGTGCGAACCTGGAAGGACGGGTCCTCCTCGGCCAGCCGCTGGATCGCGGTGCCCAGCTTCTGCTGGTCGGCCTTGGTCTTCGGCTCGATCGCGACGTGGATCACCGGCGCCGGGAAGTTCATCGACTCCAGGACGATGGGGTCCTTGTCGTCGGACAGCGTCTCACCGGTGGTGGTCTGCTTGAGGCCCATCACCGCGACGATGTCGCCGGCGCCCGCGCGCTCGATCTCGGTGCGCTTGTTGGCGTGCATCCGGTAGATCTTGCCGATGCGCTCCTTGCGCTCCTTCACCGAGTTCATCACCGCGGTGCCGGACTCCAGCACACCGGAGTAGATGCGCACGAACGTCAGCTTGCCCAGGTGCGGGTCGCTGGCGATCTTGAAGGCGAGAGCGGAGAACGGCTCGTCCTCGCTCGGCAGCCGCTTGAGCACCTTCTCCTCGTCGCGGACGGCGTGGCCCTCGATGGCCTCGACGTCCAGCGGGGAGGGCAGGTAGCGGACGATCCCGTCCAGCAGCGGCTGCACGCCCTTGTTCTTGAAGGCCGTCCCGCACATGACCGGGGTGAGCTTCGCGCCGACCGTCGCCCGGCGGATGCCGTCGTGGAGCTGCTGCACGGTGGGCTCCTCGCCCTCCAGGTACAGCTCCATGATCTCGTCGTCGTTCTCGGCCAGCGTCTCGATGAGCTTGTCGCGCCACTCGCGGGCCGTGTCGGCGTGCGACTCGGGGATGTCGAGCGTGTCGTACATCTCGCCGAGCTTGGCCTCCTCGTTCCAGACGAGGGCCTTCATGTTGACCAGGTCGATGACGCCCTTGAAGTCGGCCTCGGCGCCGATCGGCAGCTGCAGCGCGAGCGGCGTCGCGTTCAGCCGGTTCTCGATCATGTCGACGCAGCGGTGGAACTCCGCGCCGACCCGGTCCATCTTGTTGACGAAGCACATGCGGGGCACGTCGTAGCGGTCGGCCTGGCGCCACACCGTCTCGGACTGGGGCTCCACGCCCGCGACGCCGTCGAACACCGCGACCGCACCGTCCAGCACCCGGAGGTTGCGCTCCACCTCGACGGTGAAGTCGACGTGCCCGGGGGTGTCGATGATGTTGATCGTGTGATCGGTCTCGTCCACGGCCCAGTGGCAGGTCGTGGCCGCCGACGTGATCGTGATACCCCGTTCCTGCTCCTGCTCCATCCAGTCCATGGTGGCGGAGCCTTCGTGGGTCTCACCGATCTTGTAGCTCATCCCCGTGTAGTAGAGGATGCGCTCGGTCGTCGTGGTCTTGCCCGCGTCGATATGGGCCATGATCCCGATGTTGCGGACCTTGGCCAGGTCCACACCGGTTTTGGTAGCCACTGTCGTCCTCGCGTCGTCTCGTCGTTGCAGTTCGCCGGGGTTACCAGCGGTAGTGGGCGAAAGCCTTGTTGGACTCCGCCATCTTGTGCGTGTCCTCGCGCTTCTTGACAGACGCGCCAAGACCGTTGCTGGCGTCGAGCAGCTCGTTCATCAGCCGCTCGGTCATGGTCTTCTCGCGGCGCTGCCGGGCGTACACCACCAGCCAGCGCAGGGCGAGCGTGGTGCTGCGGGCCGGCCGCACCTCGACGGGGACCTGGTAGGTCGCGCCACCGACGCGGCGGCTGCGGACCTCCAGGGTCGGCTTCACGTTGTCGAGCGCGCGCTTCAGCGTGACGACCGGGTCGTTGCCGGTCTTCTCGCGGGCGCCCTCGAGAGCGTCGTAGACGATGCTCTGCGCGATCGAGCGCTTGCCGTCCAGGAGAATCTTGTTGATGAGCGAAGTGACCAGCGGCGAGTTGTACACCGGGTCAGCGATCAACTGGCGCTTGCCAGCAGGGCCCTTGCGCGGCATCAGCTCTTCTCCTTCTTCGCACCGTAGTGGCTGCGCCCTTGCTTGCGGTTCCGCACGCCCTGGGTGTCGAGCGCCCCGCGGATGATCTTGTACCGAACGCCCGGGAGGTCCTTCACACGGCCGCCGCGCACGAGCACGATCGAGTGCTCCTGCAGGTTGTGACCGACGCCGGGGATGTAGGCCGTGACCTCGATCCCGCTCGTCAGCCGGACACGGGCGACCTTGCGAAGCGCGGAGTTCGGCTTCTTGGGCGTCGTCGTGTAGACGCGCGTGCAGACTCCCCGGCGCTGGGGGCTGCCCTTGAGCGCGGGCGTCTTGTTCTTGGTCACCTTGTCCTGGCGGCCCTTTCGGACCAGCTGCTGGATCGTGGGCACCGCGTCTCCGTCTTCCTCGTACCGAGCTGGTAAGTCTTATTGCTGCAATCACCACCTCAGGCGAGGCTGTGACCTGCCGGTTTCCCGACCTCTCCGACCCCCGCGGTCGGGCGTGTCGCCAGCTCACGGAAATACACCCGCGCGAAACCGACACAGACCGCCCGGCCCGTCTCAGGGCCGAATCAAGCCGGGGAGTAGATACGGCGCTGGGGCTGGCCAACCGGCCTCGCCGACGCGCACGCACAGTGGCCCGCAGAGCGGGCGCAAGTGAAGAGATTACCGACCCGCACGGCAAAGTGCAAAACGGGGAGCGCATTACCGTGCGCGCCCCCTCCGGCGCAAGCCGGGGAGCGGTGGGGACCCTTGTCCCCGCAGTGGTCAACGACAGAGCGCCGACGGGTGTTCCCGGGCTCGCGTGCCGGGCTGGGGCGCGGTCTCGGGCGCGGGGGTCTCGGGGTCCGCGAGGGGCACCCCTCGGCATTGTGTCCCACATCCCCGCTGCTGGGGAAGATGTGGACCAACTTTTACGTCTCGCCGCCGGCGGGCTCGCAACCGATGCGTTCGCGGCCGGGCCCGGGTGGCGGCGCGCCGCCGGCCGTTCGGTGGGGGCGGGGGCGTTGCTGCGGTGGCCGCGGCCCGGTTCCCGAGGAACAGGGCCGCGGTGTCCGCTACATGAGGAACGCCACTACCACGACCACGAGGATCACGACCACGGCGACGCCGCCGACGACGAGCCAGAGCATGTTCTTGCCGCCCTTGCCCTCCTCGGCCCCGGCCCCGTAGCCGGGCTGCTGGCCGCCGTACTGGGCGGACTGCCCCTGCTGGCCGTACTGGCCGGGCTGGCCGTAGGGCTGCTGACCGTACTGCTGGCCCTGCCCCTGGCCCTGCTGGTCGTACTGGGCCTGCTGGCCGTAGCCCTGCTGCTGGCCGTACTGCTGGCCGTACTGCTCCGGCTGGCCGAACCCGCGCTGCTGCTCGCCGGGCGGCTGGCCGTAGCCCTGCTGCTGCTCGCCGGGCTGGCCGTACGCCTGCTGCTGCTGGCCGTACTGCTGGCCGGGCTGCTGCTGCGGGGCCTGCGGCTGCTGCTGTCCCCACTGCTGCTGGCCGATGTCGAGCCGGGTGCTGTCGGCCGCGGCGGGCGTCTCGGCGGCGTGCCGCCCCTGGGACTTGGACGGGTCGAACGCCTCGGTCGGACGGGCGTCCTCGACACCGCTCTCGGCGGGCGGGCCGTACAGGTCGTCCACCGACGGCGAGGCACCGGACGAGTGCGAACCCGCGCCGAAGCCCGACTCGGGCGGCGGCACCATCATGGTCCGCTCGTGGTCGACCTGGCCCTGCGCGGGCTGACCCGGCTGAGCCTGGCCCGGCTGCGGCGCCTCGGGCGTCCACGGCTCGGGGGTGGACGGCGGTGTCGGCGCCTGCCACGGCTCGGCGGGCGGGTCCTGCCGGCGCTCGGGGCCGGTGGCGACCGGCACGTCGGTGCCCGGCGACCAGTGCAGCGTCGCCTGGTCGTCGATCGCGGGCCGCTGCGGCTGCTCCGGCTCGGGCGCGCCGGCACCGGGGCCGGGCACGATCACCGTGCGGTCGCCGACGGCGTCCTGCGGGCCCGGCTGCCGGGGGGCCTGCTCAGCGGGCTCGGGCGGCGGGAACCCGCCGGGCTGCCGGCCGCCGTACTGCGGGGGCTGCTGCCCGTACTGCTCCTGCGGGGCACCGTGCATCGGCTGCTGCGGGTACCCGGGCTGCTGCGGCGGCTGCTGGCCGTACTGCGGCTGGCCGTAGCCGGGCTGGGGCTGGCCGTACTGCTGCTGCTCCCCCGGCGGCACGTACTGCTGCGGGTCCTGCGGGGGCGTGAACCCGCCCGGTGCCTGCGGCTGGCCGTAGCCGGGCTGCGGCTGCCCGTACTGCTGCTGCTCCTGCGGGCCGCCGTAGGGCTGCGGGGGCGGAGGCGGAGGCTGCTCGCCGAACTGCTGCATCGGCTGCTCGACCATCGTGGGCGGCGGCGGAGGCGGCGCGGGACGCTCGTCCTCGCGCGGCTCGGGCGGCTGCGCGCCCGCCGGGCCGGCCTGACCGGCCTGGCCGCCGAGCTGCGGAGCCCCGAACACCACGGTGCGGTCCCCCAGCGGCCGCGCGGGGGGCTCCTGGCCCTCCGCCGGGCCGGGCTGCCCCTCGTCCTCCGGCAACGGCCGCTGCGGACCCTGCGTACCGTCGTTCTCGGTCATCGTCGGGCTCCTTCAGCGCCGTCGTCCCGGGGCTCCTCAGTCCCGGAAGCCCGGAGGCGCGCGGCGCATAACGCCGCCTCCGAACTTTCAACCATGTCACCACGTGGCGGTCCTGCCATGCGTGGGCGTTCTCGTCCACAGCCTGCCCCGATCGCCCGGGGGATCGCAAATCACCACCCCCTGATAGACGCCGGACATCCCCCGTACGTTCCGTATGGGGGTGTCCGCGCCCGTGGCCCGTCAGGAGTGTCCGACGACCGTGTGCGGACGGTACGGGGCCTCCAGACGCGCGACCTCCTTCTCGTCCAGGTCCAGGCTCTCGGCGGCGATCGCGTCCTCCATATGAGTGAGTTTCGTCGCTCCGACGATCGGCGCGGTCACCCCTGGGCGTCCGAGCAGCCAGGCGAGCGCTACCTGCGCCGCCGACACGCCGCGCTCGCCGGCGACCTCGCGCACGGCGTCGACGACGTCGAAGTCGGCGTCGGTGTACAGCCCGTCCCCGAACGCGTCGTTCTGGGACCGGACGGTCTTGCGCTCACCGCCCCGCTCCCTATTGCCCGCGAGCAGTCCGCGCGCCAGCGGACTCCACGGGATGAGCCCCACGCCCTGGTCGATGCAGAGCGGGTTCATCTCCCGCTCCTCTTCTCTGTAGACGAGGTTGTAGTGGTTCTGCATGGACACGAACTTCGTCCAGCCGTGCTTCTCCGCGACGTGCTGCGCCTTGGCGAACTGCCACGCGTACATGCTGGACGCGCCGATGTACCGCGCCTTGCCCGACTTCACCACGTCGTGCAGGGCCTCCATGGTCTCTTCGATGGGCGTCTCGTAGTCCCAGCGGTGGATCTGGTAGAGGTCGACGTAGTCGGTGCCGAGCCGCCGCAGCGAGTCGTCGACGCCCGCCAGGACGTGCTTGCGCGACAGTCCCCGGTCGTTGGGCCCGTCCCCCATCGGCATGCAGACCTTGGTGGCCAGGACGTAGTCGTCCCGCCGGGCGAAGAGCTTCGGCAGGAGTCGTCCGGTGATCTCCTCACTGGCCCCCGCCGAGTACATGTCGGCGGTGTCGAAGAACGTCACGCCGCCGTCCACGGCCCGCCGGACGATCGGCTCCGCCGCATCCTCATCGAGCGCCCACTTCCGGACAGCGGGGTCGCCGTAGCTCATCATCCCGAGGCAGATCCGTGAAACCTTCAGTCCCGTGGTGCCGAGCCTTACCTGTTGCATGGGCAACTCCTCTCAACCACTCCACGGTGCCGTGCCGGCCCGCGTATCACCACCCCTGCTGGGCGACTTCCGCACCCTCCCCGAGCGCGGAGGCCGCAACCGGGGTGCGGGCTTCGGGATAGAGGAAGGTGTCAGCATCCTCTAGGCCCCCCGGAGAAGCACTCCATGAAGACTCGCGCATGCACGGGGTGAGCCGTGCCGAGAGCGATCTGGACGACGATGCCCAGATCGTCGCCGCGTCGCTGGACGATCCCGAAGCGTTCGGCGAGCTGTTCCGCCGGCACGCGCCGCGGCTGCACGCCTACATCAAGCGGCGTCTCGGGCCGGCCCTCGCGGACGACCTGGTGTCGGAGGCGTTCGCGACCGCGTTCCGGCAGCGGGCGAGGTTCGACGGCCGCCGTGAGTTCGGCGCCTGGCTGTGGGGCATCGCCGCCAACCTGATCGCGCGGCACCACCGGCAGGAGACGCGCATGTCGAAGAGGAGAGCCCCGAGCGCCTCGCTCTGCGCACCGACTGGCGGCACGGCCCGCTGGAACGTCCGGCGGAACGTCCCCGGGAACGTCGCCGGCGCGGCCTCAGGACGCCGCTGCTGGCCACGGCGACGGCCACCGCCGTCGCGGCCGGAACCGTCGGCGTCGTCACCCTGTGGCCCGGAGAGGACCGCGCTCCGGCCCCGCACGGGCAGCAGACCATCGTCACCGGCAATGTGCTGCTGGTCGCCGCGACCAACGCCCAGAAGGCGCCCGCCGGACGGTACTGGCACACCAAGACCGTCATGGGCGAGATCTTCGCGGTCGGCAAGAGCGCCGCGAACCACTACAAGGTGGACTCGCGGCAGGGGAACGAGGCGTGGACCGGCCTCGACGGCCGCCGGAAGTCGGCCCATCTCGAAATGGCCGACGTCCCCCTCACCGCGCAGGACAGGCAGAAGTGGCAGGCGGCGGGGTCGCCCGGCTGGGTCAGCGTCCCGAACCCCGAGGGCGGAGGCGGCACGGTCCAGCTGGACATGTCGTGTCGCTGCCGCTGGACACGACCACGCCGCTCGGCCTGTACACCGCGCCTAAGCAGCTCGGCACCTACCGGCGCCAGTTCATCGTCGATCCCGCCGGCGGCTCGCTGCTGGCCATCCGGGACCTCGTGGCCACCCCGCCGCACGGCAGCCTGAAGCTCCCGCCGGGGGACCGCGGGGGACCGCGCTCGCTGAAGGCGGGGGACATGCCCGACCGGTTCCATCGTCCGGGCGAGCTGGCCGCCTACCAGGCGTTCGAGATCGCCGAATGGACCGACGTTCAGGGGAACTGACGGCGGTCCGGGAGAACCGACCACGCACTACGGAGGGCCCGTCCGGGCGGACGGGCCCTCCGGCATGCTCAGCTCTCGCCACGGTGCACCGCCACTCCGGCGATCACCAGCCCCACTCCGGCCGCCTCCGCCGCCGTCGGTACCTGCCGCAGCACCAGCAGCCCGGTCACGGTGGCCGTCGCCGGCAGCAGCGAGACCATCAGCGCGTACGTCGCCCTGCTGAGCCGCGCCATGGCCAACTGATCGCACACGTAGGGGATGACGGACGACGTGATGCCAACGCCGATCCCCGCGGCGAGCACCGCCGGGTCGTCCAGCACCGGTACGGCCTGCATGCCCCCGATGGGAAGGACGAACACGGTGGCCGCGACCATCGCCATGGCCAGCCCGTCGATGCCGCCCGCATCAGAGCGCGCGGCCCTGTGCGCCACCACCACGTACAGTGCGAAGAGCGCGGCATTGGCGAACGCGAAGACGAACCCCAGTGGCTCTCCTTCGAACCGCACTTCCGTCAGCACGTACACGCCGCCGACGGCCGCCGCCAGGGCGACCAGGTTGCGTCCCGTCCGTACTCCCAGGGCGGCCAGAGCGATGACGGGCAGGAACTCGATGGCGGCGACCGTCGCCAGGGGCAGCCGCGCGATCGCCATGTAGAAGGACGCGTTCATGGTCGCGAGCACGGCGCCCCAGATGACGATCGTCCGCCACCCGTCGCCGTTGAACGTCCGCCAGGGCCTGCGCCACAGCACGAACACCACAACGGCGCTCCAGATGCGTATCCCGGCCACCCCCAGTGGTCCGACTCTGGAGAACAGCAGGACGGCGAAGGACGGCCCCAGGTAGTGGAACACCGCGCTTCCGGCGAAGTAGGACCAGGGTGGCAAGGACATGGCCGTATGGTCGGCCGATGCCTAAGTTGGGGGAATGGCGAAGCGAAGTGGTCGGCCCGGTCGCGCCTACGAACCCAAGCCGCTCGACGCGATCGACCTTCAGATCGTCACCGAGCTGCAGCGGGACGGCCGCGCGTCGCTCGCCGAGCTGGGCCGCCGTGTCAGCCTGTCCGCCCCGGCCGTCGCCGAACGCGTCCAGCGCCTTGAGGAGACCGGCGTCATCACCGGCTACCACGCGACCGTCGATCCGGTCGCGCTCGGCTTCCCGATCACGATCCTCGTCCGGGTGAGGCCGAATCCGCGGGAGCTGAGCCGCATCCCCAAGATCGCGGACGAGGTCCCGGAGATCACCGAGTGCCACCGCATCACGGGCGACGACTGCTTCTTCTTCCTCGCCCACCTGCGCAGGGTCGAGGAACTGGAGCCGATCCTCGACCGCTTCACCCCCTACGCCCGGACGACGACCTCGATCCTCCAGTCGTCCCCCGTCCCTCGCCGCCCCCTTCCGTTCACCTGACCGGCGGCCGGAGCTTCCTGCGAGAACCGAGTCTCCCCGCGCGGAGCCCGTTCCACACGGACGAGTTCTTCGTGATGCTCCAGATCTCCGTCAATAGCGAGTTAAGAGCCGATTGATCTCGGTTTGCGACCTCTGGGCTGGAGGGCACCCTCCGGTCACCAGGTCGGCATCGTCCGGCCGATGGGAGGGATCACATGACGACCAAGACCGCATCGCCCATGACGCGGGGGCGGCCCCGGACCTCGGGATGGCTGGCCTTCGCCGGCACGCTCGCAATGGTGATCGGGGCGTTCAACGTCATCGACGGCCTGGTGGGGCTGTTCCGGGACAGCTACTACCTCGTCGGCCAGAACCAGATCCTCGTCTTCGACTACACGACGTGGGGCTGGATCTGGCTGATCATGGGGATCGTCCAGATCGCGGTCGGCGCGGCGATCCTGTCGGGGAAGATGTGGGCTCGCGCGACCGGGGTCTTCTTCGCGGTCGTCGCCGCCATCGGGCATCTGGCGTTCCTGCTCGCCTTTCCGCTCTGGTCGGTGCTGACCATCGCACTGTGCGTGCTGTTGATCTACGCGCTCACCGCACCGCCGCCGGGGGCCAAGGCCGGCTGACCGGGCTGCCGGCCGGGCACCGACGCCACCGGTGCGTCCGGCACGCCGAAGGGGCCCGTCCGGGATGGGACGGGCCCCTTCGGCATGCGCCGTTCGTTATGCGCGTTCGTTATGTGCGGCGGGCTCAGGCGAAGGCGTGGCACTCCACCGTGGCGCGGCGTTCGGTCATGCCCTGCTGGACGGCCGCGTTCACGCACGCCTGCTGCTTCTCGTTGAGCTTGGGCTGCCCGCACTCGGTGACGCTGGAGTAGGTGCGGCAGTCCTGGCGCGCGCTCTGGTCCGGGGACGCCTGGGCGACGGCCGCGCCGCCGCCCACTCCCCCGATACCGACGACGGCGGCGATCAGTGCCCCGGTCATGACCCTCTTCATCTGCTTCTCCCCCGTCGCGTACAGCTGGCAACGCGAGCGTTCATCCCCGGCCCCCAAGACCACAAAACCCGACAAAGAGGTAAAAGATGGCGTTTCGCCGCAGGTCAGGCATGCAACCCTCGATTCAGCGGGGGAACTCGGCGCGGACGCCCAGGAGCCGCACCGGCCGCCGCGCCGTGAACGAGTCGAGCGCGGCGAGCGCGGCCTGCTCGATCCGGTGCGGCTCGGCCGTCGGCGCCTCCAGCGTCCGGCCGCGGGTCCGCGTCGTGAACGGCGCGTACCGGACCTTGACGACGACCCGGACGACGTCCCTCCCGTCCTCGGCGACGTCGCCGGCGACCCGCCGGGCCAGGCGGGACACTTCGCGGCTTACGTCGTCCCAATCGTCCAGATCGTGTTGGAACGTGGTCTCCCGGCCGCACGACCGCGAGACACGGGGCGCGTCGCTCACCGCCGACCCGTCCCGGCCCTGGGCCAGCCTGACCAGCCACGGCCCGGTCGCGGGGCCGACCTCTGCGGCGAGGACGCCCGGATCGGCCGCGGCGAGGTCGGCGACCGTGGCGACGCCGAGGCCCCTGAGCCGCTTGGCGGTCTTCGCGCCGATCCCCCACAGCGCGTCGGTCGGCCGGTCGCCGAGCACCTCGAACCACGTGTCCGCGGTGAGCCGGAAGACCCCGGCCGGCTTGCCGAAGCCGGTCGCCAGCTTCGCCTGGAGCTTGTTCTGCCCGATGCCCACCGAGCATTCGAGCCCCGTCGCCGCGCGCACCCGGTCGCGGGCCTCCTCCGCCACGGCCTCGGGATCGTCGCCGTCGACGGCCAGGAACGCCTCGTCCCAGCCCAGGACCTCGACCACCACGCCGAGGCTCCGCAGCGCGTCCATCACCCGCTGCGAGGCGGCCTCGTAGACGTCCCGGTCCACCGGCAGGAAGATCGCGTCCGGGCACCGCCGCGCCGCCGTCCGGAGCGGCAGCCCGGAGTGCACGCCGTACTCGCGCGCCTCGTAGGAGGCCGTGCTGACGACGCCGCGCTTCGCCGGATCGCCGTCCCCGCCGACGACGACCGGCCGCCCCCGAAGCTCAGGCCGCCGCAGCACCTCGACGGCGGCGATGAACTGGTCGAGATCGACGTGCAGCACCCAGCGAGCCACACCCCCTTGTCCCCGCGACCAGCCCGAACACACTCACGCCCGCGCGTCCGGCCGAAGGGTTCTAGGACCTCGAAGATCTCCTCTTCGCCCTCTCCGTCGGCGGCCCACTCGTCCCACTCCGCCCGCATGAACTCGGCCGGGTCACACCGGTCGATCTCCGCCGCCGACGCCGGGAGGACGTCCCCCGCCATCCAGGCGGCGCCCGCGTTCCGAGCGTGCGGGGCACGAGCAGCAGCGGCCAGAGCCCCGAGGCGGGGTGGGCCGCTCGCAGCCGGCGCCATAGATCGGCGGAGACCGGCGCGGGTGTCAGCGGTCGATCTTCCAGGGCGCGTCCTCCGGCGGGGTGTCCCGGGCGAGGATGTGCCGGACGATACGGAATGCCTCCGCCAGCGGAACCGTGTCCTCATCGGGGTATTCGTCATCCTGGCCGTTGGACAGGACGAAGCCGCCGCTCCAGCCGTCCGCTCCGGGGGCCAGCGCGTGCTCGCCGGGGTCGCCTTCGCCGTCGAGCAGCATGACCATCGCCCGCCGGGTATTGCTGACGACGGCGAGCAGCCTCCCGGACGAGCTGGTCAGCCAGGATTCAAGCGTCCCCTTCTCGATCCTCGCGCGCAGCTCATCGATCGCCGCGTCAGGGCCGATGGCCTCACCGTCGTCCAGCCTCCACGATTCGGTCATTCTCCCGCTCCTTCCAGGCGGCGCCTCGTCCCTGACCAAGTCCTTGTCCTCGCCCGGCTCCCCAGCAGCTTCGGCCCGTCCGGGGCTAGGGGTTCTTGTACTGGCGGCATTGGCCGGTGAACGTGGCGGCGAGTTCGATGTCCAGGACCGACAGGGCGAGTTCGTCGGTGGCGGCAGCGCGGTGGATCTGCAGGGCGAGGCCCTCGGTGACGGCCAAGAGGCGGACGGCGGCGGTCTCCGGGTCGGCGTCCGGTTCGACTTCGCCGCACTCCTTGCCGTTGTGGACGGCCCGCGCGAGGTCGGCGCGCACGGCCCGCGCGGTCGCGGCGTCGACCTCGGCAAGGGCGGGGGCGTCGAGCGCACGCCCGGCGAACGCCTTGGTGACGCGGAACTCGGTGCGGCGCACGGCGTCCAGCGGCAGGAACTCGGCCAGCGCCTCCGCGAGGACTCCGGCGATGGGGCGCCGGTGCTCGATGCCGGCCTGGATCCGCTGGTCGACCCTGGCCCGGATGGACGCGCCGACGTGGTCGAACGCGTGCAGCAGCATCTCGTCCTTGGTGCGGAAGTAGTGCTGCACCAGGCCGACCGAGATGCCCGCGGCGGCGGCCGTGCGGGCGACGGTGACGGCGTCCAGGCCCTGGTCGGAGATGAGTTCGCAGACGGCCGCGGCGATCTGGCGGCGGCGCTGCTCGTGGTCGGCTGTCCTCGGCACTTGATAACCATATCGTCATACGGTAAAAACCGTATCGCCATACGGTTATCCGATCTTCCCTAGGACGTCCCCATGCGCTCACTCCGTCCCTACGCGTCCGCCCAGGCCTTCGCCCTACCCGTGGTCGTCATGCTCGGCCTGCTGATGTGCGCACCCGTCGCGTCGGCCGGCGGACCACCGGATCGGGACGCGGCCATCGACGCGTACGTGCGCCACCGGATGGAGGCCACGCACACCCCGGGCCTCTCCTACGCCATCGTCGGACCGGACGGCCCGCTGCACCAACGGTCGTGGGGCACGGACGGACGGGGCGAGCGCGTCACCGCCCGGACGCCCTTCGTCTGGGGTTCGCTCGCGAAACCCGTCACGGCGACGGCCGTCATGACGCTGGTGCAGTCGGGACGTCTCCGCCTGGACGACCGGGTCGTCGGCCACCTGCCCGGATTCCGGTTCGGCGGGGCGGCGCACGCATCCCGGGTGACGGTCCGCCATCTGCTGACCCAGACTGCCGGCATCCCCGCATCGGCGACGTCCAAGGTCACCGACTGCTACGGGCGGGACTGCCCGCTTCCGGCGCAACGGCTTCGCGCGCTGGACGGCATCGCTCCGCTCGGCCCTCCGGGCACCGAGTACGCGTATTCGAGCGCCAACTATGTCGTCCTGACCGCGCTCGTCGAGGCCGTCACGGGACGTCCGCTCGCCGAGTACCTCCGGCAGGCCGTGTTCGCCCCGGCCGGGATGAACGGCGCCATCGCCGACGCCGCCTCCGCCCGGCAGCGGCGGCTGCCGCCGGGGCATCAACTCCTGTGGGGCTTCCCGGCCGCCGTCGCGGACGGTTTCGACGACCACGGCGCGGGCTACGGCTACCTGGCCGGGGACATCGGGGACCTGTCCGCCTTCGCGTCCCTCCAGCTCCGCGCGGGCAGGACGGCCGGCGGCGGCGCCGTCCTCACCACCGAATCGATCCGCCTCATGCGCGAGGAAGGCCTCGGCGGCAGCGGCTACGGCCTCGGCTGGCGTATCGGCGGGCTGGACGCGCCGCTCGACACGGCCCTCTGGCACACCGGCGGTACACCGGGCTATTCGGCCATGATGTTCGTGCTGCCGCAGCGGAATGTCGCGCTGGTCCTGGAGCAGAACCTGTACGGGCTCCTCCAGGACGCGGCGGTCATGCAGGTCGGCTTCGGTGCCGCCCGGATCCTCGCGGGCGGACGGCCGGGCGCCGAACCGTCCGCGTTCCCGTATCTGCTGACCGTCTGGGGCGTCACCGGACTGGCCGCGGCGTTCATCGTGGCCGCCGGACGCTCGGCACTGCTGCTGCGCCGCCCCACCGGCCCGGCCTCTCCGCGACTCGCCGTCACCGTCGGATGGGTCCTCGCGGGCGCGCTTCCCGCGGCCTCCGTCGCGGCACTGGTGGTCATCGACGACATGAAGGCGGCGCTGATCTGGGTACCGGACGCCGTGATCGCCCTGTGGACGGCGTCCGCTGCGGGCACCGCCGTCGTCGTACTGCGCATCGTCCGCGCACGGCGGCGGAATCCTTGACCGATCAAGCTATGGGCGTATCGGCGCAGCTCTCTTCGGCGACGTGGTGGAACATCCGGAATGGACGGTACGCACAGGTGGCCGACGGAGGTTTCTGGCCGCTGCTGCTGGTAGATAGCTCTGCTGCCGGGATCTTCTGACCCGGAACACGCGGAGGGGCCCCTCCCGGGTGGAAGGGGCCCCTCTGCGTGTCGTCAGGCACGGGTGTCCGCGAGCCGGGACGCCGCCGGAGCGGCGTCCCGGGACGGGACGCTAGCGGTTGTACTGGCCGAAGTCGTACTCCTCCAGCGGCACGGCCTCGCCGGAACCCTGGCCGAAGGCGTACTCGGCGCCGTCGTCGTAGGAACCGACGGAGTAGACCGCCGCCTTCGCCTCCTCGGTCGGCTCGACCCGGACGTTGCGGTACTGCGGCATGCCGGTACCGGCCGGGATGAGCTTGCCGATGATGACGTTCTCCTTGAGGCCCAGCAGCGGGTCGCTCTTGGCGTGCATCGCGGCCTCGGTGAGCACCCGGGTCGTCTCCTGGAAGGACGCCGCCGACAGCCACGACTCGGTCGCGAGCGAGGCCTTGGTGATGCCCATCAGGACGGGGCGGCCGGCGGCGGGCGTGCCGCCCTCGGCCACGACGTTCCGGTTCGTCTCCTCGAAGATCGGACGCTCGACCAGGTCGCCCGGGAGCAGCGAGGTGTCGCCCGACTCGAGGATGTTCACCCGCTTCAGCATCTGGCGGACGATGATCTCGATGTGCTTGTCGTGGATCGACACGCCCTGCGACCGGTAGACCTCCTGGACCTCCTGGACCAGGTGGAGCTGGACGGCGCGGGGGCCGAGGATGCGCAGCACCTCGTGCGGGTTGATCGCACCCGCGATGAGCTGCTGCCCGACGCCCACGGACTCGCCCTCCTTGACCAGCAGGCGGGACCGCATCGGCACCTGGTAGGCGATCTCCTCCGAGCCGTCGTCCGGGACGACGACGACCTTGCGGGCCTTCTCCGTCTCGTCGATCTTGACGCGGCCGGCGACCTCGCTGATCGGGGCCACACCCTTGGGGATGCGGGCCTCGAACAGCTCCTGGACGCGCGGCAGACCGTGCGTGATGTCGCCACCGGCCACACCGCCGGTGTGGAAGGTGCGCATGGTCAGCTGCGTGCCGGGCTCACCGATGGACTGCGCGGCGATGATGCCGACGGCCTCGCCGACGTCGACCCGCTTGCCGGTGGCCAGCGAGCGGCCGTAGCAGGCGGCGCAGACGCCGATCTTGGCCTCGCAGACGAGGGCGCTGCGGGTGCGGACCTTCTCCACGCCCGCCTCGAACAGCCGGGTCACGACCGCGTCCGACAGGTCGGTGTCGGCCGGGTAGATGACCGTCCCGTCGACGACGACGTCCTCGGCGATCGTGCGGCCGGTGAGGCTCGTCTCCGTCGTCGGCAGCTTGATCACACTGCCGTCCGACTGCCGCTCGACGATCTCGAACGGGATCGTGCGGTCGGTGCCGCAGTCCTCCTCGCGGACGATGACGTCCTGCGCGACGTCCACCAGGCGCCGGGTCAGGTAACCCGAGTCGGCGGTGCGCAGCGCGGTGTCGGCGAGGCCCTTGCGGGCGCCGTGCGTCGAGATGAAGTACTCGACGACCGACAGCCCCTCGCGGAAGGACGACTTGATCGGACGCGGGATGGTCTCGCCCTTGGGGTTGGAGACCAGGCCGCGCATACCGGCGATCTGGCGGAGCTGCAGCGGGTTGCCGCGGGCGCCCGACTGGATCATCATCCAGATCGGGTTGGCCTTCGGGAACGCCTTCTCCATGTCCACCGCGACGTCCGCGGTGGCCTTGTTCCAGATCTCGATGAGCTCCTGCTTGCGCTCATCGTCGGTGATCAGGCCGCGGTTGAACTCCCGCTGCACCTTCTCGGCACGCGCCTCGTAGCCGGCCAGGATGTCCGCCTTGTTCGGCGGCGTGATGACGTCGTCGATCGCGATCGTGACACCGGACCGGGTCGCCCAGTAGAAGCCGGTGCTCTTCAGCGCGTCGAGCGCGCCCGCGACGGCCACCTTCGGGTAGGTCTCCGCCAGCTCGTTGACGATCGCCGAGAGCTGCTTCTTGCTGATCTCGTCGTCCACGAACGAGAAGTCGTCCGGCAGCGTCTCGTTGAACAGGGCGCGGCCGAGCGTCGTCTCCAGCCGGTACGGCTGACCGGGCTCGTAGCCCTCCGGCGCGATCCAGTCGCGCGGCGGCGGCATGTCCTTCAGCCGGATCTGGATCTTGGCCTGCAGGTCGAGCTCGCCCCGGTCGTAGGCCATGATCGCCTCGGCGGCCGAGCCGAACGCGCGGCCCTCGCCGATGGCGCCGTCCTTCTGCGTCGTCAGCCAGTACAGGCCGATGACCATGTCCTGGGTGGGCATGGTGACGGGCTTGCCGTCCGACGGCTTCAGGATGTTGTTCGTCGACAGCATCAGGATCCGCGCCTCGGCCTGCGCCTCGGCGGACAGCGGCAGGTGCACCGCCATCTGGTCGCCGTCGAAGTCCGCGTTGAACGCGGTGCAGACCAGCGGGTGGATCTGGATGGCCTTGCCCTCGACCAGCTGCGGCTCGAACGCCTGGATGCCGAGCCGGTGCAGGGTCGGCGCGCGGTTCAGCAGCACCGGGTGCTCGGTGATGACCTCTTCCAGGACGTCCCACACGACGGGACGCGCGCGCTCGACCATCCGCTTGGCGGACTTGATGTTCTGCGCGTGGTTGAGGTCGACCAGCCGCTTCATGACGAACGGCTTGAACAGCTCCAGCGCCATCTGCTTGGGCAGGCCGCACTGGTGCAGCTTCAGCTGCGGGCCGACGACGATGACCGAACGGCCCGAGTAGTCGACGCGCTTGCCCAGCAGGTTCTGCCGGAACCGGCCCTGCTTGCCCTTGAGCATGTCCGACAGCGACTTCAGCGGACGGTTGCCCGGCCCGGTGACCGGGCGGCCGCGGCGGCCGTTGTCGAACAGCGCGTCGACGGCCTCCTGCAGCATCCGCTTCTCGTTGTTGACGATGATCTCGGGCGCGCCGAGGTCGAGCAGGCGCTTGAGCCGGTTGTTCCGGTTGATGACCCGGCGGTACAGGTCGTTCAGGTCGGAGGTCGCGAAGCGGCCGCCGTCCAGCTGCACCATCGGACGCAGGTCCGGCGGGATCACCGGGATGCAGTCCAGCACCATGCCGAGCGGGCTGTTGCGGGTGTTGAGGAACGCCGAGACGACCTTCAGCCGCTTGAGGGCGCGGGCCTTCTTCTGGCCCTTGCCGGTGCGGATGATGTCGCGCAGCTTCTCGGCCTCGGCGTCGAGGTCGAAGTTCTGCAGCCGCGCCTGGATGGCCGCGGCGCCCATGCCGCCCTGGAAGTACTTGCCGAAGCGGTCGCGCATCTCGCGGTAGAGCAGCTCGTCGCCCTCCAGGTCCTGGACCTTGAGGTTCTTGAACCGGCTCCACACCTCGTCGAGGCGGTCGAGTTCGCGCTGCGCGCGGTCGCGCAGCTGCTTCATCTCCCGCTCGGCGCCGTCGCGCACCTTGCGCTTCTGGTCGGCCTTCGCGCCGGCCTCCTCCAGCTCCGCGAGGTCGCCCTCCAGCTTCTGCTGGCGGGCCTCGACCTGCGCGTCGCGGGCCTGCTCGATCTGCTGGCGCTCCACCGAGATGTGCGCCTCCAGCGTGGGCAGGTCGCGGTCGCGCCGCTCGGAGTCCACGCTGGTGATCATGTAGGCCGCGAAGTAGATGATCTTCTCGAGATCCTTCGGGGCCAGGTCCAGCAGGTAGCCGAGGCGGGACGGCACGCCCTTGAAGTACCAGATGTGCGTGACCGGCGCGGCCAGCTCGATGTGGCCCATCCGCTCGCGCCGCACCTTGGCGCGGGTCACCTCGACGCCGCAGCGCTCACAGATGATGCCCTTGAAGCGGACGCGCTTGTACTTGCCGCAGTAGCACTCCCAGTCCCGGGTCGGGCCGAAGATCTTCTCGCAGAAGAGCCCGTCCTTCTCCGGCTTGAGGGTCCGGTAGTTGATCGTCTCCGGCTTCTTCACCTCGCCGTGCGACCACTGGCGGATATCGTCGGCGGTCGCCAGACCGATGCGAAGCTCGTCGAAGAAGTTGACGTCAAGCAACTGTTTTCCCCTTGAGTTCTCAGACCTCGTCGACGCTCATCGCGCCCTCGTTAGGACGGCGGGACAGGTCGATGCCGAGCTCCTCCGCGGCGCGGAAGACGTCCTCGTCGGTGTCGCGCATCTCGATCGACATGCCGTCGCTGGAGAGCACCTCGACGTTGAGGCACAGCGACTGCATCTCCTTGATGAGCACCTTGAAGGACTCGGGAATGCCGGGCTCGGGGATGTTCTCGCCCTTGACGATGGCCTCGTACACCTTCACGCGGCCGAGGACGTCGTCGGACTTGATGGTCAGCAGCTCCTGGAGCGCGTAGGCGGCGCCGTACGCCTCCAGCGCCCAGACCTCCATCTCACCGAAGCGCTGGCCGCCGAACTGGGCCTTACCGCCGAGCGGCTGCTGGGTGATCATGGAGTACGGGCCGGTCGAGCGCGCGTGGATCTTGTCGTCGACCAGGTGGAGCAGCTTGAGGATGTAGATGTAGCCGACGGAGATCGGGTCGCGGTAGGGCTCGCCGGTGCGGCCGTCGAACATCCGGGCCTTGCCGCCGGGCTCCACCATGCGGTTGCCGTCGCGGTTGGGCAGCGTGCTCGTGATCAGCCCGGTGACGTCGCTCTCCTGGGCACCGTCGAACACCGGAGTCGCGGTGTTGGTCCACGGCTCGGCCTCGTCGGCGCCGATGGCCTTCAGCGCGCGCTTCCACTCGGCGTCGTCGCCCTCGATCTTCCAGCCGCGGGAGGCGACCCAGCCGAGGTGGGTCTCCAGGACCTGGCCCACGTTCATGCGTCCGGGGACGCCCAGCGGGTTCAGGACGATGTCGACCGGCGTGCCGTCCTCCATGAACGGCATGTCCTCGACCGGGAGCACCTTGGAGATGACGCCCTTGTTGCCGTGCCGGCCCGCCAGCTTGTCGCCGTCGGTGATCTTGCGCTTCTGCGCGACGTACACCCGGACCAGCTCGTTCACGCCGGGCGGGAGCTCGTCGCCGTCGTCGCGGGAGAACACCCGGACGCCGATGACCTTGCCCTGCTCGCCGTGCGGCACCTTCAGCGAGGTGTCGCGGACCTCCCGCGCCTTCTCACCGAAGATCGCGCGCAGCAGCCGCTCCTCGGGGGTCAGCTCCGTCTCGCCCTTGGGCGTGACCTTGCCGACCAGGATGTCGCCGGGGACGACGTCCGCGCCGATGCGGATGATGCCGCGCTCGTCGAGGTCGGCGAGGACCTCCTCGGAGACGTTCGGGATGTCCCGGGTGATCTCCTCGGGGCCGAGCTTGGTGTCGCGGGCGTCGACCTCGTGCTCCTCGATGTGGATCGAGGAGAGGACGTCGTCCTGCACCAGGCGCTGGCTGAGGATGATCGCGTCCTCGTAGTTGTGGCCCTCCCACGGCATGAACGCCACGAGGAGGTTCTTGCCGAGCGCCATCTCGCCGTTGTCGGTGCACGGCCCGTCGGCGATGACCTGGCCGACCTCGACCCGCTGCCCCTCGTCGACGATGGGCTTCTGGTTGAAGCAGGTGCCCTGGTTGGACCGCTTGAACTTCGACACCCGGTACGTCGTCCGCGTGCCGTCGTCGTTCATGACGGTCACGTAGTCGGCGGAGACCTCCTCGATGACGCCGGCCTTCTCGGCCGTGATGACGTCACCGGCGTCGGTCGCCGCGCGGTACTCCATGCCGGTGCCGACCAGCGGCGCCTCGCTGCGCAGCAGCGGGACGGACTGGCGCTGCATGTTGGAGCCCATCAGCGCGCGGTTGGCGTCGTCGTGCTCCAGGAACGGGATCATCGCGGTGGCGACCGAGGTCATCTGCCGCGCCGAGACGTCCATGTACTGGACCTCGCGGGCGGGGACCAGCTCGACCTCGCCGCCCTTGCGGCGGACCAGGATGCGGTCGTCGATGAAGGTGCCGTCGTCGTTCAGCAGGGAGTTGGCCTGCGCGATGACGTAGCGGTCCTCCTCGTCGGCGGTGAGGTAGTCGATCTGCTCGGTGACGACGCCTTCGGTGACCTTGCGGTACGGCGTCTCGACGAACCCGAACGGGTTGACCCGGCCGAACGCGGCGAGCGAGCCGATCAGGCCGATGTTCGGGCCTTCCGGCGTCTCGATCGGGCACATGCGGCCGTAGTGGGACGGGTGGACGTCGCGGACCTCCATGCCCGCCCGCTCGCGCGACAGGCCACCGGGCCCGAGGGCGTTCAGCCGGCGCTTGTGCGTCAGCCCCGCCAGCGGGTTGGTCTGGTCCATGAACTGCGACAGCTGGCTGGTGCCGAAGAACTCCTTGATGGAGGCGACGACCGGCCGGATGTTGATCAGGGTCTGCGGCGTGATCGCCTCGACGTCCTGGGTGGTCATCCGCTCGCGGACGACGCGCTCCATCCGGGCCAGGCCCAGCCGGACCTGGTTCTGGATCAGCTCGCCGACCGTGCGCAGCCGCCGGTTGCCGAAGTGGTCGATGTCGTCGACCTCGATCGGCACGGGGACGGCCCCGAGGGTGGCCTCCTCCTCGCCGGCGTGCAGCCGGACGAGGTACTCGACCGTGGCGACGATGTCGTCCTCGGTCAGCGTGCCCTGGCGCATGTCCAGGTCGAGACCGAGCTTCTTGTTGATCTTGTAGCGGCCGACCTTGGCGACGTCGTACCGCTTCGGGTTGAAGTACAGGTTCTCCAGCAGCGTCTGCGCGGACTCGCGCGTCGGCGGCTCACCCGGACGCAGCTTGCGGTAGATGTCGAGGAGCGCGTCGTCCTGGCCGGACGTGTGGTCCTTCTCCAGGGTGACGTTGATCGACTCGTAGGAGCCGAAGCGCTCGCGGATGCGGGCCTCGTCCCAGCCGAGCGCCTTGAGCAGCACGGTGACGGGCTGCTTGCGCTTGCGGTCGATGCGGACGCCGACGTTGTCGCGCTTGTCGATCTCGAACTCGAGCCAGGCGCCGCGGCTCGGGATGACCCGGCAGCCGTAGATGTCCTTGTCGGACGCCTTGTCGAGGGCGCGGTCGAAGTAGACGCCGGGCGACCGGGTCAACTGGGAGACGACGACGCGCTCGGTGCCGTTGATGATGAAGGTGCCCTTCGGGGTCATGAGCGGGAAGTCGCCCATGAACACCGTCTGGCTCTTGATCTCACCGGTGGTGTTGTTGATGAACTCCGCCGTCACGAACAGCGGGGCGGAGTAGGTCATGTCCTTGTCCTTGCACTCCTCGACGGAGTACTTGGGCGGCTCGAACCGGTGGTCGCGGAACGAGAGGGACATGGTTCCGGAGAAGTCCTCGATGGGACTGATCTCTTCGAAGATCTCCTCCAGCCCCGACTGGGTCGGGACGCTCTTACTTCCGGCCTTCTGGGCCGCCTCGACCCGGGCCTTCCACCTCTCGTTGCCCAGCAGCCAGTCAACGGAGTTGGTCTGCAGTGCAAGGAGGTCCGGGACTTCGAGCGGCTCCTTGATGCGCGCGAAGGAGACGCGGTGCGGACCGGTTGCGGTATTCGAGGCGTTGCGCGAGGCTGCCAAGAGTGGTCCTTCCGAGGGCTCGCGGCGTAACTGACGACACGCACGCCAGACGATCCACGTCCGAGACCTACTTTTTCGGGGTCTACAACAGACCCCCGCAGGGGTGCTCTCACACGTGGATAGTCAGAGGGCAGCGCAAAGGGGCAGTGTAGCCGACTGGTACACCGCTCGCAACTCTAGCGCCGCAGTATGCATCACGTTGCCATGGAGCATCGCCCCTCAGCGCCTCTCAGTCAAGAGCGGACTTGGACTTTTCGGGCCCTGACCTGCAGTGAGGAAGGTTACAGTTTAGGCCCACGAGCGGCGTCCAAGAGAACACCCCGTGATCCGGCTGGGGATCACGGGGTGTCGGGGCTCGGGGGTGGGGTTACGAGAGGACGGTGACCTCGGAGGCCAGCCACTTGCCGTCCTTCTTGACCATCGTCATCTTGATGCGGAGCGGCTCCGGGAGGCGCTGCTCCTTGTCGCTCTTGGTGGCGGACGAGCGGTTGGCGTAGACGAGGGTCACGACCTTGTCGGGGGTCGCGCTCACGACACCGATCTTCATCACGGTCGTGTTGGAGACCGCCTGCTGCTGGACCGCGACGGTCTTGAGCTCCTCGGCGAGCTTGCCGTACTGGGTGTGCAGCTTGCCGGTCGTCAGGGCGGACGCGGCCTTCAGGTCGGTGTCCAGGGTCCGGTAGTCGTAGGACGACATCTTCTGCGCCGTGTGGGACGACGCGAACGTGGCCTCCTTGACCGCCTGCTGGGTCGCCTTCTGCTCCTTGACCTTCAGGCCCAGGACCGTCGTGCCGACACCGAGCGCGATCGTCAGGACGGCCAGGACGGCGATCACCGTCGGGAGGCCCAGGCGGCCGCGGCGAGGCTTGTCGTCCTCGTCGTCGTCCTCGTCCTCGTCGTCGTCGTCCTCGTCCTTGGGCGTCTTCTTGAGGTTCAGGCGCTTCGGCTTCGCCGGCTCCTCTTCGTCCTCGTCGTCCGCCTCGTCCTCGACGTCGGTGTCGGTGTCGGCGGTTTCGGCCTCCTCCGCCTCGGCCTCTGGGTGTTCCGGGGTGGCGGAGTCGTCCTCGGAAGGGGCTGAGTCGTCCTCTGCCGCGTTTTCGGGGGTGGGGTCGACTTCGGAGAGCTTCGCTGATTCGCGGGGCTTCTCAGTGGATTTGGCGGGCTCTTCGGCTTCGGCGGCCTCGTCGGCGGCTATCTGGGCCAGGCGGGCGGCCTCGCGGGCCCGCTCCGCGGCCTCCTCGGCCAGCTCGGCGGCCTTCGCCGCCTTCGCCGCCTTGTCTGCCTTGGTGGCCTTGTCCGACTTGGCGTCGGGCTTCTTCTTGTCCGAAGCGGAGCGCTTGCCCCGGCCGAGCATCGTCACGGGACCATCTCCATGTCGGAAACGAGCCAGCGGTCACCGACCCGCTCCAGGTCCATCAGGTACCTGTACTTGCGCGGAACGCCGTCCTTCACCTTGGGGTTCGTCACGACGCCGTCCAGGGAGACCATCACCTCGGCGGAGTCGCCGTCGATGGACACGACCGCGGCGGTGACGTCGGTGAGCGTGGACTTCGCGCCGGTCTGGGTGAGCTGGTCGATCAGGGTCTTGGCCTGGGAGCTCAAGGTGTTCTTGAAGTTGCCGGTGGCGCCCGACACGATGCGGTCGACGTCGCGCTGGGCGGTCGCCTTGTCGAGCGTCATCAGGTTGACGCCCATCTGCCGCGCCGACTGGCTCGCCTTCGCCCGCTGGTCGACGTCGTCCTTGTTGCGGAGGGAGACGACGCCGAGCCAGCCGGACGCGATGGCCAGGGCGACCACGGCGACGCTGAGCGTGATCGCGGTGACCATGGGAAGGCGGGGCCTCATCGTGTCCGCCTCACTGGCTCAACGGTCCGAGCAGGAGCCACTTCCACGAGGATTCCTCTCCCAGCTGACGGGTTCCGGCGCTGCGCGGCATCACGTATCGCTTGCCGTCGGGCCCGTAGACCGCACCGGTCGTTGGATCGTATCCAGCGAAATCAACTGAATCGGACGGATAGGAAAGGATCAGTCGGCCGTCCGTGACCTGGCCCGTCGGGGCCGCGGCGGCGGCCTTCGTCTTGGCGTCGTTCTTGCCGCCGTCCTTGCCCTTGGCCTCGGTCTTCGGGTCGGCGGTGGCGCCGCCCTCGGGGAAGCCGGCACCGGCGGTGGCGCCCGCCGGGACCTGCGGGTACGGCAGGATCTCGTTCTTCGGGAAGTTGCGGGCGCCGCGCACGGCGGTGGGCGCGTTGTGCGGGGCCTTGCAGCCGGCGTCGAGGCGCGGCTTCTTCGGGGACGTGTCCTGGGGCCAGCGGTGCTTGACCTTCTCGTAGCCCTCGGTGCACGGCGGCGGCGAGTCGATGTTGAGGTCGAGGCCCAGGTGCTGGGTTCCGTCGCCGGGCGTGACGGTGAACGCTCCGGCGACCGTCACCGGGTACAGGATGAACAGCGACCGCAGGCCCGCCTGGCGGGACGTGATGACCTGGCCGGTCGTGGTGAGGTTCGCCAGGAGGACGGGCAGCGTCGGCGCCAGCTGGTTGATGGCCTTGTGCGTCTCGTCCACCGCGCCCGGCACGGCGTCGATGGTCTTGCGCAGCGCCGGGTCGTCGTTGCGCAGGGACCGGGTGAGCTCGTTCAGGTTGCGGGCGAAGCCCTGGATGTTGGCGGCCTGCCCGCGCTGGGTGTCCAGGACGGTGACGCTGTTGTCCAAGAGCCGCTTGGTGTCGGGGTACGCCTCGTTCGCCGTCTTCAGCAGCCGGTCGGTGTCGTCCAGGATCGACTGGAGGTCCTCGGCGGAGCCGGAGAACGCCTTGTTCAGCTCGTCCACGATGACGCCGAGGTCCTTGGTGTTGACCGACCCGACGAGCGAGTCGACGTTGCGCAGCAGTTCGGCGGTGGACACCGGGAGCGTGGTGCGCTCCTTCGGGATCGTGTAGGCGTCGCCCTCGTCGAGGTAGGGCCCGCTCTTCCTGGTCGGCTCCAGGTCGATGTACTGCTCGCCGACCGCGGACCGGTTCGCCACGACGGCCTTGGTGCCCTCGCGCGGGATCCGCTCGCCGCGTTCGAGGAGCAGCTTCACCCGGATGCCGTCCTTGGTCAGCTCGAGCGGCCCGACGCGTCCGACGGGGACGCCCCGGTAGGTGACCTCCGCGTTGGTGAACACGCCGCCGGAGTCGGTGAGGTCGACGTAGGCGACGTACTGCTTGCCGAGCAGGCCGCGGCCGAGGCCGATGTAGTTCACCGAGACGATCGCCACGCCGACGACCGTGATGACCGCGAAAGCGATCAGCTGGATGATGACGCCGCGCTTGAGGATCACGAGAGGCCCCCCGTCACCAGGGTCCGCAGACCGCCGTCATCGGAGCCGAGCGAGCCCGTGCGCTCCGGTGCCGGGGTACCGGACGTCTTCTTCGTCGCCGGCGTCTTCGTCGTCGGCGTCGTCTTCGGGGCCGGCGTCGGCTGGCCGGGCAGCCCCGGGATCCCGCCGGACGTCTGCGGCAGCACGCCTAGCGGCGAGTCGGGCAGCGTGACGTTCGGGACCTGCAGCATGCCGCGCATCTGCGCGCCGTTGCCGAGCATCCCCTCCAGGTCGGTGCCGCCGAGCAGGTTCCGGGCGATGGACTCGAAGTCCAGGTCGACGGTCAGCCGGACGTTGCCGTAGTCGCCCTCGATGGTGTTCTCGAACGTGGCCGGGAACGGGAAGGTGATCAGCGACTCCAGCGACCGCGGCAGGTCGTTGCCCGCCTTGTTGAGGTTCCGCAGGATCTTGTCGACGTCCCGCAGGTTCGCCAGCAGATCGGTCTTCGACCGGTTGATCACGTTGGTGGTGGTGCGGCTGAGCTTGTCCAGCGCGACCAGCATCTTGGTGAGGTCGGCGCGGTTGCGGTCGAGGACGGCGATCGCGGGCCCCGTCTCGTCGATGGTGTCGCGGATCGTCTTGCGCTCGGCCGCGAGCTTGCCGCTCAGCCGGTCGATGCTGTCGAGCGCGCGGGTGATCGCGGCGCGGTTGCGGTCCAGCGTCCCGGTGAAGGTGTCGACCCGCTCCAGCACCGAGCGGATCGTGCCGGTCCGGCCGTTCATCGCGGCCTGCAGCTCGTGGCTGATCGTGGAGACCTGCTCCAGGCCGCCGCCGTTCAGCAGCAGCGACATCGCCGACAGCACCTCTTCGATCTCGGTGCCGCGCGAGGTGCGGTTCAGCGGGATCAGGTCACCGGTGCCGAGCCTGCCGTTCGGCGCCTCGTACCTCGGCGGCTCCAGCTGCACGAACTTCTCGCCGAGGAGGCTGGTCTGGCTGACCGTCGCCAGCGCGTTGTCGGGCAGGTTCACGTCCCCGCGCACCCTCACGGTGACGAGCGCGTGCCAGCCGCCCTGGCCGGGGGCGCCGCCCTCCAGCGTGATGTCCTCGACCTTGCCCACCGACACGTCGTTGACCTTGACCGCCGACTGCGGGACGAGGTCCAGCACGTTCGCGAACTCGATCTTGATGGTGACGGGGTTGGAGCCGAGGTCGGGGCCGCCGGGCAGCGGCAGCGACGAGACGCCGTTGAACGAGCAGCCCGACAGGGCCGCCGTCGCGGCGATCGCGGCGGCGCCCAGCAGGCGGGCGCGGCGGACCGGCCGTCTCCTGGTCCTGCTCATCGGCCACCTCCCGGCAGCAGCGCGCTGAGGTCCCCGGGCCTGCTGCGCGCCGCCGTCTTGTTGGTCGTGGTCTTCTTCGCCGTCTTGGTCGACTTGCCGGACTTGCCGCCGGGGCCGTAGGCGTCCGGCGGGATCGGGACCGGGTCGTAGTGCGTGGTCAGCGCCGTGATCCAGGACAGGTCCAGGCTGAAGCCCGTCAGCGCCGTGCCGATGCCGTTGTAGGGCTTGACGAAGTCCAGGCACTCCTTGGCGGGCGTGCCGACCGAGTACGCCAGCGAGCAGACCCAGTCGGCCAGGTCGTGGAACTGGCGGAAGTTGTTGCGGGTGTGGATGGTGCCGCTGATCGGGTCGTAGGCGCGGGCCAGGTTGTTCACGGCCAGCGGGCCGGCGGTGAGGATCTCGGCGAGCGCGTCCTTCTCCTTGACCAGGACACCGGTGATCTGCGCGAGCTGCCGGACGTTCCCGGCCAGCTCGGTGCGGTTGTCCTTGACGAACCGCTGCACGTTCCGCAGCGTCGGGGCGAGGGTGTTGAGGGCCGCGCTCAGCTCCTCCTTCTCCCCCGCGAGCTGCCCCGACACCCCGTTGAGGTGCCCGGTGAACGACTTGATCTGCTGGTCGTTCGCCTTCATCGCGTCGGTGATGATCCGCAGGTTCTTGATCGTCTCGGCGACGTCGCCGCGGTCGGTGCTGAGCGTGCTGAGCGCCTTGGACGCGTCCGCGATCGTCGCCCGGATGTCGTCGCCCTGGCCGTCCAGGTTCGCGGCGCCGACCTCCAGCAGCCGCGACAGCGACCCCTCCTGGCCGTTCGCGCCGGGCGCGTTGGCGCCCTCCGGGCCGAGCGCCTTGGTCAGGTCGCTCAGGCTGCCGCTGACCTGGTCGACCTCGACCGGGACGGCGGTGCGGCTCGTCGTCAGCGTCGCGCCGTCGGCGAGGACGGCCCCGGTCTTGTAGACGGGGGTCAGCTGGATGTAGCGGTCCGCGACGAGCGTCTGGTTGATGATCACGGCCTGCGCGTTGGCGGGCACCTTGTACTTGGCGTCGTACTTCAGCTCGACCTTGACCGCGTCGCCGACCGGCTCGACCTTCGTGACCTCGCCGACCGGGATGCCGAGGATGCGGACGTCCGCGCCCTTGTAGAGGCCGACGGTCTTGGTGAAGTAGGCCGTCAGGTGGCGCTGCTTCGGCTCCTGGAGGATCAGCAGGAGCGCGGCCACCAGCACTGCGACGGCGAGGATCGCGCCGCCGAGGCGAAGGATGGTTCCTGACCGGCGGGGGTGGGCCCCCTGCAGGGGGCTGGAGCTAACACTGCGCACTGTGACCTGCCTGCTCACGGGAGGAACGGCAACGGGTTGTCGCTGTTGCCGGTCTGCGTCTGGTTGCCGGTCTGGCCGCCCTGCTTCTTCGTCGCGGTCCCGCCATTCGCCGGGGCGTCCTGGATCGACGCGGGAATCGGGAGGAGGTTCTGGATCCACGAGTCGAACCAGCGCCCGGTGCCGGTGACGTCCGAGAACTGCCGCGCGAACGGCGCGAACAGCTTCAGGATCCGGTCGAGGTTGTCCTGGTTCCGCAGCAGGATCCCGTTGACCTTCGCCAGGTTGTCCAGCATCGGCCGCAGCTGCTTCTCGTTCTCCTTGATCAGCGCGTTCACCTGCTGGGACAGGGTCACGGTGTTGATCAGCAGCTGGTGGATGACCGCGCGGCGCGCCTGCACCGCCTGGAGCACCTTGTCGCCGTCCTGGACGAGCTTGGCGAAGTCCTGGTTGCGGTCGGCGAGCAGCTCCGAGACGTTCTTGGCCTTGCCGGCCAGCTCGTGCAGCTCGTCGTCGCGGGACGCGACCGTGTTGGACAGCCGGCGCAGGCCCTGCAGCGACGCGCGGACCTCCTCCGGCGAGTTCTTGAACGTCTCCGACAGCACGTCGAACGACTTCGCGACCTGCTGGACGTCGATCGCGCCGACCCGCCGGCTCAGCTCGCTGATCGCCGGGACGACCTCGAACGGGGTGTGCGTCCGCTCGATCGGGATGGCACGGCCGAGCCGGCCCTTCCCGCGCGGGGTCAGCTCCAGGTAGTGCGCGCCGAGGATCGTCTTGATCTTGATGCCGGCCTCGGTGCGGTCGCCCAGCTTCACGCCGTCGTCCACCCGGAAGGTGACCTTGACGTGGTCGCCGTCCAGGTCGAGGCCGGTGACCTTGCCGACCTTGACGCCCGCGATGCGGACCTCCTCGTCGGGCTTCAGCCCGGCGGCCTCCTTGAACGCGGCCGTGTGGGTCTTGCCGCCGGAGATGAACGGGATGTTGTCGAGGTTCATCGCCACCGCCAGCAGCACGGCGATGATCGCGAACGCGGCGAGACCGATGGGGACCGGGTTGCGTTCCCGGAACGGGATCCTCATCTACTTGCACCTCGCGTTCTCGTTCACGATCGCCGGCGTCTGGTAGACCGGTCCGCCGGGCAGCCGCACCCGCGCGTCGAGACCGCAGATGTACATGTTGAACCAGGACCCGTAGGAGGAGATGTTCACGAGCCCCTCCAGCCGCTTCGGCGACCGCTTGAGCCCGCCGTCGAGCGCCTTCTCGTTGGCCGCGAACGTCCCGGCGAGCTTGCTCAGCCCCGCGATGTCGTTCTTGATGTCCGGCCGCGCATCCGACAGCAGGCCCTGCGTCGTGCCGGTCAGGTCGTTGATCGCCGCGACCGAGTCGAAGATCGCCTTGCGGTCGCCGGACACCCCGCTGACGAAGCTGCGCAGGTCCCGCACCAGCCGGTCGACCTGGTCGTGCCGCTCGTCGATCGTGCCGAGCACGGTGTTGAGGTTGTCGATGACCTGGCCGATGACCTGGTCCCGGTCGGCGAGCGTGTTGGTCAGCGACGCGACGTGCGCGAGCAGGCTGTTGATCGTCCCGCCCTCGCCCTGCAGCACCTGGATGATCTGCATCGCCAGCGTGTTGACGTCCTTCGGCTCCAGCGCGCGGAACAGCGGCCGGAAGCCGTTGAACAGCGTCGTCAGGTCGAGCGCCGGCTGGGTCTGCGAGACCGGGATCGTGCCGCCCGGCTTCAGGTAGTCGTTGGCCTGCCCGGCGCCGTCGCTCAGCGCGAGGTAGCGCTGGCCCATCAGGTTCCGGTAGCGGATCTGCACCTGCGTGGACGACGGCAGCCCCGCCTTGAACGGGCCGTCCTCCTCCACCGAGAACGTCACCTCGGCCTTGTCGCCCTTGTACAGCTCGATGTGCTTGATCTGGCCGACCTGGACGCCGGCGGCGCGCACGTCGTCGTTGTCCAGCAGCCCGGTGACGTCGGTGAAGATCGCCTTGTACTCGCGGGTGTCCCGGAAGCGCATGTTGGAGATCGTCATGGCCAGCACGCCGGTGGCCACCGAGGTGATGACCACGAAGGTCAGCAGCTTGATCGCCGCGCCCGTCGTCCTCACTTGATCGTCACCACCGATCCGTCCGAGAGCAGCGGCCCGAACATCAGCTCCGACACGTCCGACATCTCATCGGCCGGGATCCGCGTCACCGGTCCGAGGACGCTCTTCAGCTGCTGCTCCGGGGTCAGCGAGCCGGTGTCGACGAACACGTTCGACAGGGCCCTGCCGCGGCCGGCGCCGCCGCCGTTCGGGTCGTCCGGGTTCTTCCACCACAGGTCGTCCTGGGTGCCGTCCAGCGCCAGGTAGTCCGGGGACGGCACCTTCGGGTTCGGCAGGCCGTAGCAGCGCGGGTTGCGCCGGTCTTTGGCCTCCGGCGCGTCCAGCGGGTACTTGTAGCCGGGCCGCGGCTTCACGATCTCGACCGTCAGGTTGAAGGTCTTGGACCCGCCCCCGCCGGCGACCCGCTCGGCCTCCGGCTTGAGCTTCATCAGCCCGGCGAACACGCACGGCAGCGACGGCGAGTACCGGGCGACCAGGCTCGCGACGTCCCGGTTCGCGATGTTCACACCGATGATCTTCGGCCCGTTGTGCCGCATGAACGCGTCGCCGTCCTGCGCCAGCGCGGTGGTGGCCGGGATCAGCTGCTCGATCGTGTCCTTCTTGGTGGTGATCGTGCGGCTGGTCACGTTGAGGTTCCGGAGGGTCTGCAGCAGGTCCGGCGCCGCCTTCGCGTAGATGTCGGAGACGTCCGCGAGCCCGTGCAGGTCGTGCACCAGCGTGCCGAGCTGCGGGTTGATCTTGCGGAGCAGGTCGTCGGCCTCTTCGAGGTTGCGGCCGAGCTGGTCGCCGCGGCCCTGCAGCGCCGTCGCGAGCGCGTTCAGCGTCGCGTTCAGCTCCGCCGGCTTCACCGCCTGCAGCAGCGGCAGCAGGTCGTTCAGCACCTTGTCGATCTCGACGGCGGCCTGCGACCGGTCCTGCTGGATGACCTGGCCCTCGCGCAGCCCCGCCGGGGCGGCCTGCGCCGGGATCTCCAGGTCCACGTACTTCTCGCCGAACAGCGTCTTCGGCAGCAGCCGCGCCTGCACGTTCCGCGGGATCAGCTTCGCCTTGCCCGGGTCGAGCGCGAGGTGCAGCGTGGCGCCGTCCGCCGTCGCGTCGGTGCCGCGCACCTCGCCGACGATCAGCCCGCGCACCTTCACGTCCGAGTGCGGCAGCAGCTGCAGCCCGGCCCGCTCGGTCTGCACCTTCACCTCGGTCACGGGCGTGAACGCCTTGTTGTACAGGGCGACGGTCAGCGCCAGCAGCAGGACGATCACGACGATCATCGAGGTGCCGAGCACCCGGTAGCGCACGCGTTCGCTCATCGCGCCGTCACCCCGCGATCCGCACAGTGGTGGTGGTGCCCCAGATCGCCATGCCGAGCAGGAGGTCCGCCACGTTGATGACGACGATGCTGGTGCGCACCGCGCGGCCCACCGCGATGCCGACGCCCGCCGGGCCGCCGGACGCGTGGTAGCCGTAGTAGCAGTGGATCAGCATCACCAGCACCGCGAAAATGATCACTTTGCCGAACGACCACAAGATGTCGTTCGGTGGTAGGAACAAATGGAAATAGTGGTCGTAGGTGCCGGTCGACTGCCCGTAGAACACCGTCACGATCACCCGCGTCGCGCCGTAGGAGGCGAGCAGGCCCACGATGTACAGCGGGACGACCGCGATCATCCCGGCGAGCATCCGGGTCGTGACGAGGAACGGCATCGACGGGACGGCCATGACCTCCAACGCGTCGATCTCGTCGGAGATCCGCATCGCGCCGAGCTGCGCGGTGAAGCCGCAGCCGACCGTCGCCGACAGCGCCAGCGCCGACACCAGCGGCGCGATCTCGCGCGTGTTGAAGTAGGACGCGACGAACCCGGTGAACGCGGCCGTGCCGATCTGGTTCAGCGACTCGTAGCCCTGCAGGCCGACCTGGCTGCCGGTGAAGAACGTCATGAAGCCGACGATCACCACCGAGCCGCCGATGACGGCGAGGCCGCCGGTGCCGAGGCTCACCTCGGCCAGCAGCCGCAGTACCTCCGTGCGGTAGCGGCGCAGCACCCGGAACACCCAGGCGAACGCGCGGGCGTAGAACGACATCTGGTGGCCGAAGTCGTCCAGCCGTGCCAGCGGCGCGCCCACCACCCGGGAGACCGTCTTGCCCGTCTTTCCAGGGGTGGCCATCACATCCCCTTCGACGGGACGAACTGGAAGTACAGCGCGGAGATCACGAAGTTCTCCAGGAAGAGCAGCATGAACGTGATGACGACGGTCTGGTTGACCGCGTCACCGACGCCCTTCGGCCCGCCCTTGGCGTTCAGCCCCTTGTAGGCGGCGACGAGGCCGGCGGTGATGCCGAACACGAACGCCTTGAACTCGGCCTGCAGCAGGTCGGGCAGCTGCGCGATCGCGTTGAACGACGCGAGGTAGGCGCCCGGGGTGCCGCCCTGCAGCATGACGTTGAAGAAGTAGCCGCCCATCAGGCCGACCACCGACACGAGCCCGTTCAGGAACAGCGCGACGAACGCGCACGCGAACATCCGCGGGACGACCAGGCGGTGCAGGGGGTTGATCCCCAGCACCTCCATGGCGTCGATCTCCTCGCGGATCTTCCGGGAGCCGATGTCGGCGCACATCGCCGACCCGGCCGCGCCCGCGACCAGCAGCGAGGTGACCAGCGGGCTGGCCTCCCGGACGATCGCGACGACCGCGGTCGCACCGGTGTAGGACTGCGCGCCGAGCTGCCGGATCAGCCCGCCGACCTGCAGCGACAGGACGCCGCCGAACGGGATGGCGACCAGCATCGTGGGGACGACGGTGACGCTGACGATGAACCAGGCCTGCTGGATGAACTCGCGCCACTGGAACGGCCACTGGAAGGTCGCGCGGGCGGTGTCGAGGCACAGGGCGAAGAAGCGTCCGGGCTCCTTGACGACCACGTTTGCCGCGCCGTCCCCGATCTTGCGGAACGTCGCCGACGACCCGCCGGTCTTCCCCTCTGCCTGGTCCGCGCCGATACCAGGAGTGGACATCAGTACCCTGCACCACCCGCATGCCGGCCGGGCGGCGGGTTGCCGGGGAACGGGCCGCCGGGGCCGGCCGGGCCGCCGGGCGGCGGGCCGGGGGGCGGACCGCCGGGGCCGCCCGGGGCGGGGGCGCCGACGGGCGCCATGGACGCCACGTACCGCGGCCACTCCTCCACCCAGTTGCGGCCGAGGTCGTCGATGAACGAGCCGGGCGGCGGGGTGACGCCGTGCGCGGCGCACCACGCGCCGGGCGCGTGCATGCCGGCCCGGATCAGCCCGTTGGTCGGCATCTGCTGCGGCGGGATCGGCGGCAGCTTGCCCGAGTCGAGGCCCATCTTGGCCTCGGCCTCCAGCTCGGAGGCGTCCTTCTCCTCCGACATGCCGATCGGGCCGACCTTGCTGGCGTTGAGGAACTGCCGGACGACCGGCTCCTCGCTGGACAGCAGCATCTCCCGCGGCCCGAACATCGCCAGGTGCCGCTGGTACAGCAGCCCGATGTTGTCGGGGAGGGTGCGGGCGGTGTTGATGTCGTGGGTGACGATCAGGAACGTCGCGTTGATCTGCGCGTTCAGGTCGATGAACACCTGGTTCAGGAACGCGGTGCGGACCGGGTCCAGACCCGAGTCCGGCTCGTCGACGAGCAGGATCTCCGGGTCGAGCACGAGCGCGCGGGCGAGGCCGGCGCGCTTTTTCATCCCGCCGGAGATCTCACCGGGAAGCTTGTTCTCCGCGCCGAGCAGACCGACGAGTTCCATCTTCTCAAGGACGATGCGCTTGATCTCGGACTCGGACTTCTTGGTGTGCTCGCGCAGCGGGAAGGCGATGTTGTCGAACAGGTTCATCGAGCCGAACAGCGCGCCGTCCTGGAAAAGGACGCCGAACAGCTTGCGGGTCTCGTAGAGCTGGGATTCGGGCAGGTGGGGGAGGTCCCTGTCGCCGATCCAGATGTGCCCGCGGTCGGGCTTGAGCAGCCCGACGAGCGACTTCAGGAAGACCGACTTGCCGGTACCGGACGGGCCCAGAAGAACGGAGATCTCACCTGCGGGAATGGTCAGCGACACGTCCTGCCAGATCACCTGGCGGCCAAAGGACTTGGTCAGGCCCTCGACTCTGATCTCGACGCCCACTCGTCACCTTTCGTCCAGGCCGGGGGGGAATCCCGAACCAATGAGCGAGTAGCACTCAGGCTCTTGCTGTCGTCACACGGCGTGTCCGCCGTGTTGCTACCGTCCGGTAGCCGCGCCGGGTTCCACTACCGTAGCGGGCCGCCGTCCAAATGGAAGGGGTTCCGGTCCAGATCAGCGGCCAAATGCGACGTCGTAAGACAATCGTTACTTACGGCGCCTATGAGACTAGTGGTCCAAGAACCAGCGGCTCAAGACCGGGGTACCGCCCGGCCTCCGGCCGCGCTCCCGCACCCGGCGCTGGGACGGGGACCGCCCAGTGTGACCACAGCGTCAGAACGGGACGGTACGCCGCCCGCCGATGGACACACAACCCGTCGCGACACACGCTTTTCCGCGGACCTTTATCACTCCGGTACAGGAAAACGACCGCGGCCGAGCAGGTGTGCACAGGCCCGAGCGGCCTCGGTCACCTGGAACGCGAAGGAGGCGGCCACCCCCGGAAAGGGGTGACCGCCTCCTTGGGAGAGCGGGTGGAGCCGCGGGCTCCGCAGCTCTGGAGCCGTCCTACTTGACGGTGACCGACGCGCCGGCCTTCTCCAGGGCCTCCTTGGCCTTGTCGGCGGTCTCCTTGTTGACCTTCTCCAGCAGCGCCTTCGGCGCGCCGTCGACCAGGTCCTTGGCCTCCTTGAGGCCGAGGCTCGTGAGCGTCCGGACCTCCTTGATGACCTGGATCTTCTTGTCGCCGGCACCCTCGAGGATGACGTCGAACTCGTCCTGGACGGCCTCCTCGGCGGCCGGGGCACCCGGGGCGCCCGGGGCGGCGGCGACGGCGGCGACCGGGGCGGCGGCCTTGACGTCGAAGACGTCCTCGAACTGCTTCACGAACTCGGAGAGCTCGAGAAGGGTCATCTCCTTGAAAGCGTCGAGCAGGTCGTCGGTGCTGAGCTTCGCCATGATGTTTCCTCCGCTATGGCTTGAAATCTCGGGGTGTACGGAACCGCGGGTGCGCCTACTCGGCGGCGGCCTCGGCGGGCGCCGCCTCGGCGGGCGCCTCGGCCGTCTCGCCGGCCTCCGCGCGCTTGGCGCGCAGCGCCTCGGCGAGCTGGGCCGCCTGCGTCGGCAGGGCGTTGAACAGCGCGGCGGCGTTCGCCATCGAGCCCTTCATCGCACCGGCCAGCTTGGCGAGGAGAACCTCGCGCGACTCGAGGTCGGCGAGCTTGGCGACCTCGGCGGCGTCCATCGACTGACCGTCGATGAAACCGCCCTTGATCACCAGCATCGGGTTCGCCTTGGCGAAGTCGCGCAGGCCCTTGGCGGCCTCCACCACGTCGCCGCGCACGAACGCGATCGCCGACGGGCCTTCGAGCAGCTCGCGGAACTGCTCGTCGACACCGGCCTCGTTCGCGGCGCGCTTGGTCAGCGTGTTCTTCACCACGCGGAACCGCGCGTTCTCGCCGAGGTTGTCGCGCAGCTCCTTGACCTGCGCGACGCTGAGCCCGCGGTACTCGGTCAGCACGGCGCCGCTGGAGCTCTCGAACTCATCCTTGAGCTCGGCGATCGCCGCGTCCTTGTGGGCCTTGGCCATAGCCCTCCTTCCGATTACCTGGGTGGTCCGATCCGCGCCCGTCCACAGGAGGGGACTGGGGCGCCGATCCACCAAAAAACGCCCCGGCGCAGGCGCACGGGGCGTCCAGGCACGGCACGGAGGCCATGCGGAAGCTCTCGTCTCACCTACGCAGGCCGCCCGAACGGTGTCGGGTCCTTCGGTCACCCCACGGGGAGGTGACGACCGGCGGTCTTCGGCATCGAACAGAATACGCGGTCGCCGTCGGACTTACCAAATCGGCGGAACGGCGGAGGGACCGCGCCCCGTGCGGGTCGCGGTCCCTCGTGGCCGAGCGGTCGGGTGGCCGGGCAGTCGGCCTGCCGGGGTCCCGGGTCAGGCGCCGCCGAGGCCGCCGCCGAGCTTGCTCATGATCTCGGCGAAGTCGGTGACCTGGCTCGCCGGCGGCTCGTCGATCTGCACCGGCTTGCCGAAGTCGTGGTACTTCATCGACATGGTCATCGTGCCCTCGGACGTCTGGGCCGACTTCATCTTCATCTGGCGGGGCAGCTGCTGCCCGTCCACCCAGAGGTCGAAGTGCATGCTCTGCATCCCGGTCGAGGCGAGGTTCTTGCGGTACGCCTCCTGCATCTCCGGGGAGAGCTTCGCGATCGCGTCCTCCATCCGGTAGGTGCCGGTGTAGTGGGTGGTCTCGACGCCGTCCAGCGTCTCCTTGCCGACCTCGCGCGCGTCCTTGGACGCCGTCAGCATCTTCGTGTTCTGGACCGGGTCCATCTGCCGGGACTGCTGCAGCAGCTCCTCGATGTTCATGCCGGACTGCTTGCCCAGCTCGTCGAGCGAGAGCTTGATCCAGGGCTTGGCGGACGCGTTGCCGCCGAGCGCCGACAGCATCGGCATCTTCATGTACATGTTCCGGCCGACGAGCCGCTGCTCCATGCCGCCCATCGACTTGCCCGCGGCGGTCATGTCGGTGAAGTTCATGCTGTAGGCGAGGTCGGGCTTCGTCCGGTACTGCATGGTGCCGTTCATCGAGACGTCGCCGTCGGTGGCGCCCGCCATACGCATCGACATGTCGGCCTTGAACGAGCTGACGTCGCCGGTCTTCTCCGCGGCCTTGCCGAGCACCTGCGCGGCCGTCAGCTTGATGTTCTTGCCGGCCTCGTCCACCTTCTGCCCGGCGTCCCCGAGGCAACCGGTCATCGAGAGGGCGAGGCCGGTGGCCAGCGCCGTGGCGGCGGCGAAACGACGGATCATCGTGGGGGTTCTCCTTGGTCTTCCAGTCGGCCGGGCGCACGGGCCGATCAGTAGTGAGACGCTGGAGAACCCGGTTCGGTTCATTTCCCCTCGGGGTGATCCGGCTCAGTTCCCGCCGAGCAGCGACCCGAGCGACAGCGTGCCCACCTGGTCGGCCGGCGGCGCGTTGACCGTGAAGGAGTCACCGTAGTCGCGGTAGAGGACGGTCACCGAGCCGGTCTCGCCCTGCGAGCCGTTCGCCTTCGACACGATCTTGCGGGGCAGGTTGTCGCCGTCCGTCCAGAGATCGAAGTTGATCTTGCCGTTGGCGCGGTCCTTCGGCAGCCACTTGCCCACCTTCTCGCGCGCCCGCGCGTCGAGGCGGTTCAGCGCGTCGTCGATGGTGACCGTGCCCGTGTAGTGGGTCGTCCGCACGCCGTCGACCGTCTCGGTCCCGACCCGGCGGGCGTCCTTGGAGCCGGTGAACATCTTCGTCTGCTCGGCCGGGTCGACCTTCTGCACCTGGTCGACCAGGCCCTGGACGTCGAACCCGGTCCGCTGCGACACCTGGTTCACGTCGATCTTCACCCACGGCTTGCCGCCGCTGACGAACTGGGCGAGCTGCGGGACCTTCGCGTAGAGCACGTTGCCGGTGAAGACCGCCTGGCCCTTGGCGCCGGGGACGCTCTGCCCGTTGCGGCTGAACTCGTCCAGCTTCGCGCTGAACTGCAGCGTCGGGCGCAGCTGGAACTGCCCCTGCGCGTGGATCCTGCCGGACTCGTTCCCGCTGTCGGCCACCGTGAGGTCGGCCTTGAACGTGTCGGCCTTCGCCGTCTGCTCGGACGTCTTGATCAGCGCCTGCCCGGCGCTGAGCTTCATGTTCTCCGTGTTCGCCGACCCGTCCCCGTTGCATCCGGACAGGACGAGCGCTGCGCCCACGGCTGTACCGCCGGCCGCCACCACGAGTCGTCGGTTCATGAGGTTCGAGCCTCCCTTGTCGCCCTTGTGATGTTCCCAGTGTTCCGGGATATCAACTTGGCGGGCATCCCCCGGTGGTACGAATGGGTGCCTCGACGGTACGACCAACGGCGTAGCCCCCGCACCGCCGGACGCCGTGACCGGCGAGGGGGCCGGCAGGGCGCGTCAGCGGTAGGAAGCGAAGGACATCGTCCCGTTGAGGGTGGCGCCGGGCGCCTGCGCGTTCAGCTGGATCGCCGTCGGGCGGCCCTTGCTGTCGGCCCACAGGTCGAGGCCGCAGCCGGTGGAGTCGGGGATCGAGGCGCGGAACCGGGTCGCGGTGTCCTGCGGCAGCAGCGCGTACACGCTGCTCATCAGCCCCTGCGCCGTGAAGCGGGTCTTGCCGGACGCGTCCGGCCCGCTCGCGGTCATGCCGGGCAGCGTCCCGATCATGAAGGTGAACTGCCGGGGGTCGGAGTCGTTCTGCAGCGCGCCAAGCTGCGCCGCGCTGAGCGTGGACTGCGTCCACTTCGCGCCGTCGTAGCCCTTGAGGACGTTCCCGCTCACGATCACCTTCTGGGTGATCTTGCTCAGCTCGCCGGCCTCGCTCGTCTGCGTGACGCCGGTGGCGCTCATCGCGAACTTCGGCCACAGCGTGAACGTGGCCGTCTCGACGGCGTGCTGGTAGTCGCCGTTCGCGCCGAGCGTCACCTTCATCTCCGTCTTGCGGACGAAGGAGTGCAGGCTCGGGCCCGGCTGGGGAGGCGCCGTGGGCAGTCCGTGCGCGGCGCCGTTACCGGGGGCGGGGGCGCCCGGCCCGGGGGTGGCGCCACCGGGCGCGCCCGGTGCGGCGGACGGCGCGACCGTGCCAGCCGCGGCGCCGTTGGAGCCGGTCCGGTCCTGCTGGGCCATGGCGGCGGCCGGGGGCATCGAGCCGGCCTCCTTCGCGGAGTCCCCGCCGACCTTGACCACCATCAGGATCGCGGTGGGCACGACGGCCACGGCGGTCACGGCGGCGATGGCGATGGCCCGGTCGGTTCGACGCTTCACAGGGACAATTCAACACCAAGTTCCCCGTAGGTAACAAAACAACCCAGGAATCAATTGTCCGCTTCCGGACCACGATCTGTGTATCCGTCGCGTCCCGTGGTAACGCCCGCGCGGAGCGCGCAGGGGCGCCCCCGGCCGTGCCGGGGACGCCCCTGCCGGGTGCCGTCCCGCCTCACCGGGCGATCCGCCTCAGCGGGCGATCCGTTTCAGCGGGCGGCCCGCCGCGCGCGCGTCGCGTCCTCGTCGACGGCGAGGGTCCCGTCCTCGGCGGCACCGGTGAAGACGACGCCGTAGACCCCCTCGGCCGCCTCGCGGGAGACGTATCCCTCCAGGTGGTCGTGCAGCACCCGTGCCGGCTCGCGCTCGGTGGGCGGGCCGTAGCCGCCGCCCCCGCCGTGCTCCCCGTACAGCCGCTCGCCCGGCCGCAGCTCGATCTGCGCCATCGGCTCGGTGCGGGTCCGCGTCCCGTCCGCGCCGATCAGGTAGGCCGCGCCGAGGCTGCCGTCCCCGCCGCCGCGGGCGCCGCGCGCCGGACGCTCGTGGCCGTCGATGTTGAACGCCGCCGTCATCGGCGCCTCCCGGGGGCCGAACTCCACCGTCGTGGACACCGCCCCGCGCCGCCGTCCCGCACCGCCGCTGTCGACCGCGATGCGCAGGTGGCGGAACAGCACCGGGTACTTCAACTCGTTGAGCTCGATGCTGTCGCGGTACACCAGGCCGGCGCCGCACGGCGCGTTGTAGGTCACCCAGCCGTCGGTGCGCGGCGTGGCGGGCCCGCCGTTGGTGCCCACGATGAGCTGGTTGATGTAGCCGCCGCCGGTGCGCGGATCCTGCCCGGCCACCACCGAGAACCCGGCGCCGGTGACCGCGCCGCCCTGGGCCAGGCCGTAGCCGTCGCCGAGCTCGGAGAACGCGTGCTGGGTGATGTTGATGATCCGGTCGGCGAGGTTGGTGGTGGCCATCGAGCAGCACGTCGGATGCAGCGGGATCCCCACCACGCAGTTCTCCCGCAACCGCACGGTGATGCGGCGGAACGTCCCCGAGTTGACCGGGACGCCGGACCCCACCACGTTCAGGACGCCGGTGATGGCGTTGTTGATCGCGCACGCCTCCGACTGGTTGATGCCGGCGGGCACGCAGTCGATGTTGTCGCGCAGGTCGACCTCCACCGTCCCGGCCTCCGGGTCGACCGCCACCTTGACCTTCACGGGGACGCCCTCGGTGAGCGGCCCGAACGGGTCGTGCGCCCCCTCGCCCTCCACCGCCGCCGCGGGCAGCTTCGCGATCGCCGCGCGCATCCGCCGCTCGGAGTAGTCGAGCCACTCGCCGACGAACTCCCGCAGCGTGTCCACGCCGTACCGCTCGGCGGCCTGCTTCAGCCGCCGCTCGGCGATCCGGGCGGCGCCCAGCATCGCCAGGTAGTCGCCGTACCACTGGTCGGGGACGCGGATCCGGCGCCGGCACATCCGGATGACGTCGTCGATGTCGGTGTAGTCGTGCTGGACCTGGGTCATCGAGAAGCACAGCGCGCCCTCCTCGTAGATGTCCTTCGCCAGCGGGTGGTACGTCGAGGGGATGCTGTTGCCGGTGTCGGCCTGGTGCGCCTTGGCGGCGGCCGTGAACACGTGCTCCCCGCCGATGAACACCGGGACCAGGATGGTGTGGTCCGCGTGGTGGGTGTTGCCGATGTACGGGTCGTTGTCCAGGTAGGCGTCGCCCTCGGCGAAGCCGGGATGCATCCTGCGCATCGCGGCCGTCTGCAGGTGCGTGCCGAAGACGTGCACGGGCAGCGCCTCCGCGCTGGACAGCAGCTCGTCGTCGGCGGTGACGATGGCGCACGAGAAGTCCCGGGCCACCGACATCACCGTGGACCGTCCGGTGCGCAGCAGCGTGTTGGTCATCTCGCGGACGATCGCGTCGAATCGGTTGGCCAGCACCGCCAGCAGCGCCGGGTCCATGGTGTTCGTGGCTCCGCTCATCGGGTGCTCTCCATCAGGTAGTTGCCGTCCCCGGTCACCGTCACCGTCCACTCCGGCTGGACGACCAGGGTGCTCGTCCGGTCCGCGATGATCGCCGGGCCGGTCAGCACGGTGCCGCCGGGCAGGTCGGAGCCGGTGTGGATCGGGGTGGTCACCAGCCCGTGCCCCGGGAAGTACGCCTGCGCGCTCTCGGCCGCGGTCTCCCCAGCGGTCTCCCCCGAGCCGGCGGGGGCGGCCATGCGGGGGCGGCGGTCGTCGCCGACCGGCGCGGTCAGCCGCAGCCGCCAGGTCAGCGTCTCGACGGTCTGCCCCGGCTCCGCCACCGCGAAGATCCGCTCGTGCTCGGCGTCGAACGCCGCCGACAGCGCCTTCACGTCCTGCGGCCCGTCGAACCGGGCGGACGGGACGGGCAGCTCGATGTCCCACACCTGGAACGCGTAGCGGGCATCGACGAACAGGTCGCGGCGGGTGTCGCGGATCCCGCGCCCGGCGAGCCGCGCCGCGAACGCGTCGGCGCGGGCGTTCAGCTCGTCCAGGACGGCGTTCACCCCGTCGTGGTCGAACGCCGCGGTGGTCGTCGGGCGGCTTCCGGTGAACTCGGCGACGATGTCGGAGTACTGGCCGCCGACCGCCGACAGGGCGCCCGCCGTGCGCGGGACCAGCACGCGGCCGCAGCCCAGCTCGGCCACGATCCGCCCGATGGTGAGCCCGGCCGCGCCGCCGCCGGCGACGAACACGCTCTCCCTCGGGTCGAGGCCCTCGTTCACCGTGATGTCCCCGATCGCGCCGACCATCACCTCGGACGCGACCGCCAGCACCGCGTCCGCGGCCCGGTGCGGGTCCAGCCCGAGCCGCTCGCCCAGCTCGCCGACGACCTTCCAGGCGGCGTCCGCGTCCAGCGTCATCCGGCCGCCGAGGAAGTGCGCGGGGCTGAGGTAGCCGAGCACGACGGCGGCGTCGGTGACCGTGGGGCGGGTACCGCCCCGCCCGTAGCAGGCCGGGCCGGGCCGCGCGCCCGCCGACTGCGGGCCGACGCGCAGCAGCCCGCCGTCGTCGACCCAGGCGATCGAGCCGCCGCCCGCGCCGACGCTGCGCACGTCCACCGACGACGTCGCCACCAGGTGGCCGAGGAACCGCTCCCCCAGCCACGTCTCGCGGGTGAAGTTGATCGCGCCGTCGCGGACGAGGCTGACGTCGAAGCTGGTGCCGCCCATGTCGCACACGACCACGTCGCCGGCCGACAGCTCGGCCTCGGCGTAGGTCCGCCCGGCGACCGGTGCCAGCGCGGGCCCGGACTTCACCGAGAAGATCGGCCGTTCGGCCAGGTCGGGGATGTGCATGATGCCGCCGTAGGACGTCGCGGCCACCAGCTCGCCGGTGAACCCGGCCGCGGCGAGGTCGTCGGCGACGGCCGAGAGATGCGCGCCCATCAGCGGCTTCAGCGACGCGTCCAGCGCGGTGGCCGACGCCCGCCGGTACTCCCGCACGACCGGGTTCAGCCGGTGCGACAGCGTGACCGCGACGTCCGGCAGCTCCGCGGCGAGGATCTCGCCGACCCGCAGCTCGTGCGCCGCGTTCGCCACCGACCACAGCAGGCAGACCGCCACCGCCTCGACGCCCAGTCCGGCCAGGCGCCGGGCGATCCGGCGGACCGCCGCCTCGTCCAGCGGGGTCACGACGCCGCCCTCGGCGTCGATCCGGCCGGGCACCTCGAACGTCAGCCGGCGCGGCACGTACGGCTCGGGGTAGGGGACGTCGAGGTCGAAGGGGTTGGACTTGCCGCCCTCCCGCAGGACCAGCACGTCCGGGAAGCCCTCGGTGGTCAGCAGCGCGGTCTTCGCGGTCGTCCGCTCCAGGACGGCGTTGGTGGCGCGGGTCGTGCTGTAGACGAACAGGTCGGTGCCGGCCAGCACGTCCGGTGCGGCGACGCCGAGGGAGGCCGCGGCGTTCTCCAACGCGTCCCGGACTCCGGTGAACGCTCGCTCAGGGGTGGTCGGAGCCTTGCCGATGAGCAGCTCGCCATCGGCGCCCACCACGACGACGTCGGTGAACGTCCCGCCGACGTCCACGGTGATTCGGTAACCCATCCACTCTCCCGAGGGCCTGGATTGAATAATGGTTCAGGCGGTGAATCTATATTCGGCCAGCTCGTCCGGTCAATCCCCCGTCCGACAGGTTTGCCTGGGTCGACGGCTGCTATCGTCCTGAACCATGATTCAGACCGGCACCCGGCGGGCGCTGATCGACGCCGCCCGGGAGGTGTTCGTCTCCAAGGGCTACACGGCGGGACGCGTCGCCGACGTCACCGCGGCGGCGGGCGTGTCCGTCGGCACCTTCTACACGCACTTCGGCGGCAAGCGGGAGTTGCTCGACGCCCTGCTCGCCGAGCTGGCGTCGGAGATGTTCGAGGCCCCGGACGGCGACCGCCCCGTCGAGGAGCGCCTGCGCCTGCTGAACCGGAACTACCTCGGCGCCTTCGCGCACGACGCCGCGCTCTGGTACGCGGTCGAGCGCGCGGCCCTCACCAGCGACGAGGTCGCCGGCCTCCTCGCCGCCCACCGGGAGCGGCAGGTCGCCCGCGTCGCCGGGCTCATCCGGGACTGGGCGGGACGCGGCCTGCTCGCGCCGCCCGCCGACCCCGGGTTCACCGCGTTCGCGCTGATCGCGATGACCGAGGAACTGTCCTACATCTGGTTCGTGTACGAGTCCGCACCCGACCTCGACGACGCGGCGCGGCACCTGGCCGTCCTGTGGTCCCGGCTGCTGGGGCCGGTCCGATGACCCGGCAGGCGAGGCGCACCCGCGGCGCGCTGCTGCGCGCCGGGCGGAAGGTGTTCGAGGACAAGGGCTACTACGGCGCCCGCGTCGCCGACGTCGCGGCGGAGGCCGGGATGGCCGTCGGCAGCTTCTACACCTACTTCGACTCCAAGGAGGCCCTCTTCCGGGAGGTGCTGATCGAGGTGGAGGACGAGGTGTACGGCGAACTGGCCCCGGCCGGCCCGCAGCCGGAGGACCCGCGCTCGCGCATCCATCAGACCAACCTGCTGTACTTCACCGCGTTCCGGCGCAACGTCGGCTTCTGGCGCGCCGTCGAGGAGTCGGCGCTCACCAACCCCGACGCCCGCCGGGTGCTCGCCGAGCGGCGCCGCTACTACCGGGGCCGGACCCGCCGGGCGCTGGCCCGGTGGCAGGACCGCGGCCTGATCGGCGACGACCTCGATCTCGACTTCGCCGCCGCCGCGCTGGGCGCGATGACCGAGCGCTGCGCCTACCTGTGGTTCATCTTCGGCGACCCCGTCGACCCGGAGGAGGCCGCCACCAAGATCACCGACCTGTGGCTCACCACCCTCGGCGTCACCGCGTAGCCGCACCTCGCCGGGGTGCCCGGCGCGGGCCTCATCCGGCGGCGGACGAGGGCGGCACCCCGCGGGTCAGCGCGTCGCGGAGGGCGGATTTGCGAATCTTGCCGGTGCCGGTGCGGGGCAGCGCGTCGGCGTACTCGATACGGCGGGGCGTCTTGAAGCCCGCGAGGCGGGCGCGGCAGGCGGCGATCAGGTCCTCCTCGCCCGGCCGGGCACCGGCGGGGACGATCACCGCGCAGACCGTCTGGCCCCAGCGCGGGTCCGGCAGCCCGACCACCGCGACCTGCGCGACGCCCGGGACCGTGCGCAGGACGTCCTCGACCTCCAGCGAGGAGACGTTCTCCCCGCCGGTGATGATCACGTCCTTGATGCGGTCGACCAGGTACAGGTAGCCGCCGGCGTCGACGCGGCCGGCGTCGCCGGTGCGGAACCAGCCGCCGGTGAACGCCTCGGCCGTCGCCGCCGGGTCGTCCCAGTAGCCGGGCGTCACCTGCGGGCCCCGGACGGCGACCTCGCCGAGCCCGCCCGGCGGGAGCCGCGTGCCGTGCTCGTCGAGGATCGCGATCTCGGCGCCCGGCGCGGGACGTCCCGCCGACCCGGCCAGCTCCGGCCTCGTCGTGATCGCGGCGCGGTGGTCGTCCGGCGACAGGAAGACCGCGTTGCCGGACAGCTCCGTCATCCCGTAGCCCTGGTTGAAGTCGCAGCCGAGCACGTCGCCGGCGCGGCGCAGCAGCGGGACCGGCATCGGCGCCGACCCGTAGGCGATCACGCGGATGCCGCCGCGCAGGACCTCCAGGGCCGCCGGGTCGTCCGCCGCGTGCGCGAGCAGGTCCTCCAGCATCGTCGGGGCCAGCGACAGGTTCGTGATGCCGTGCCGGCGGGTCGCGTCCACGAGCGCGGATGGGGTGAACCGGCGCAGGACGACGGCGTGGCGGCCGAACAGGTGGTGCAGGACGACCTGGTATCCGGCGACATGGCACAGCGGGAACGGCGTGCAGAAGACGTCGCCGGGACGCACAGGCCGGCCGGACGCCGTCGCGGCGATGCCCGCGAGCAGGCTCCGGTGCGTGAGGCGCACCCCCTTGGGACGGCCGGTCGTACCGCTGGTGAACATCAGCCACGCCACATCGTCCGGGCCACCGCCGGACTCGGCGACGGGGGCGGGCGCCGGGCCGGGAGTGGCGCCGGACTCGGCGGTGGGGTCGGGGGCCGGGGCGTGCCAGGGCAGGTCGGCGATGTCGGCCAGCGGCGGGTGGTCGGGCGGCAGGTCGCCTTCGGTGGCGAGGCGGTCGAGCAGGTCGGGCTCGCCGAGGACGAGTCCGGCGCCGCTGCGGGCGATCTGGTCCGCCCATTCGCGCGGATGCAGCCGCTGGTTGAGCGGCACGAGGATGCGGCCGCCGCGCGGAACCCCGTAGTAGGCGGCCACGTACTCCGGCCGGTTGTGCGCCAGCAGTGCCACCCGCGCGCCGGGCGCGCAGTGCGCGGAGAGGTAGGCGCCCAGTGCGTCCGCGCGGGCGCGGAGCTCCCGGAACGTCCAGGTGGTGCCGTCCACCGACAGCGCCGGGGCGTCGGGCGCGTCCGCCGCCGCGGCGTCGAGCACGTCGTAGAGCCGGCGCCGCGAACCGTCCATCACACTCATCGCCACCTCGGTGAATGTACCGACCGCGGCGCGGTCCGGGTCCGGCTGTACCGCTGGGTGGACGCGGGACGGCGAAAGGGCGCCCCCGCCGCTGCGGGGACGCCCTTCCGGTAGAGCGATCAGGCGGTCTCGAACTCCGCCGCCAGGTTGCGGACCGCGTTCGGGTCCACCGGGATGCTCGGGCCCATCGACGTCGCCAGCGACGCCTTCTTCACGTACCGGCCCTTCGCGGCGGACGGCTTGAGCCGCTGGATCTCATCGACCGCGGCCGCGTAGTTCTCCACCAGCTGGCGCTCGTCGAACGACGCCTTGCCGATGATGAAGTGCAGGTTCGCGTGCCGGTCGACCCGGAACTCGATCTTGCCGCCCTTGATGTCGGTCACGGCCTTGGCCACGTCCATGGTGACGGTGCCGGTCTTCGGGTTCGGCATCAGGCCGCGCGGGCCGAGGACGCGGCCGAGCCGGCCGACCTTGCCCATCTGGTCCGGCGTGGCGACGACCGCGTCGAAGTCCAGGAAGCCGCCCTGGATCCGCTCGATCAGGTCGTCCGAGCCGACGATGTCGGCGCCCGCGGACTCCGCCTCCTGCGCCTTGGCGCCGACGGCGAAGACCAGCACGCGGGCGGTCTTACCGGTGCCGTGCGGCAGGTTGACGGTGCCGCGCACCATCTGGTCGGCCTTGCGCGGGTCGACGCCCAGCCGCAGCGCGACCTCGACGGTCGCGTCGAACTTGGTGACCGCGGTCTCCTTGGCCAGCTTCACGGCCTCGACCGGGCTGTACAGCCGGTCCCGGTCGATCTTCTCCGCTGCCGCGCGGTAGCCCTTGCTGCGCTTCATGATCGTTCCTCCCATGGAACTCGTGGTACGGGCCAGCGCCGGCCCTGCCACAGACGGGTGCTACTTGACGTCGATGCCCATCGACCGGGCGGTGCCGGCGACGATCTTCTCGGCGGCGTCCAGGTCCTTGGCGTTCAGGTCGGGCATCTTGGTGGTGGCGATCTCGCGGACCTGGTCGCGGGTCACCGAGCCGACCTTGGTCTTGTGCGGCTCGCCGCTGCCCTTCTCCACGCCCGCGGCCTTCAGGATGAGCTGCGCGGCCGGCGGCGTCTTCGTGACGAAGCTGAACGACCGGTCCTCGTAGATGGTGATCTCTACGGGGATGACGTTGCCGCGCTGGGACTCCGTGGCAGCGTTGTACTGCTTGCAGAAGTCCATGATGTTGACGCCGTGCGGGCCGAGCGCCGTACCGACCGGCGGCGCCGGCGTGGCCTGCCCCGCCTGGAGCTGGACCTTGACGAGCGCCGCGATCTTCTTCTTCGGAGGCATGTGAAACCCCTATGTCCCATTTAATGGTGGTTCCGACTCCCGGTCGTCCGGGCAACACGGCGGCTGGGACGCATCCACCGTGTAGGAACCGCTTGGACCGCCGTCCCGCGAGCGCGGGACGCGGTCAGATCTTGGAGACCTGGTTGAAGCTCAGCTCGACCGGGGTCTCGCGGCCGAAGATCGACACGAGCACCTTCAGCTTCTGCTGCTCGGCGTTGATCTCGTTGACCGTGGCGGGGAGGGTGGCGAACGGGCCGTCCATGACGGTGACGGACTCGCCGACCTCGAAGTCGACGGCGGCCGGGACCCTCGCCTCGGACTTGGCGGCCTTGACGGCGCCCTCCTCCGGCTCGGGGGCCAGCAGGTTGGCGACCTCGTCGAGGCTCAGCGGGGACGGCTTGTTCAGCAGGCCGACGAAGCCGGTGACGCCCGGGGTGTTGCGGACCGCGGCCCACGACTCGTCGGTCAGCTCCATCCGGACGAGGATGTAGCCCGGCAGGACCTTCTCGTTGACCTTCTGCCGCTTGCCCTGCTTGATCTCCATGACCTCGTGCTGCGGGACCTCGATCTGGAAGATGAAGTCCTCCATGTTGAGGGTCTGCGTGCGGGTCTCGATGTTGGTCTTGACCCGGTTCTCGTAGCCCGCGTAGGAGTGCACGACGTACCAGTCGCCCGGCTGGAGGCGGAGCTGCATCTTGAAGTCGGCGTAGGGGTCGGCCGGCGGCTCGGGCGCGGCCTCCTCCTCGTCGTCGTCATCGCCCTCGGCCGCCTCGGCGTCCTCGGCGGCGGCGTCCTCGCCCTCGACGGCCTCGGCCAGGTCCGCGGCGTCCTCGGCGGGGTCGGGCGCGGGGCCCTCGCCCTCCAGCTTCGTGTCCGCGGGCTCGGCGTCGCCGACGGAGACGACCGCCTCGGCCGCCTCGTCGGCGGGCTCGGCCGCCAGGTCTGCCGCAGCAGCCGCAGCGGACTGGGCCTCTTCAACGGCCTCGTCGTAGGGCTGTGAGGACTCGGACACGGTGACTCTTTCTCTCGGTCTGCGGTGGGAATTACCAGGTTACTGCGGGTGCCCGGACGTCCGGGGACCCCGCGGCGTCAGCCGGCGACGGCGTCAGCCGAAGATGGCGTAGACGCCCTTCTGCAGCCCGTAGTCGAAGCCGGAGACGATCGCGACCATGACCAGCACGAACGCCAGCGCCGCGGTCGTATAGGTGATCAGTTCCCGCCGCGTGGGCCAGATGACCTTGCGCAGTTCGGCGATGACCTGGCGCACGAACAGCGCGGGCGAGGTCCGCCTGGACGGGGACTTCTTGCCGCCCTTGCCCTTGCCCTCGTCCGTGGCCTCGGGCTCGTCGCGAGTCTCAGTCGCCATTTGCCGCCGTTCACCTCATAGGTCGTGATCCAACCACCCTGTGGTTGCCGCACGGTCCGGGCCCTGCCACGGCGCCGCCGTGACGCGACCGGCACGGGTGCGCGCACCGCACCTCGCAGGGCAGGAGGGACTCGAACCCCCAACCGCCGGTTTTGGAGACCGGAGCTCTACCAATTGAGCCACTGCCCTTCATTCTCCGGCTAAGGAGAACACCCGACCATGGGATCGGGATGGTGCCGCGCCCCAGCTTACGACCTACTGGCGGTGCCCGGGTCCGGACAGCCTCGTATACCGGTGACGCGTCACTTGGAGGGTGAGTCTACGTGCCGGAGGCCCCCGCGTCGAACCGATACCCACGGTTCGTTGCACGGGCGGCGGCACGCCCCGTCCGACCTGCCCGTCCGGTCGGCCGCCGGCCGGCCCCGCCGGGCGCCGCCGCGCGGACGGGCTCCGGCCGGCGTCCGGATATATGGCCCGGGTCACGGAAGGCGATCTGTAACGATGGGGGTATGAGCATCGACCGTCCTCGCATCTCCAAGCGCATCGCCGCGATATCCGAATCCGCCACGCTGGCCGTCGACGCCAAGGCCAAGGCGCTGAAGGCGGCGGGCCGCCCGGTCATCGGGTTCGGCGCGGGCGAGCCCGACTTCCCCACTCCGGACTACATCGTCGACGCGGCGGTCGCCGCCTGCCGGGTGCCCCGCTTCCACAAGTACACGCCGGCGGGCGGGCTGCCCGAGCTGCGCGCCGCCATCGCCGAGAAGACCGAGCGCGACTCCGGCTACAAGGTCGAGGCGAACCAGGTCCTGGTGACCAACGGCGGCAAGCAGGCGGTGTACGAGGGGTTCGCGGCGCTGCTCGACCCGGGCGACGAGGTGCTCGTCCCGACCCCGTACTGGACGACCTACCCCGAGTCGATCAAGCTGGCGGGCGGCGTGGCCGTGGACGTCGTCGCCGACGAGACCACCGGTTACAAGGTGAGTGTCGAGCAGCTGGAGGCGGCCCGCACCGACCGGACGAAGGTGCTGCTGTTCGTGTCGCCGTCCAACCCCACCGGTGCCGTGTACACGCGCGACGAGGTCGAGGCCATCGGACGCTGGGCCGACGAGCACGGCCTCTGGGTCGTCACCGACGAGATCTACGAGCACCTCGTGTACGGGGACGCCGAGTTCCACTCGATGCCCGTCGTGGTGCCGGAGCTGGCCGACCGGACGCTCGTCCTGAACGGCGTCGCCAAGACGTACGCGATGACGGGCTGGCGGGTGGGCTGGCTGATCGGCCCGGCGGACGTGGTCAAGGCCGCGCAGAACCTCCAGTCGCACGCGACGTCGAACGTGGCGAACGTGTCGCAGGCCGCCGCGCTCGCCGCGGTGACCGGCGACCTGTCGGCGGTGGCGGAGATGCGCCGGGCGTTCGACCGGCGCCGCCAGACGATCGTGCGGATGCTGAACGAGATCCCCGGCATCGTGTGCCCCGAGCCGGAGGGCGCGTTCTACGCCTACCCGTCGGTGAAGGCGCTGCTGGGCAAGGAGCTGCGCGGCAAGCGCCCGCAGACGTCGGTCGAGCTGGCGTCGCTGATCCTGGAGGAGGCCGAGGTCGCGCTGGTGCCCGGTGAGGCGTTCGGCACGCCCGGCTACTTCCGCCTCTCCTACGCGCTGGGCGACGACGACCTCGTCGAGGGCGTCTCGCGCGTCGCGAAGCTGCTCTCCGAAGCAACCTGACCCGCACACGACCGACCCGGACGCGAGTAGGGGAACCGGCCCCGGGCTGCACACAGCCCGGGGCCGGTTCTCCTGTGGACGGGGCATGCCCGGCCCCGTCCCGGAGCACCCGGACGGGAGGCCCCGCGGCGGCCCCTCTCCGCCGCGAACCGTCCCGCCCGGGCGGGGTCTGCTACGGGCGCACGCCCTCGGCGATGCGCATGAGCTGCTGCCTGGCCGAGCCGGCGGCGGTCACCGTGACGCCCACCCCGGGTCGCGCCAGCCACGAGATCTGGCGCGCCGAGTCGGGACGATCACCGGTCAGCGCGGGCATTCCGTGGACGGACGTGCGCCCGGGGACGCCCGGTGTCCGCAGCAGGTCCGCCGGGCCGGTGAGCTTGCCGCCCTTGATGAGAGCGATCTCCACCCAGCCGGTGTTCCCGCGCCAGGCGCACGTCGTGGTCTCGCGCCCGGCGTCGTGGGTCACGGCGCACGGCGCCGCGGCGGCCAGGCCGTCCGGGATGTAGGTGATCCATCGCGGCAACTTGCCGACCGCCTCGTCCACCCCCGGCCGGTGCGGCTGCGCCGCGCCGCCGGACGACGCGTGCGGCTCGGGTTTCGGTGAGGCTCCCGTTCCAGGCCCGCCCGCTGACGGCGGGGACACGGGCGGGCCCGGAGCGGAAGGTCGCTCCGGCGGCGGGGACGCCGTGACGGCGGCGCTGGGACGGGCCGTCTCGGAGTTCCCGGCCGGTGTGGCCCGGAACGACTGATAGGTGGGCACGAGGGCGAGCGCGGCGACGGAGGCGGCGGCCACGCCCGCGGCGGCGTGCATCCGCGCCTTCCGGCGCCGGTACCGCCGTTTGACGTCCGTGACGAGCGACGGCGACGCGGACGCCCCGGCCACCTGCTCGGCCATGGCCTTCCGCAGTTCACTCTCCAGATCCATCGCTCATCTCCCCAGTGGCGCCAGGTTCGTGTCGAGGCGCTCCCGGAGCCTGGCGAGCCCCCGGGACGCCTGGCTCTTGACCGTTCCGACCGAGCAGCCGAGCGCCTGCGCCGTCTCCGCCTCCGAGAGGTCCTCCCAGAAGCGCAGCACCAGCACCGCGCGCTGGCGCGGGCCGAGCTTGCGCAGCTCCTCCATGAGCGTCCCCCGCAGTTCGACGGCGTGGTTCGGCGAGGCGGCCGGCGTCTCCGGCAGCCGCGCCATGTTGATCTCCCGGAGCACCTTCCAGCGGCGGGCGCGGCTGATCACGAGGTTGACCAGGATCCGCCGGACGTAGGGCTCCGGATCGCTGTCCGCCTCCAGCCGCCCCCAGTGCCGGTAGGCCTTCTCCAGCGCGGTCTGCAGGATGTCCTCGGCGTCCTGCCGGGCCCCGCACATCAACGCCGCGGTGCGCAGCAGGGCATCGCCGCGCGCCGCCACGAACTCCACGAACGACTCGTCGTCTCGACGCCCCACTGTGCTCCGTCCCGGCCGATGGGGTTCCGGTTCCTTCTCGGGTCATCGGACGGGCGGCCCCCGCGCCGGGGCCGCCCGTCCGGGCCTTGTGCTACTGCGCCTTGTGCTACTGCGCCTTGTGCAGCGCGGCGGTCACGTCCTGCAGCCCGCCGGCGAGGACGGGGCTGCCGTTGACGAACATCGAGTAGCCGCTCGGGTCGAACAGCAGCACGCCGCCGCCGTTCGGGCTCTGCCAGCCGGCGACGCCGGCCACGGTGACCGGGGTGCCGCCCGCGGGCAGCTTCAGCGCCTGCCGGAGCTGATTCTGCGTCATACCGGCGGGCGTCTTCAGGGTTTCGACGGTGAGCCACTGGCCGGCCTTGCCGGTCCACTTCTGGGTGACCGCGCAGATCTGCTGCTTGCGCAGCTCGGCGGTGCCGGGGACGGACGAGACGTAGCGCAGGCCCTTCGGCAGCACGACGGCCTTCTCGACCGCGCCGCCGACCTGCACCGCGGGCCGCAGCTTGCCGCAGTCGAGCCTGGGAACGGCGGGCAGGCCCGGCTTGGCGGGGACGCGCGCGGGCGGCTCGGCGGCGCGGGCGTTGCCCGGCACCTCCTTGGCGGACGGCGCGCAGGTCGGCAGGTTCGCCGGGACCTTGCCCTTGAGGTCGGGAACCTGCGCGTCCGGGAGCTTGGCGTCGGGCAGCTTGGCGTCCGGGAGCTTGGCGTCGGGGAGCTTCGCGTCCGGGGCCGGGACGCCCGGCGCCCCCGCCTTGGGCAGCTCCGCCTCCGGCACGCCCGGCCGGGGCAGGTTCTTGGTGACGGGGTTGTCCTTGAGCCGCTGCTCGACCTGCTTCTTCGCGGCGGCGTCGGGGAGCTCGGCGCCCGGCAGGCCGGGCTTCGCCGGCAGGCACGTCGGGAGCGTCTTCGGCGCGGCGGCGTCCGAGGCCTGGCGGGCCGCGGCCGCAGGCTTGGCGGCGCTCGACTGGAGGCCGGCCTCGTGGTGGGTGCCGGTCATCGCCCACGTCGCGCCGCCGCCGACGGCGACGGTGCCGACTGCGGACGCGGCGATCAAGGCGGCCTTCAGCGTGATCATGGTGTGTCCCTCTCTACCGTGTTCTTCCGCGGGGGGTGGCCCGTTTCTCTCTGGCGCCCCTCGTATACGCACGGTGCCCGGGGAGGGTTGCACGCGGTTCCCAAGTTTTTTTTCCGAGATGCCCATGCACGGGATGGCCGCCGCGAGTCATGCGAGGTAGTCCGGTGTGGTGATACCGCGTGTACGGGGTTCGACCGGCCCGATGATCCGGCAACATTGGCTCATGGAGGCCCGTACCGTTTCAGCCCGTCCGGCCGGGAAGCAGCCGCCGCCGGACCGTCCCTCGCCGAACCAGGGAGAGCCCGGCGCCGCGCGCCGCGCCGCCCGCCCGGACGTGGCCCTGCTCCCGAAGGCCCACCTGCACCTGCACTTCACCGGGTCGATGCGGCACTCCACCCTGGTGGAGCTCGCCGGCCGGCGCGGCGTCCACCTGCCGGACGCGCTCGTCGAGGACTGGCCGCCGAAGCTGCACGCGACCGACGAGCGCGGCTGGTTCCGGTTCCAGCGCCTGTACGACATCGCGCGCTCGGTGCTGCAGACGCCGGACGACCTGCGCCGGCTGCTCCGCGAGACCGCCGAGGACGAGGCGGCGGAGGGTTCGGGCTGGCTGGAGATCCAGGTCGACCCGAGCGGCTACGCGGCGAAGTTCGGCGGGCTGACCCCGACCGTGGAGCTGGTGCTGGACGCGGCGCGGGAGGCGTCGCGGGCGTCCGGCGTCGGCATCGGCCTGGTGATCGCGGCGAACCGGACCCGGCATCCGCTGGACGCCAAGACGCTCGCGCGGCTGGCCGTCCGGTACGCGGGCCGGGGCGTGGTCGGGTTCGGGCTGTCCAACGACGAGCGGCGGGGGCGCGCCTACGACTTCGAGGGCGCGTTCCGGATCGCCAAGCGCGGCGGGCTCCTGTCGGACCCGCACGGCGGCGAACTGCTCGGCCCGGCGAGCGTCCGGGAGTGCCTGGACACCCTCGACGCCGACCGGATCGGGCACGGCGTCCGCGCCGTGGAGGACCCGCGGCTGCTGGGGGCGATCGTCGACCGGGGCGTGACGCTGGAGGTGTGCCCGGCGTCGAACGTGGGGCTCGGGGTGGCGGCGACGGCGGCGGACGTCCCGGTGCGGCGGCTGTTCGAGGCGGGCGCGTCGATCGCGCTCGGCGCCGACGACCCGCTGCTGTTCGGGTCGCGGCTGGCCCGCCAGTACGACCTGGTCCGCGCCGAGCACGGGTTCTCCGACGCGGAGCTGGCGGAACTGGCCCGGCAGTCGATCAGAGCGTCCGCTGCCCCCGACGACCTGCGAAAGCGCCTCCTGGCCGGAGTCGACGCCTGGCTGGCCGGCTGACCGCCGCACAGGCCGACCGCCGCGCGGGCCGACCGTGGCACGGGCCGGCCGCCGCGCGGTCAGCAGTCGCGCGGTCAGGCGTCGGGGGTGTTGGTGTGGGGGTCGGTGGTGCGCAGGTCCTCGGCCCAGGCCGCCGTCGCGCGGGCCGGGTCGGGGCCGGCCGGGGCGCCGAACGCGGCCTGGACGTTCACCAGCAGGCCGGTCGACAGGAACCGGGCGATCTCCTCGGGCGGCGCGCCGGACAGGTCGTGCACGAGCCGCCACAGCCGGGCCCAGCGGACGCGGCCGAGCCCGCGCACGTCCTCGTCCCGGACGGCGATCGCGTAGATCTTGAGCTGGAGGCGCGGCAGCGCGGGCGCGTCGCGCGGCAGCCGCGCGAACGCCTCGGCCATCGCGGCCATCGCGTCGCCGCCGCGCAGCCCCCCGGCGGCGTCCCGCAGGACGCCCTCGATGTCGTCGAAGCAGCGCTCCGCGGCGGCGAGGAACAGGTCGTGCTTGGACGGGAAGAGCCGGAACATGTAGGGCTGGGAGACGCCGACCCGCCGGGCGATCGTCCAGGTGGACGTGCCGTCGTAGCCGCCGTGGGCGAACTCGGCCATCGCGGCCCGGATCGCGAGCTCGCGGCGTTGCGCGGCGCTCATCCTCGGGCTCATCCCCCCACGGTAGTGGGGCGTTCATCCGGACGGGCGCCACATGCCGCGGCGTTCGAGGTGGGCGGTCAGCAGTTCCCCGGCGCGCACGACATGGCCGCGCATCTCGGTGCCGGCCGCCGAGGGGTCCCCCGCGCGCAGCACGGCCAGGACCTGCTCGTGGTCGCGGACGGCGAGGGCGGGCCACCCGGCCAGCCGCCCGTACAGCCCGCGCGGGACGTACCGGGCCGCCGCCGCGAGCGACCACGCGAGCTTCGGGGAGTCGGCGGCCAGGTTGATCTCCCGGTGGAAGAGGTGGTGGTACTCCTCCAGGAGGTCGGGGCGGTGCGCGGTCAGGGCGCCTCCCATGGCGCGCCGCAGGCCGTCCAGTTCCCGGAGGGTGCCGGCGCCGATCCGGGGCGCGGCACGGGCGGTGAGTTCGGCGGCGATGCCGGCCTGCACCCAGAACAGGTCTTGGACGTCGCGCTCGGACAGCGGCGCGACGACGAACCCGCGCCTCGGCTCCAGCACGACGAACCCCTCGCTGCGCAGCGACTTCAGCGCCTCCCGGACGGGCGTGACGCTGATGCCGAACTCCACGGCGAGCCGTTCCAGCCGCAGGTAGTCGCCGGGCCGGACCCGGCCGTCCATGATCAGGTCGCGGATGCGGGCGGCGGCCTCGTCGCCGAGTTGCGGCCGGGTGCCGAGCGCCCGCCGGGGCGGGGGAAGGGGGGCGGGTAGGGCCACGGTCGTACTTCCGTTCCGGGCCCTTCCGCGGCGGGCCCGCGGCCGACAGGGGCCCTACCCTTGATGGTTCCCGTTCCGTCAGGCGGCGATGCCCTCGGCGAGCAGGATGACGCCGAAGACGGCGAATCCGGCGGCCGCGCCGTACCTGATGATGTGTTCGGGGAGCTTGCGGCCGAGCATCTGGCCGACGACGATGGCGAGCGCGTCGGCGGCGACCATGCCGATCGTCGAACCGGCCCACACGCCGGTCAGGGCGAGGAGCCCGCCGTGGTCGGCGGCGAGGGTGACGGTGGCGAGCATCGTCTTGTCGCCGAGTTCGGCGAGGAAGAACGCCCCGCCGACGGCGAGGATCGCCGATCCCTTCGCGCGGCGGGCCTTGTCGCGTTCGTCGTCGTTCAACTCGTCCCCGCGCAGCGTCCACAGGGCGAACCCGAGGAACGCGATGCCCGCGATGATCGAGATGGGGCCGGTCGGCAGCGCGGCGCCGAGCGCCGCGCCGAGCGCGACGCTGGCCAGGTGGACGATCGCGGTCGCGGCCGTGATGCCGATCAGCACGTGCAGGGCACGGAAGCGGGTGGCGAACGTCATGGCCATGAGCTGGCTCTTGTCGCCCAGTTCGGCGACGAAGATGACGGCCAGGCTGATGAGGAAGGCGGACACCGGATCCCTCTCGCTCGGATGCCGGGCGAAGGGCGGCGATTCGGGACGCGCAACCTCGGCCCGGCATGACTGCCAGGCCGAAGGTCTCGTCCGCCGCGATCTGGATCGGGCCCGCGTGACCGGGCGCCGGTGGCGGCGCCAGTATGTCGATCACGCGATTGGGACTACTCCCCCTCGACGCCGTTCACCCTACCAACGCCTCGGCGGCGGGACGATGTACGACGCGTCACACCAGCTCAGAGGGCGACGCCGACCATGACGGGCTCGTTGACGAGGGTGACGCCGAAGGCGGCGTGGACGCCGGCGCGGACCTCGCGGGCCAGCGCGAGGAGGTCGGCGGTGGTGCAGCCGCCCGGGTTGGTGAGGGCGAGCGTGTGCTTGGTGGAGATGCGGGCGGGGCCGAGCGCGTGGCCCTTGCCGAATCCGGCGCGGTCGATGAGCCAGGCGGCGGACGTCTTGGCCCCGCCGCCGGCCTCCGGGTAGCGGGGGAACGTCGCGTCCGGGCCGAGGCGCTCGGCGACGCGGCGTTCCAGTTCGGCGAGCTGGGCGGCGCCGAGGATCGGGTTGGTGAAGAACGATCCGGCGCTGCGGGTGTCGGGGTCGGCGGGGTCCAGCACCATGCCCTTTCCGCGGCGCAGTTCCAGGACGGCGTCGCGGGCCTCTTTGAGGGTGACGCGGTCGCCCGGCTCGACGCCCAGCTTGCGGGCCAGTTCGGCGTAGGCGACCGGCTGCGACTCCTCGGCCTCGTGGAGCGCGTACGTCACGTCCAGGACGACGTACCGGTCGTCGCCCTTGAAGACGCTGTGCCGGTAGGTGAAGCGGCAGGCGTCGCGGTCGAGGACGACGACGGCGCCGGCCTCCCGGTCGTAGGCGCGGACCTCGACGATCGTCTCGCCGACGTCCTGCCCGTAGGCGCCGACGTTCTGGATCGGGGTCGCGCCGACGCTGCCGGGGATGCCGGACAGGCACTCGACCCCCGCGAGGCCGTCGGAGACGCAGCGGGCGACGAACGGGTCCCAGTCCTCGCCGGCCTGGACGCGGACGTGGATCCGGCCGCCGTCGGCGGCGGTGCGCTCGGTGCCGCGGGTGCCGGCGTGCACGACGGTGCCGGGGAAGCCCGCGTCCGCGACGACCAGGTTGCTGCCACCGCCGAGCACGAGGACGGGCTCGCCCGCGTCGTCGGCCTTGCGGATCGCGGCGACCAGCTCCGCGTCGGTCGTCGCCTCGACGAAGCGGCGGGCGGGGCCGCCCAGCCGCAGCGTGGTGTATCCGGCCAGGTTCACGTCTTCGGCGAACACCGCCACGTCGTCTTCCCCTCCCGTACGTGCCCCCCGGCCCCGGCAGCAGCCCCGGCATCGGCCGGGGCGGACCCGGCCGATGCGGCGCTTCCCGTCAGGCGAGCTTGACGACCGCCCTCGCGCGCGTGAGGACCTTCTGGTCGTTCGACCTGGCGGTGAGCGCCACGACGACCTTGCCGTCGTCCAGCTTCTCCTCCACCTTGCCGCTGATCTCCAGCGTCGCGCCGCCCTCGTCGGGGACGACGACCGGAGAGGAGAACCGTACCCCGTAGTCGACCACCGCACCCGGGTCGCCGGCCCAGTCGGTGACGAACCGGCCGCCCTGCGCCATCGTGTACATGCCGTGGGCGATCACGTCCGGGAGCCCGACGGCCTTCGCGAACGACTCGCGCCAGTGGATCGGGTTGAAGTCGCCGGACGCGCCCGCGTACATGACGAGGTTCGCGCGGTCGATCTGGTACGTCTGCGCGGGGATCTCGGAACCGACCTCGACGTCGGCGTAGTTCACCTTGGCGGTCATCAGGCCCCCCGCTCCACGATCGTGTTGTAGGTCTTGCAGACCAGTTCGCCCTCGGTCGTCGTGACGTCGGTCTCGATGACCATCTTCTCGTTGTTCCCGATCGACTTGATCTCGGTGATCGTCGCGGTGCAGGTCACGACGTCCCCGGCCCGGAGCGGGCGGGTGTACTCGAAGCGCTGCTCACCGTGCACGACCATCGCGTAGTTCAGCCCGAGGTCGGGGTCGGCGAGGCCGGCGTTGCCGAGCGAGACGACGATCGGGAAGGTCGGCGGGGCGATGACGTCGGGGTGTCCGGCCGCCTTCGCCGCCTCCTGGTCCCGGTAGAGCGGGTTGCGGTCGCCGATCGCGTCCGCGAACTCGCGGATCTTCACCCGGCTGACCTCGTACGGCTCGCTGGGCGGGAAGCTCCGCCCGATGAAATCACGGTTGAGTGCCATGCAATCCGTCCCTCTCCAGGTCGAACGGGGCCGCGATGCCCGGGCGCCCGCCCTGGGCACGCCTGTTCCATCTTCGGTCGGACGCTAACAGAACGACGTTCAGCCCGCCCCCGCCGGGTCTCACTGGCGGGGACGGGCTGATGGTCGTCTGAGCAAGCGCGCGAAGAAGTCGCCGTCATGCCTGCCTTGCGGCACTGTGCCGGCGGGTTCCGGGGCGGTCTCCCGGTGCGGCGGACGCCCCATCGATCCGGCTCGTCGTCAGCGCGGCGGGGCGGGGCGGTTCGTCGCCGTCCGGAACCTCGGCCGGCGGAGACCTCGGCTAGCGGGTCTCGCGGTGCGCGCGGTGGCACCGGCAGTTCGGGCAGTACTTCTTGATCTCGAGGCGGTCCGGGTCGTTGCGCCGGTTCTTCCGCGTGATGTAGTTGCGGTGCTTGCACTCCTGGCAGGCCAGCGTGATCTTCGGCCGGACGTCAGTGGCAGCCACGATGGAGTGCCTTTCTGGGTAAGGGACACGGATCTACGGACCACGGCCGCCCGAGGAGGGCGGCCGGTGATTCGACCCCAGCCTGCTCACCCCCGGGACGGAGGTGAGAGACATGGGTAGTAGCGAGGGCCGGACTTGAACCGGCGACACAGCGATTATGAGCCGCTTGCTCTGCCTGACTGAGCTACCCCGCCGCGATGGTCGGTGTGGACCGGATTGCAAGGATACCGGATGCTCACCGAACCCTGGAAACACGAAAACCTGGATCGAGATCGGGGTTTCGGTTTCGCGGGTTCCGCCGGACCGCCTCCCAGGTTACCGGCTGTGCCGGGTGAGCTGCGAAACGCCCTGCTGGAACCGGTGGGACGGTACCACAGGGCCCGGTATGGAGCGAATCAGCGCGATCCGGCCGCGGCCGGGGAACCTGCCCCCCCCGGGGAGCCGGTCCGGTGGACCTGGTCCCGGGGACGACGAAGGCCGCCGTCCGATGGTGCCGGATGGCGGCCGGTTTGCCGTGAGCCCCTTTACGGAATCGAACCGTAGACCTTCTCCTTACCATGGAGACGCTCTGCCGACTGAGCTAAAGGGGCCTGCGTCGTTCGCGCAGTGAAACCATACACGGCCTGGGCGGGTGTTGCGAACCGGATTGGACCGCCGGCGTACGCGCTGGTCAGCCGCCCGGCCGGCCCCCCTGCCGCCGGCCGGTCGGCCGTCCGGTCAGCGCAGCAGGTCGCGGGCGATGACGAGCTGCTGGATCTGGCTCGTCCCCTCGTAGATGCGGAACAGCCTGACGTCGCGGTAGAAGCGCTCGACGGCGACGCCGCGCATGTAGCCCATGCCGCCGTAGACCTGGACGGCCCGGTCGGCGACGCGTCCGACCATCTCGGAGCAGAAGTACTTGGCGCAGGACGGTCCCCGCTTGGTGTCCTCGCCGGCGTCATAGGCGCGGGCCGCTTCCAGGACCATCGAGCGTCCGGCGTACAGCTCGGTCTGGGAGTCGGCGATGAGCCCCTGGACGAGCTGGTATTCACCGATGTTCTTTCCGCCCTGGCTCCGTTCCTTGGCGTAGGCGACGGTCTCGTCCAGGATCCTCTGCGCGAGACCGACGCAGACGGCGGCGATACTGACCCGCCCATGGGCGAGTGACGCCATGGCGGTACGGAAACCCGTCCCCTCGGTGCCGACCATCGCGTCGGCGGGAACGCGCACGTTGTCGAAGAAGACCTCGGCCGTGTGGGCTCCGCGCTGGCCCATCTTCTGGTCGGACGGGCCGACGCTCAGGCCGTCCGTGCCCTTCTCGACGAGGAACGTGGAGATTCCGCGCGAGCCGGTACCGCCGGTCCTGGCGAAGACCATGAAGACGTCGGCCTCGGGGGCGTTGGTGATGAAGCGCTTCGCGCCGTTGATGACGTAGTCGCCGCCGTCGCGCGCGGCGCTCGTGGTGAGCGTGCTGGGGTCGGAGCCGGCCTCGGCCTCGGTGAGGGCGAACGCGCCGACAACCTCGCCGGAGGCGAGTTTGGGCAGCCAGGCGTCCTTCTGGGCGTCCGTACCAGAGTTCACCAGGACCTGCCCGGCGATGCCGTTGCTGGTGCCGAACATGGACCGGAACGCGGGGCTGGCGTAGCCGATCTCGAAGACGAGGCGGACCTCCTCGCTCAGCGACAGGCCGAGCCCGCCGTACTCCTCGGGCAGCGCGTAACCGAACAGGCCCATGTCGCGGGACGTGCGGCGCAGCGCCTCCGGGATCGCGTCGCTCTCCTCGATCTCCTCCTCGCGGGGGACGACCTGGTCGCGGACGAAGGCGCGGACGGCCGTGAGCACGTCGGCGAAATCCTGTGACTCCATGGAGGCCATTCTAGAATCAGATTCCAAGATGGGGGCGGAGTTCTCCGGTTGTCCTACCGCTGTGCCAGGGTGATCATCCATGCCGCTCCAGCATGTCGTCGACGACATCGTCCGGGCCGCCGTCGCCGAGGACCAGGCGTTCGGCGAGCTCCTCCCGCAGCTCATGCAGGCGTCCCAGACCGCCGCCCCCGCCGAGATGAGCGCCGCCATGCCCCGGCTCGCCGAGGGCATCGCGCAGGCCCCGCCGAACCTCGGCGGCCTCCTCGCCATCGTCTCCGGCGCCTGGACCGAGAACGGCGCCGACCCCGCGCCGGCCGGCCCGGCCGTCGTCCAGCGGATCACCGAGGTCACCGCGGCGGCGCTCGCGTTCGCGAACACGTGGCGGGAGGCGACCGGCGGCGAGCCGCCCGACATGGAGGGCCAGCCGTCCCAGCAGGTCTTCGACACCGTCGCGCCGGGGCTCGGGGACGGCGCGGTCGTCGCGATGATGGCGTGGTTCGCGCTGCCGAAGTACGCGCTCGCCGGCTGCACGATGCTGCAGATGGCGCCGCTCGTCCGGGCCTCGCTCGACGATCGCGACTTCCGCGCCAGGGTCGCCGGGCAGGCCGCCCGGCATCTCGGGCAGATGGAGCACTACCAGGCGCTGCTGCGCGTGCTGGACGGCGAGCGGCTCCTCGTCCTCGACCGGGCGACCGGCAAGGGCTGGACGGTCGAGATCAGCGGCGTCGGCGACAACTTCCAGCTGCACATGCTGCTCGGCGGGGCCCTGATCGGCCGTCCGGGCGGGCTGGACGGGGAGCGGCCGGCACCGGAGATCCTCGCCTGCTTCCTCGACGCGGACGCCCCGCCGGGGCCGCCGGTCGTGTCCAGCCCGTGGAACCTCGTCGACGCGCACGGCGAATGGATCTGGAACGAGGGCGTCCCCGCCGACATCCCGGTGGTGAACGGCACCCGCGTCGTCGTGATCGACCCGCCGTCCTACCAGCGGACGTTCCCGGCCGGGCGGCGCTTCCCGCTGATGCCGGCCACGCTCCGCGTCGAGGGCATGCACCTGCCGGAGGACCTCGGCGACTGGTGGCCGCACATCAAACCGGCGACCCGCTGAGGCGGGGCCGCTCGACAGGCGGCCCGCTCGACAGGCGGCCCGCCAGGCCGGCGGCCCGCTAGAAGCGCACGAGCACCGCGGTGGCGTCGTCGTACTGCTTGCCGCGCGGTCGGCCGCCCAGTCCGGCGCCCGCCGCCTCGGCGGCCCTGGTCCTGCGGACGAGTTCCCGCGGGCCCTCCTCGTCGAGGAGCTGGAGCAGCTCGTCCCAGCCCATCTGGCCGAACCGCTCCACGAGCCTGGACGCGCCGTCGCTCAGCACCGCCGCCCTCGTCAGGCCCTCGACCGCGACCTCGCCGGTCAGCCCCTCGTAGGCGGCCTCGGGCTTCGTGCTCGCCACCCAGAACCCGCCGGGGCTGTTCCGCGACTCGCGCACGCCTTCGAGGGTGTAGCTCGGCAGGTGGTCGACCCGGTCGTCCCGGAAGACCCGGACCTCGCCGACGTCCACCACGATCGGGGAGTCGGCGAGGACGAACCACTCCACCACCGCGTCGCGGCGCCGGAGCAGCGACACCGTCGCGGACGGGCTGTCCGGGTTCCGCAGGTCGCACGTCCCGGCGTGCGCCTCCCCCGTCACCTTGACGGCCTCGGCGACCAGGTCGGGCAGCGGCTGCCCGTCCTCCAGCGCGAGCAGCGCCGCGATCCGGCCGCCGAGCCGGCGCACCAGCCACGCCGGGTCGTGCCGGCACCCGCTGTCCACTCCCGGCGGCGCCGTCGCCCCGTCCAGCAGCACGACCCAGCCGGGGCCGGCCGCCACGAAGTCCTCGTTCTCCCGCCCGGGCGCCGCCTCACTCACATAACTCACCTGCACGGATGCAGGTCTACCCGGTGCGCGGCCGGGCCGGGACCGGTAGACCAAACCCGCACACCCCGCCCGCCGGCCCGCCGGTCTCCTGTATCGCGCGCCTCCGCGGGTCACGCGCGCCTCCGCGGGTCACGCGCGCCTCCGCGGGTCAGTCGTCGACGTCGACGCCGAAACCGCGGGCCAGCTCGGCGAGCCCGAAGTCGTGGCCCTGCCCGACGACGCGGAGCCGCCAGCGCGGACCGCGCCGGTAGATCTCGGCGAGCAGCATCGTCCGCTCGGTCGTCCCGGCGTCGAGGGTCGCCTGCGCGAGGGCCCGCTCGGCGGTGCCGAGGCCGGTGGCCAGTTCGATGGGGCCGAGGTCGCCGAACGTCACCGCGCCGTCGATGGCGGCCGCGATCGTCACCTTCCGGACGGCCTCGGGGAGCGCGGCCAGATCGATGGTGATCACCTGCTCGGTGGGGCCGTCGGCGGCGAGCCGGACCGTCCCGTCCGGGGATTCGGCGGCGCCGTAGAACACGAAGTCCTCATCGCAGGACACCTGGCCGTCCTCGTCGAGCGCGAACGCGACCACGTCCACCTCGCAGGACGCGTGCTGCACCCACGACGCGGCGACCGTCCACCGCTGCGCGTCCGGCAGGTCGACGGCCGCGCCGCGCGGCAGCACCATCGGCGACACGCGCTCCGCCTCCACTCTTTCCGGCGCCCCGAGCCACTGCTCCTCGTGGACGGGCAGTTCCAGGTCGACGACCCGTTCCATACGCCGATCATTCTCGCCGCCGTTCAGCGCGACGACGTCGGTGACGCCGGCGGAGAGGTTCACGGCCGCCGCCCCGCCGAGCTCGACGACACGGCTTCTCGCGGCGGACGAATCAGGGTGCGTTCCGCCGAGGACCAGCACGCGGCGTCCGTCGAGCGGGCCTGTGCGCACGACCGGCTTCTCGGCCGGCTTCTCGGCCTGCGGCGCGGTTTCCCTTGTTCCGTGCGGTGTCCCGGGGAGGACGTTGCCGAGGAGTGCGAGGAACGTCCGCTCGTCGATGACGGGCACGCCTTCCTGCAGCGCTCTGCGCGCTTTGGCCGTTCCGGAGCCGGGCTCGTTCGTGACCAGCGCGCTCGTATGCCGGCTCACGGACGTCATCACGTTCAGTCCCTCGGCAACGGCGCGCTCGACGAGCTTTTCCCGCGGCACTTCGGTTTCACCCGTGATGGCGACCTTCATTCCCTGGACGAGTTCGGCGCACAGGCGTCCGGGGCAGCGGAAGGCGCACCGGGTCTTCGGAATGTTCGGCCTGGCCATCTGCTTCGGCGGGCACGCGACGAGAGGCAGTGTGAGGCCCAGTCTCATCGCCTCGGAGAGGGATCCGCGGAGCACTCCGGCGAGCGTCCGGACGTCCTCCAGGGCATCGTGCGCTCGGCGTTTCTCAACGCCGTAGTGGGCAGCGAGCGTCGCCAGTTTCAGGTCGCGTGTCGCCGGGGAGAGCCGCCGATTCAACGCCAGCGTGCACAGCCGCTGCTCCACCGGGAACCGAATGTTCGCGCGCATGAACTCCTGGAAAAGGAAACCGTAGTCGAACGGCGCATTATGCGCGACCAGCACTCGCCCTTCGAGCATTCCCGCGACGCGGCCGGTGACGTTCTCGAACCTCGGCGATCCTTTCAGCCGGGCGGCCGTCAACCCGTGGACGTGCACGGGGCCGGGATCGCACCCCGGGTCGAGCAGGGTGGAGAACTCCCCGTTCGGCCGCCCGTCGCGTCCGACCGTGACGACGGCCAGCGACAGGACCCGGTCCCGGACGGCCCGCAGCCCGGAGGTCTCCACGTCCACAAGTGCCCACTCATGCCGGAACATGGCGGCAGGCTAAGGCCGTGCATCAACCGTGCGCAGATATTCCTGCCCTCCTGCCCACATACGGCCACCCCGCCATTCCCCTGGGGGCGCATGGCTAACTCCCCTAGCCGGGCTATGCGGTCAACTGAACTCGGTGAAAATGTAGGAGGCAACGTCCCGGTCAACGGCGTCCGTCAGGCGATGACGGACGCGATGGCGACGAACAACTCCTCGCCGCTTTCGAGTTCGACGCTGAACATGCCCGTCTCGTCCTCCACGACGGCCGTCCGGACGGCACCGGGGAAGTCCCCGGCGGCCGCGACGAGGTAGTCACGGAGTTCGGCGATCGTCTGTCTTCCCACGGAGACCTCCTAGTACGGCAGTCCGAGATCGTGATTTGAGCTGGTAGCGGCCGGTTCGTAACGCAGGACAGCCGCCCGATGATCTTCGAGTTGTGACGCAAGAAGA